>JADLET010000177.1 GCA_020845975.1 Gammaproteobacteria bacterium | reverse complement strand
TGGTAGACGCTGCCGATAAATGGTGGTAGCGTTACCGTAAACGAATACCAACAGCTAGTTGCAGTCAGCCTTCTGCGACCTCTTCTCACTGATTTTAAAGTACAACTCCTGACAGAGAACCGCAGGACCGCATGACAGCGCGGGCCATTCCTGTCCCTCTCTAGTCGTCACCGCCAAACCCACTGACATCTATGAATCTGAACGAACTCAAACAGCTATCTGCGGCCGACCTGCTCAAGCTGGCCGACTCCATGAATATCGAAGGGATGGCGCGCTCGCGCAAGCAGGACGTGATCTTCGCGATCCTGAAGGCACACGCCAAAAAGGGCGAGGATATCCACAGCGAAGGTGTGCTGGAAATCCTGCAGGACGGTTTTGGATTCCTGCGCTCGGCCGACAGCTCCTATCTCGCGGGCCCTGACGACATCTACGTCTCACCCAGTCAGATCCGCCGCTTCAACCTGCGCACTGGTGACACCGTGTCCGGCAAGATTCGCCCGCCCAAGGAGGGCGAGCGCTACTTCGCCCTGCTCAAGGTCAACGAGATCAATTATGAAGCCCCCGAAGTGGCGAAGAGCAAGGTTCTGTTCGAGAACCTGACGCCCCTGTTCGCCAACAAGCGTCTGCCGATGGAGCTCGGCAACGGCACCACCGAAGACATCACCATGCGTGTAATCGAGCTGGTGGCGCCCATCGGCAAGGGTCAGCGCGGCATGATCGTCTCGCCGCCCAAGGCGGGCAAGACCATGATGTTGCAAAGCATCGCCCGTTCCATCTCGGTCAAGAGTCCGGAATGTCACCTGATCGTGCTGTTGATCGACGAGCGCCCGGAAGAGGTGACCGAGATGGAGCGCTCCGTCAAGGGCGAGGTGATCTCCAGCACCTTCGACGAGCCGGCTACCCGCCATGTGCAGGTGGCCGAGATGGTGATCGAAAAGGCCAAGCGCCTGGTCGAGCACAAGAAGGACGTGGTGATCCTGCTCGATTCGATCACCCGTCTGGGGCGTGCCTACAACACCGTGGTGCCTTCCTCCGGCAAGGTGCTGACCGGCGGCGTCGACGCCAATGCGCTGCAGCGTCCCAAGCGATTCTTCGGCGCCGCGCGCAACATTGAGGAGGGCGGCAGCCTGACCATCATCGCCACCGCCCTGGTCGAGACCGGTTCGCGCATGGACGACGTGATCTACGAGGAGTTCAAGGGCACCGGCAACATGGAGATCCACCTCGATCGCCGCATCGCGGAAAAGCGCATCTACCCCTCGATTAACATCAACCGCTCCGGTACCCGCCGCGAGGAACTGCTCACCGACCAGGACGAGCTGCAGAAGATGTGGATCCTGCGCAAGCTGCTGCACTCGATGGACGAGCTGGCGGCGATCGAATTCCTCATCGACAAGCTCAAGGCCACCAAGAACAACGCGGACTTCTTCGACTCGATGAAGCGTTGAGGTTTTTCAGCGCGACGTGGCCGTTATGCCTCGTCGTGCTCCGCCCCCGAAATTTACAGATAACTGGCCAGGTCGATGCGGCCGCGCCGGCTCAGGCTCACCTTGCCGGCGGCGTTGGGCGTGCCGAGGAAGCGCAGCGCCTGACGTAGCTGGACATCGTTCGGATCACGCGCGCTCAGGCCGAGTGTGAGCTGATATTCGCCGCTCGGCTGATAGATCAGTACGCCATCGGCCTGCAGCGGACCGCCGTTGTCCTTCAATATCCCCTTGATGATTTCTCCATTCGATTCCAGTCGCATGGAGACGTTGCCCAGCACGACATTGACTGGTGCTGAAATGGCCGCGTCCGCTACGCTTAATGTCGCATCAAGGGCCGCGATCTTTCCGGCATTCACCTCGGCATGTCTTACCTCGATCCTGAACTGGCCGCCGAATCCGACATCGTGCAGATCGAGGAAGCGCAGCGCCTCGTTGAGCGGAAGCGCGAGCTGGACATCATCAGCATAAAACGGAGAACCAATGCCGCGGCCGGCAACGGCGCTGAATGGCGCGCCCGCCACCCTGCCCGCAAGTTCGTATTCGACGCGTCCCAGAAGCAGGGCGCGTGGTCGGAACCGCCATGCGGGTGCTTCGATATGTGTCTTGCCGGCGATGGCGACAGCGGCGCGACCGTTCCACAGGGTGCCGCCGGGCTGGTAGAGCTGCACCGGCCCACCAACGCGCGGCTGCAGCCAGCCATACAGGTGGGCGGCTGGCAGCTGGATGATCACAAGGAGCAGATAGGCGCAGGCGGCCAGCAGACCGTAACCGAGATAGCGCTTCATGAGGAACCTGCTTGCAGCGTCAGGCGCGCATCCACTGTTCCTGACTGGTTTCTGCCATCGACCGTGATTGATTCGATGCGCACGCCGTATTCGCGCACCAGCAGTTCGAGCCAGCGTGTCATGTCATCAAAACCTGCCTGTTCCAGCCGGATGCGCACCTTGTCGGCGCCGTCCGGCTCGACCCGTTTCATTGCGGCGGCGAGGCCGTGCTGGCGCGCCGTGCTGTCCGCCGCGGCCAGCAGCGACTGGCCGCCGCCCCGGCGTGCCGGAGTGCCACTGCGCAGGCGTTTGGCCTCCACCGCCGCCTGTTGCATCCACGTGCGCAATTCCCGCTGGGCCTCCACATTCTCGCCCAGCCGCTCGACATGGCGGCTGAACGGATGCCAGGCGATCAGGAACAGCAGCAGGAGCAGGATCGCGCCACCGCCGCCGGCCAGCAGGATCCGTTCCCGGTCGTTCAGATTCGCAATGAACTGTTTCATGAGGCTCTTTTCACCAGTTGCAGCCGCGCCTCGACGCGGTCGTTGAGCGCGCTCGCGGACTGGATGTCCACCGCCATCCCGGCCTGCTCGATCAGTTGCTGTTTGAGGCGGTCAAGGGCCTGCAGATCGCCGATCACCAGCGCGATATCGAGTTTGCCGTCGTGATAGCTCACCCGCTGCAGGATGAGATTTTCGACTTGTCTGAGCGGGCCGGCCGCGTCGTTCATCAGAGTGAGGAAACCGCCGTCGGAACCGCCCCCGCCGCGCAGGACGGCCAGTCCCTGTTCCATCTGCGCGCGCGGGTTGACCACCCGGCGCGACTCGGGAAAGGCGTCAAGATAGATCGCCTGGATGTCACTTTCCAGCGCCGCGTTTTCGCGCGACAACGCAATGTAGTCGGTAATGGTCATGCCGGCATTTACCAGCAACAGTACGGCCAGCAACAGTGCGGCGGGGATCCATGGCCGCCAGACCCTCCCCAGCTGCTCGCGCCGACTGTAATCCCCTTGCAGCAGGTTGATCGCGGCCTGCTCGCTGAAGTTCTGCACCATCAGCGCCAGCCTGCTGCCGCTGACCGCGCGCCATTCAACATGCACGCCGGAATCCCTGGGAAACTCGACGGCAAGCTTGTGCGCATCGTCATAGAGGACGACTCGTTCGGGGCGCTGGTCTCCGGTTTCCTCCACGCTCAACGGGAGCAGCAGCGCGAAGTTGGCGCTGTCGAGTGCGAATCCGCCCTGCGCGGCGGTGCGCACCAGACTGATCTCCCCCTTGTCGAGCACGGTCCACGCCCCGGCTTCGAAGGGCAGCGTCAGGGTGTCGGGCACCAGCATGTCCGGCACGACCGCGGCCGCGCGCAGGCGCTCGATCCAGTGATCCATGCGGGTGCGCTCGACCACGGCCGCGCACAGCGCTCCGCCCGTTTCGCGCATGCCGGGCGCGAAGTGCAGGGTTTCGACATCCGAGATGAGACGGTCTTCCAGTACATACGGGAGCGCGGCCAGCACGCGCTGGCGGTTGCGCGCCGGGATGGATGCGCGCGCCAGGGTGACGTCCTCGCCGGGCACCAGCACCACGATGCGGCAGCCGGCGCATTGCCGTCCCGCATCCTCCAGCGTGCCCTGTTCAACCGCGGCCACGCCCGCCCCGTCGGACACGCGCATCCATTCCACCGTGCCGTCGGGCAGGGAGGCGCCGAGATGAATGAAAAGCGTATCGCGCATATCAGACCGTGCCCTGGAGACGCCTGATCACCGTGACGCGCGCATCCGCATTGCGCACGACCAGGCTGTGGAGTTCAATCTTGCTGCGTTCGAAGCGGGCATTCGCATGGATCATAAAATAGGAAGTTGACACGCTTATGTTGGTGATGCCCTGCGCGCGGTCCTTGAGGAGCGGGTGCGCGAGAAATTCCTCTGTCGTCTGGTATCCCTTGTCGCCGCGTTCATCGATCAGCTGGGCGGCGTCGGACTCGCTGATACCCTCGTTCAGCGCCATGAGCACCGGGGCCGGCGCGCTGTTGACGTTCAGCGGGGTCCTGGCCGGCAACGCCGTCACGTAGGGGGCGAGCGTGGCGTACGCCTCCCGGGTGATTCCATTGACCAATAATAACTCACTGGGGCTCTCCATGAGAGCATTCGCGGCGCGATAGGGTGGCGCCATACCGAGATAGGCCGGATCTTCCGCCCCGTTAGGGAAGCGCGGGTCGATATCGCTGTCGATCCAGTCGACCACCGCATCGGCGAGGTTCTCGTCCAGATCCAGCGTGGCGAGCAGGCGGCGGAAACGTCGGATGTCATCCTCACTCGCCTTACCCTCGGCATCGACCAGATCGTTGAGATTGAAGCGTCCCTGCAGGTCTTCAATGCGGCCTGCCACCACAGCGCCCTCCACGGCGATGGGCGGCAGGATGGTCGCCCAGTCTTCTTCCGGATGATCAACCTCGCCGTCGCGGCGGTCACGCACAAGAATCTCCTTGGCCCAGGATTCCACACCCAGGGTGAACAGGTAGGCCTGGTCGGCATCGAGGACGTTACTGGTGCGGCGGATGTCCAGCTGCTGGCGCGAGGCCATCGCCACGGCCGCCACGGCCGCCATGGCGGTGATCAGCAGGGCGGTGAGAAGGGCAACACCGGTCTGGCCTGCAAATTGGTGTCGCTTCATCAGGAAACCGCCTCTCCCGCTACGCGGAACAGTCTTGAGATGCGCCCCCATCCTTTCACATCCAGCGTGACCTCGACCGCGCGCGGCAGCTGCGTCCCCGCCCCCCCCGCCGCCGGCCATTCGCCACGCCATTCGCCGGCGCCATCCAGATAGCGGATCTCGAAGACTGTGACCTCGTCGAGCAGGCGTGCACTGCGGGGTTCGCTGTCCTGCGCCCGGTCGAGCACGTCCCAGCTGGCCCGCGTGAGGGTCTCATCGCTGAGTCCGTAGGATACGCGCTGGAGCTCGCTGCGCTTGAGTCCGGCCGGGTTACGCCAGCCGGCGCGGGTGAATTCGAGCGCCGTATCGTTGCCGAACATCGGCGGCAGAGGATCGCCGAAGTTGTCGCGCACGCGCCGGTCAGCGGCCTGCTCGATGTCGCGACCCATCAGCACGAACAGCATCTGCAGGCGGCCGAGCTGATCCGCCTTCGCTTCGATGCGGTCCTTGGCGTTCAGCACGGCATCAAGGCCGGCATAGGCCGCCACGCCCAGTATCGCGAAGATCGCCAGCGAAACCAGCAGCTCGAGCAGGGTAAAACCACGTTGCCCCGTCGTCATGACGGACGCTCCAGATAGGCGATGACGGTGGAGTCCGGCCGCTCCGACTCCTTCTCGGCGCGGACCTCGATATCCAGGCGGCGAATGTCGGCATCCTCGGTGCTGGATACCTTGAGAGTCCAGAACCATTCACGATCGGCCTGCTCGGCCGAGCCAGTGGTGATCCCGACCGCGGGCCAGCTCGAGCTCAGCTGTTGTTCGGTGATCCGGTTCATGGCGACCCAGTGCGCCAGCGTATGGTCAATCAATCGCCTGGCATTGTGCAGTCGTTGCGCCGTCTCGCCCACGATGGCGGCGAGGGCGATGGCGATGACCGCGAGCGCGACCAGGATCTCGATCAGCGTGAAGGCACGCGGACGGATGCCGGCCGCGGGGCGTCGCGCGGAGTGTCTCGGCTGGGAGTACGGGGTCGACATGATCATTGTTCGAAGGTGTATTCGCCGCCGAAGTCCGCGCTCATCTGATAGGTCGCGGTGCTGTTCCTGTCCTTCAGGGTGAGCGTGAAGGGCGTCATCTCGCCGCTCGAGAACAGATAGATGCGCGCTTCCTCGGCGTCCGTATTCGTCTTGTCCTCCCCGTCTCCCGCCAGCGTTACGCCTTCGATCTCGAGGAAGAGCGACAGATCCCCGGGCAGCTCGCGTTTGCGCAATACGGGGTCTTCGGCATCGACCCACTTCTCTTCATCCAGCACCTGGAAGCGGTAACCCTGCGGTGAGAAGGCCACCGCCATTTCGGCGCCCTGCAAGACCGTCTCCTGGCTCGCGAGCGTCAGCAGGGCAGCCAGGCGCCGGGCCTCGGTCTTCAGGCGATCATGGATATCGTCGCGGATCGTCAGCGTCGCGAAAGTGAGCACGATGCCGATGATCAGGACGACGACCAGAATCTCGAGCAGCGTGAACCCCGCGGCACGTCCCGGCGCGCGTCGTGTCCAATCCAGCGCGGACAGGCATCGGATCATGGAGTGTCATTGATCCAGATTCCAGTTGCCGATATCGGCGTCTTCGCCCTCGCCGCCCTGCTGACCGTCGCGGCCCAGGGTGTAGAGGTCAAAGGCGCCGCCCTGCGCACCTGGATTCAGATACTGGTAGGGGCGGTCCCACGGATCCATGGGCGCGCGCTGCAGATAGGTCGGCGCCAGCGATTCCAGCCCTTCATCCGTCGTTGGGTAGATGTGGCGGTCGAGCCGGTACATATTGAGTGCGCTCTCGATCGCGCGGATGTCCGCCTTGGCCTTGGTGATGCGGGCCTGTCCGGGTTTCTCCATCAGGTTGGGCACGATGACCGCGGCCAGGATGCCGAGGATCACCACCACGACGAGCACCTCGATCAGGGTGAAGCCGAGGCTCCGCCGGCGTGTCCTGTTTGATGGCTGTGCTTTCATGCGTGTGTGTGTCATGCGTGTCTGTCTCTTGGGTTATACGACCAGTTGGTTCATGTTGAATATGGGCAGCAGTATCGCCAGTACGATGAGTAGTACTATACCGCCCATGATCAGGATCAGGAACGGCCCGAGCAGGCCGGTGATGGTCTGCGCCACCGCCTCGAGTTCGCGTTCCTGGCTGCTGGCTGCCCGTTCCAGCATCACCTCGAGGTTGCCGCTGGCCTCGCCGCTCGCGATCAGGTGGATCGTCATGGGCGGAAAATAGCCGCTGCGGTCGAGCGATTTGTGCAGGCTTGCCCCCTCGCGCACCTGGCGCGCGGCGGTGGCGACGGCCTCGCGCATCGGCAGGTTGGTGACCACTTCGGCCGAGATGTGCAGACTCTCCAGCACCGGCACCCCGCTCTCCGCCAGGATGCTGAGCGTGCGCGCGAAGCGCGCGGCGTTCATGCCGCGCACCAGGCGCGATACCAGCGGCAGCGAGAGCTGGGCACGGTGAAAGCGCTTGCGCGCGCCGGGGCGCCGCAGCAGCAGGCGCAAGCCGATGATGACCGCGAGCAACAGGATGCCGAGCAGCATCCCCGAGGAACGGATGAAGTCGCTCGCTGCGATCAGGGCGCGCGTCAGCAGCGGCAGTTCCTGCCCCATGTTCTCGAATACGGAGACGACCTGCGGCACCACATAGGCCAGCAGCAGCAGCACGACCAGGATCGCGACCACGATCACCAGTACCGGATAGATCAATGACAGCGACACCTTCTGGCGGATCGCCTGGCGGCCCTCGGTATAATCGGCGAGGCGGTCGAGCACGGTGTCGAGATGTCCGGATTGTTCGCCCGCCGCGACCGTCGCGCGGTAGAGATCGGAGAAGGCGCGCGGATAGCCGGACAGAGCACTCGCCAGCGACTGGCCCTCCATGATGCGCGCGCGCACCGCAACCAGCATGCTCTTGAGGCGGGCCTTCTCGTTCTGTTCGGCGATGGTGCGCAGCGCCTCCTCGATCGGCAGGCCGGAGCGTACCAGGGTCGCGAACTGGCGCGTGATCAGCGCGATCTCGGCCGCGCTCGCCCCGCGCCGGAACGGGGAAATCCCCCGGTCGCGTTCACGTTCGCGCTGCGCCACCTCGGCGACCGTGAGCGGGGCCCAGCCCTTGTCGCGCAGCAACTGGCGGATCTGGCGCGGGGTATCTCCCTCGAGTACGCCCTTGCGCTCGCGTCCGCCGTCGTCCAGCGCGGTGTATTCATACGCTCCCATGGCCGAACCCGATCAATTGTCCTCGTGGGTGACGCGCAACACTTCCTCGTGGGTGGTATCTCCGGCGAGGACGCGGCGGACACCATCCTGGTAGATGCTCGCCCCGCGGCTGTGGGCGTAGCTCTCGAGCTCCTGTTCGGAGCGCTGGTCATGGATCATGGTGCGCAGGCGATCGTTGATCTCGATCACCTCGAAGATGGCTGTGCGGCCCTGGTAGCCGGTGAAGCTGCAACTGCTGCACCCCTGCGCGGTGAAAAGCGTAGGCGCCGCGTCCGGCGCCACGCCGAGGTCGGCGCATTCGGCGGCGGTGGCGGTGTGCGGGTATTTGCACTCGGGGCACAGCAGGCGCACGAGGCGCTGCGCCAGCACGCCGATCAGGCTGGAGGAGAGCAGGAACGGCTCCACACCCATGTCGCGCAGGCGCATCACCGCGCCGATGGCGCTGTTGGTGTGCAGGGTGGATAGCACCAGATGGCCGGTCAGGCTCGCCTGCACCGCGATCTCCGCCGTCTCGAGATCGCGAATCTCGCCCACCATGACGATGTCCGGGTCCTGGCGCAGGATCGCGCGCAGGCCGCGGGCGAAGGTCATGTCGACCTTGAGCTGTACCTGCGTCTGGCTGATGCCGTCGATGTAATATTCGATCGGATCCTCCACCGTCATGATGTTGCGTCGCTTGTCGTTCATGCGTGTCAGCATGGCGTACAGCGAGGTGGTTTTGCCCGAACCGGTGGGGCCGGTGACCAGGATGATGCCATGCGGGCGGCGGATGATATGTTCGATGCGGGCAAGTCCCTCGGACGCCATGCCCAGATGCTCCAGGTCGAGCCGCCCGGCCTGCTTGTCGAGCAGGCGCATCACTACACGCTCGCCGTGCCCGCACGGCAGGGTGGAGACGCGCACGTCGACGGCGCGTCCGGCGATGCGCAGCGAGATGCGGCCATCCTGCGGCAGGCGCTTCTCCGCGATGTCGAGCCGCGCCATTACTTTCACGCGCGATACCAGCACCGGCGCCAGCACGCGCGCCGGCTCCAGCACCTCGCGCAGGATACCGTCAACGCGGAAGCGCACCACCAGTCGGTACTCGTACGGTTCGATGTGGATATCGGAGGCGTTGAGCTTCACGGCCTCGGTGAGCAGGGCGTTGATGAGGCGGATGATGGGGGCGTCGTCCTGGCTCTCGAGAAGATCCTCGGGCTCAGGCAGTTGCTGCGCGATCTGCGACAGGTCGAGATCCTCGCCCATCTCGCCCATCATCTGCATGGTTTCGGCGCTGTCGGACTCGTAGGACGCCTGCAGCATGCGGTCGAATTCATCCTGGGCGATCAGGCGCGGTGCGAGAGGCAGGCCCATGTGGCGCCGTACCTCGGACAGCACCTGGGCGGTTACGCCGGTACGACACAGGGTGATGGCGCGGCCATCAACGACTTCGGTGACCAGGACGCCGTTACGCTTGGCATAGGCGAACGGCAAGCGGCGGGGGCGCGTTGCGGGGGCGGTCTCTTCGAGCAGCGCGTCAGGCAGCAGGGCTTCGAGCGATTCCCTCATGGTTGCCGCGGGACGGCGGATCCTGTGCCGCCGTCGCCGCCCGGCTGGGGCGGCAGGGCGAGCAGATCGTCCAGCGCAGGCATGACCGGAGACTCTTCCTTGCGCATCATGAGCATGCCCTGCTCGCGAGTACCGAGCTGGAGATTACGCATGTAGTTGTACTTGCTCCCGGTCAGGCGATCCATCATCGCCTCGTCGCGCAGGATGGTGGTCTGCAGGAATACCATCAGGTTGGTCTTGCCTTTCGTGGTCGATCGCGAGCTGAACAGACGGCCGAGCAACGGGATATCGCCGAGCAGTGGCACCTTCTGCACGCTCTGCTGTACGTTATCCTGGATCAGCCCACCCAGCACCACCACCTGGCGATCGTCGACGATAAGGCTGGTTTTGATCGAGCGGGTGTTGGTCACCAGATCGACGGCATCTCCCTTGGCGCCGAGGCTGTCGATGGTCTGCTCGATATCCAGCTTGATGGCATTACCCTCGTTGATCTGTGGCTTGACCTTCAGCGTGATGCCAACGTTCTCGCGCGAGATGGTCTGGAACGGATTGCTCACACTGCCGCTGCCGGTGCCTGTGCTGGTGAACGATCCGGTGACGAACGGTACTTCCTCACCGACCACGATCTCGGCTTCCTCGTTATCCAGCGTGACCAGCGAGGGTGTGGACAGGATGTTGGTCGAGCCGTTGCTCTTGAGCGCCTGGATGATGGCGGCGAAATTGACATTGTCGGAATTGAAGCGGCCGATCCCGAGGGCCAGCCCGCTCAGGCTGAGGCTGGAATAGTTGTTTGTAGCGACCGCACCGGCGATGCTGACGACATTGCTGCCGGCGTTGCTGAAATTGGTGAGGCCGACCGGACCGTTGCCGCCGGGTGTGCCGTCGGCTACCCACTGTACGCCGAGCTGATTGCTGATATTGGTGGAGACCTCGGCGATGACGCCTTCGACCATGACCTGCGCGCGGCGGATGTCGAGCTGTTTGATGACGCCCTCCAGTGCGTTGAAGATATCGGGCGGGGCGGTGATCACCAGCGAGTTGCTGCTTTCATCGGCCTGGATGTTGATTGGCAGGTTGTTACCGCCGGCGGCAGGGGCCTGTCCGCCGCCGGCACTCTTGGCCTGTTGTTCGACGCTGCTGCTGACGCCGGTCAGCACCGGCACCAGATCCTTGGCCTGGGCATAGCGCAGGTAGATGACGCGGGTGTTGCCCTGGGTCTGCAGCGGTGTATCGAGATGGGAGATCAGCGCGCGCAGGCGCAGGCGTCCGGATTTACCGCCGCCGATCAGCACACTGTTGGTGCGCTCGTCAGCAATCAGCACCGGGCTGGATTCGGGGTCAGTGGGGGCGCCGCCGCCGCGCGCCTTGTCCTGCTGCGCGAGCGCGGTCAGGATGCGCACGATCTCGGCGGCGGAGGCGTGCTGGAGCGCAACGATTTCGATCTCGTCGCTGCTGGGCAGATCGATGCGGTTGATCAGGTTGACCAGGCGGTTGATGTTGGAGGCGCGGTCCGCAATGATCAGCATGTTGCTCGGCACATAGGCCGCCAGGTGTCCCTGTTGGGGCACCAGTGGACGCAGAATTGGCACCAATTGTGCAGCGGAAACGTTGCGCAGCTCGATGACCCGGGTGACAAACTCGTCGCCGCGCCCGGGGGAGTCGTCGTCCGTGGTCGGGACGGCGATCTGCTTCGCGTTGGCGTCGGGGATGATCTTGATCACCTTGCCGCTCGGTACGGCGGAGAATCCGTACACGTCCAGCACCGAGAGGAAGACCTGGTAAACCTCGTCGGACTCCATCGGGCGCGAGGAAATGATGGTGATCTTGCCCTTGACGCGCGGATCGACGATGAAATTCTTGCCGGTGATCTCGGAGATGGTGCCGATAACAGCGCTGATGTCGGCGTCCTTGAGGTTGAGCGTGACGGGCTCGGCATGTGCTGGCGCCGCCAGCACCGCAGCCGCCAATAGCCATGCCGGCACGGTCGCCCGCGCGGCGGCGACGGGTGGCCGGCCGGACAGGGACGACATGAACGCCCGAAACGCCGCGCGACTCATCCTGATCATCGGTGCATTATACTCGTTCGATATGACAAATACATAAAGGCAAAGGTAAAAACGCAGAACCAACGGAAAAGTGGATGGGTCGTGCGTGCTAACATACCGGCGGAAATTTCCACCGGGCGGCCCCTGCTGACGGAATAGTATATAAAAGGATCAACCCAATGGCTCCCAAAACCTCGACGGTACGCACGCTCAAATACGATTACCTTGGCATGGATGTCAAGGCCATCAAGCGTTCCATGGCGAACAATCTGGAATACCGCGTGGGCAAGGATATGTACACGGCTACGCCGCGCGACTGGTTCCACGTGGTCTCCTATACGGTGCGCGATCGCATGATGGAGCGCTGGATGGAGACCATGCGCACCTACTACCGCGAGAATGCCAAGCGGGTCTATTACCTGTCGATGGAGTTCCTGATCGGCCGCAGCCTGGCCAACAACCTGCACAACATGGGCATCTACGATGCGGTCGACGAGGCCTTGCGGGAGTTCGGTCTGGATCTTGAGTCGATCATCGAGGTCGAGCCCGAGGCGGCGCTCGGCAACGGTGGCCTCGGCCGGCTGGCGGCCTGCTTCCTGGATTCCATGGCCACGCTGGGCATCCCGGGCTATGGCTACGGGATCCGCTACGAATACGGGATGTTCAAGCAGAAGATCGAGAACGGGCGCCAGATCGAGCACCCGGACAACTGGCTCCGTTATGGCAATCCGTGGGAGTTCCCGCGTGCCGAGGTGCTTTACCCGATTCGATTCAATGGCCGCGTCGTCGAATATACCGACGAGCACGGTGTGGCGCGCCACCACTGGGTGGACACCGAGGAGGTCATCGCGATGGCCTACGACACCCCCATCCCGGGCTACGGGACCAGCACGGTGAACAATTTGCGCGTGTGGTCCGCCAAATCCTCGCGTGACTTCGATCTCGGTTATTTTAACGAGGGCAATTACATCAAGGCGGTGGAGTCTGAGTCGGAATCGGAGAACATCTCGCGCGTGCTCTATCCTGACGACACCACCTCCATGGGTAGGGAGCTGCGCCTCAAGCAGCAGTATTTCTTTGTCAGCGCGACCCTGCGCGACATATTGTACCGCTTTGATAAATATCATGATTCTCTTGATGTTCTGCCCGATCAGGTGGCCATACAGCTGAACGATACCCACCCGGCGATCGCCATCGCCGAACTGATGCGCATCCTGGTCGATGAGCACAAGATGGAATGGAAGCGCGCCTGGAAGATTGTCACGGGCACCTTCGCCTACACCAATCACACACTGATGCCCGAGGCGCTGGAGACCTGGCCGGTGAGTCTGTTCGCGAGGATTCTGCCGCGTCACCTGCAAATTATCTATGAGATCAATCACAACTTTCTTAAGGATGTGATGCACCAGCATCCCGGCGACATGGACCTGCTGCGACGCATGTCGATCATCCAGGAGGGTGGCGAGCGGCGGGTTCGCATGGCCCACCTCGCGATCATTGGAAGTCATCGGGTCAACGGGGTGGCGAAGCTGCATTCGCAACTGATGAAGGAGACCATCTTCGCCGACTTCGACAGGTTTTGTCCGGGAAAATTCGTTAACAAGACCAATGGCGTAACTCCGCGCCTCTGGCTGCATCATGTCAACCAGCCGTTGTCGCGCCTGATCGGCAGGCACATTGGCGGCGATTGGGTGACTGACCTCGACCAGCTCAGGCGGCTCGCGCCGCTGGCGGAGGACGCCGGATTTCGCGCCGACTTCCACGCCGTGAAGCTTCATAACAAGGAGCGACTGGTCGGCCTGATCAAGCGTCGCATGGGGCTGGATGTCTCCGCCGACTCGATGTTCGACGTCCAGATCAAGCGCATACATGAGTACAAGCGCCAGCTCCTCAATCTGTTGCATGTGATCACACTGTACAACCGCCTGCGCAATGGCGCGGACATCGTGCCGCGCACCTGCATCTTCTCGGGCAAGGCCGCGCCGGGTTATGCCATGGCGAAACTGATCATCAAGCTGATCAACGACGTCGGCGACATCATCAACAACGATCCCGCTGTCGCGGGTCGCCTCAAGGTGGTGTTCATCCCCAATTACGATGTGTCCACGGCGAGCGATATCATTCCCGCCGCGGAATTGTCCGAACAGATCTCGATGGCGGGCACCGAGGCCTCGGGCACCGGCAACATGAAGCTGGCGCTGAACGGCGCGCTCACCATCGGCACCCTGGATGGCGCGAATGTCGAGATCCGCAACGAGGTCGGTCACGATAATATATTCATCTTCGGTCGCACCACGGACGAGGTTGCCCAAATGAAGCGTGACGGCTACAACCCGTGGGATTACCTGCATGCGAACGGCGAGCTGGCCCAGGTGCTCGACATGATCGGCGGGGGATTCTTTTCGCCCGACCAGAAGGACAGGTTCCAGCCCGTGATACACGCCCTGACCGCGGGCGGAGATCGTTATCTGCTGCTGGCGGACTACGCCTCGTACGTGGAGTGCCAGGACAGCATTTCCACTCTCTATCGCGACACCGACGCGTGGACGCGCAATGCGATCCTGAATGTGGCCGCGATGGGCGTGTTTTCCAGTGATCGCACCATCCGCGAGTATGCCGAGGACATCTGGCACGCCGCCCCGGTGCACATCGATCTGAACAATCATGGATGACGTGCCTGGCGCGGGCCGGCACGTTCAGGGGATCTAGTCATGGCGGATGACGCGCGGCTGGACGCGGGTCTGGCGGCGCTCGGCCTCGCGCTGCCGCCGGCGGTGCGCCGGGGGCTGCTCGATTACCTTGTCCTGCTCGAAAAATGGAACCGGGCCTATAACCTGACGGCGGTGCGCGATCGCGGTGAGATGGTCGCACGGCACCTGCTCGACAGTCTTTCAATCGTTCCATACATCAAGACCCCTCGCATCATCGATGTCGGCTCGGGCGCCGGTCTGCCGGGTATCCCGCTGGCTCTCGCGTTGCCGGCTTGCCGGCTTGTCCTGCTGGACAGCAACCGCAAGAAGACACGCTTCCTGAGCCAGGCCGTTGCGGAGCTTCGCCTCGGTAACGTTGCCGTGGAGTCCCTGCGCGCGGAGGAATACCGGCCGGACGAGGGTTTCGACACCGTCGTCACACGTGCCTTCGCCAGTCTGGCGGAGATCGTGGCGGCGGCCGGGCATCTGTGTCGCAGCGATGGGTGTCTGCTCGCCATGAAGGGGCGCTATCCCGCTGAGGAACTGGCCGCCCTGCCGCCGTCATTCCGGTTGCTCGCGGTAGAGCCGCTGCGGGTGCCGGGCCTGGATGCGGAGCGCTATCTGGTCCGCCTTGCCCGCGCTGCATCCCCCGCGTGATTCCGGCATAACGCCGGGATGAGACCACGCATGGATGGCGCGGAGAGGAATCCGCGCTAAACTCCGCGCATCCGGGTTACCATGTACGGCCCCGGCATCGAATGCGCCGGGGACAGACACGCGCGCGCCATGAAGGCGGCGCACCAGCGGGGAACTATGGCCAGGATCATCGCGATAGCCAATCAAAAGGGAGGGGTCGGCAAGACCACTACCAGCGTCAATCTCTCGGCGTCGCTGGCCGCGACACGGCGACGGGTCCTGCTGATCGACCTCGATCCGCAGGGTAACGCCACCATGGGCAGTGGCATCAACAAGAGTCGTCTTGAGGCGGGCAGCTGCGAGGTCCTGCTCGGGGAACGCATGCTGGTCGAGGCGACGGTCGTCACCCCGCAGGCGGGTTATGCGCTGCTGCCGGCGAATGGCGATCTTACCGCCGCCGAGGTCGAGCTGATGACGCATGCGGAAAGCGAGCAGCGCCTCCGTCGCGCCCTGGAGCCGGTTCTCGCCGACTACGACTACATCATCATCGACTGTCCGCCCTCGCTCAACATGCTGACGGTCAATGCGCTGGTCGCCGCGCAGGGTGTCATCATCCCCATGCAGTGCGAGTATTACGCGCTCGAGGGTCTGACCGCGCTGCTGGATACCATCGAGAAGATCCGCACCACGCTGAATTTCGAGCTGCGCGTGGAGGGATTGCTGCGCACCATGTTCGATCCGCGCAACAAGCTGGCCAATGATGTCTCCACGCAGCTGCTCGATCATTTCGGTGAGCAGGTGTTCAACACCATCATCCCGCGCAACGTGCGTCTGGCCGAGGCGCCCAGTCACGGCCTGCCGGTCATGCTGTATGATAAGGCCTCGCAGGGCGCGCGCGCCTATCTGGCGCTGGCGGGCGAAATGCTGCGCAAGGGCATGAAGAATGAGGCCGCGCCCGCGCTGTAGGGCATACGACGGACGGGATCAGGACATGAACGTTAAAAAGAGAGGTTTGGGTCGCGGCCTGGATGCCCTGTTGGGCCATGCGGCGATCGCCGTGCCCGCGGCTGCTGTCCCGGCAGTGCCGGCAACCGCGGTGGCGGAGAAGGGCGAGCGCCTGATGAAGCTGCCGGTGGATCTGCTGCGTCGCGGCCGTTACCAGCCGCGCTCGGACATACGGCCGGAGACCCTGCAGGATCTTGCCGATTCGATCCGTGCCCAGGGGGTGGTGCAGCCCATAGTGGTGCGGCCGATCGGCGCAAACACCTACGAGATCATCGCCGGCGAGCGGCGCTGGCGAGCGGCGCAGCTGGCGGGGCTGCACGAGGTGCCGGTCATCGCGCGCGACGTGCCGGATCAGGCCGCGATGGCGATGGCCTTGATAGAGAACATCCAGCGCGAGGATCTGAATCCGCTGGAGGAGGCGCTCGCGCTGAAGCGTCTGATCGAGGAGTTCGGTTTGACGCATCAGCTCGCCGCCGAGGCGGTGGGCCGTTCGCGCGCCGCCGTGTCCAACCTGCTGCGTCTGTTCGAGTTGAACGAGGATGTGAAGCAGCGTATCGAGCGGCGGGAGATCGATATGGGGCATGCGCGCGCGCTGCTTGCGCTGCAGGGACCGCTCCAGAGCGAGGCCGCGCGCCGCGTGGCGGCCAAGGGCCTGTCGGTGCGCGAGACCGAGCAGCTCGTGCGCCGGCTGCAGGCTGCCGCCGCCCAGTCGCCGACGCAACAACGGCATGCCGTGGATCCCGATGTGCGCCGACTGCAGGAAGATCTCTCCGGGAAACTCGGTGCGAGCGTCGACATCCAGTACAACGCGAAGGGCAAGGGCAGGCTCGTGGTGCATTACAACAGTCTGGACGAGCTCGAGGGCATACTCGCCCACATCAAATAATTTCTCTCCGGCGCGACGGTTTTCCAGCGCCACGACCGCGCCGCCGCCGCACCTGTTTGATGCGCGATACCCCTATTTTTTCAGGCCTTGCATGTTGCTTTTTTCACGCGGTATACTCACGCGCTCGATTTTGCCCGGACGGCCAGCCCATGCCTCCACCGAAGGGTGCCGGACTTGTCATGATTGGGGTCGGCACGATTCTGACCTCGATGATAGTCGCGGGATTTCTGTTGGGTTATGCCGTTGACTCGTGGCTGGATAGTCGACCGATCTTTATGCTAGTATTTGCCGGCTTGGGGGCTGTGGGAGGCTTCCTGAAGGTCTACAAGTTGCTGAGCAGGGACATTTAGTTGAATTCCGCCAGCGACGAGTTGCGCATCAGAACCCGCCGGGTGATCGGTCTGCAGCTGGGGATCGGATTAGCCGTAGTCGCGGGTTTTTTTACGATCAAGGGTCCCGCTGCCGCATGGTCAGCAGCGTACGGCGGAGCGGTCGGCGTGATCATGAGCCTGCTGTTGAGCCGCGGCGTGATGCTGGCCGGGCGCCTGCAGAGCGCGAAGGCGGGCCAGGCGGTGCTGTATGCCGGCGCCGCGGTGCGCTTTGTGCTGGTGCTGGTGCTGCTGACGGTCGGTCTCGCCGCGCTGAAGCTGACCCCGTTGCCCGTGGTGGTCGGGTTCATCGCCGTACAGCTGGGCTTCATGCTGGCGGCCGGCCGGTCCCGGCAGGAAAAGAACAAGTAAATATTACAGACGGAGCAGGCGAAGTTGAGCGCAGAAGAACACTCCTCCGGCGGCGGTACCGTCGAATATATCCAGCATCACCTGACCAATCTGTGTGTCGGCGACTGCGATCCGGTCACGCACAAGGCGGTAGGTTTCTGGGCCCTGCATGTCGACACCCTGTTTTTCAGCGTTATGCTCGGGATGGTGATCATCCTGACCAGCTGGCGCCTCGGGCGGAGCCTGAGCCTGGATGCGCCGTCCGGCTTCCAGAATTTCGTCGAATCGATCATTGAATTCGTTCAGGGCCAGGTCAAGGACACATTCCCGGGTCACAACCCGATCATCGCCCCGCTCGCGCTCACGATCTTCGTGTGGGTGTGGCTGATGAACTTCATGGATCTGATTCCGGTGGACCTGCTGCCGTTGCTGGCCGGCGCCGTGGGCGTGAACCATCTGAAGGCCGTGCCCACGACGGACCTCAACACCACGATGGCGATGTCGCTCACCGTATTCGGCCTGATCCTGTTCTATAACATCAAGATCAAGGGCCCGGTCGGCTACATGAAGGTGTTTCTGTTTCACCCCTTCGGCAAGTTTTTCATCCCGGTCAACATCGTCATGACGCTGATCGAGGAGCTGGCCAAGCCGCTCAGCCTCGGCCTGCGACTGTTCGGCAACCTGTTCGCGGGCGAGCTGGTGTTCCTGCTCATCGCCCTGATCGGCGGCACCCTGGTGGTTGGCGCGCTGGGTTATCTGTTCTGGTTCCCGCTGCAGGTGGTGCTCGACCTCGGCTGGCTGATCTTTCACCTGCTGGTGATTACCCTGCAGGCATTCATCTTCATGGTGCTGACCCTGGTTTATCTGGGCATGGCGCATGTCGAGGATCACTAGTAGCGCCGCCCACCCAACACGCTGTTCCGAATTGTTGATATTTGATTTACCAAAGGAGAGAAAGCAATGACACCCGAGATGCTCGCACAAATCTACGCCTATACCGCCGTCGGAGTCGGCGTCATTCTGGCCGCCGCCGGTCTGGGTTCGGCCATCGGTTGGGGCCTGATTTGCGCCAAGACCCTTGAAGGAATCGCGCGTCAGCCCGAGATGCGCCCGGCCCTGATGACCAATATGTTCATCTTCGCGGGTCTGATGGAATCCTTCCCCTTCATCATCCTTGCGTTCGCCATGTGGTTCCTGTTCGCCAACCCCTTCGTCGGGGCGCTGAGCAGCGCGATCGGCACGCTCTGATACTGTCCCCGCGCCGGCGTTTTTCACCTGACTCCGGAGCAGGAACAAGAGGACACATGAGATGAATATCAACGTCACCCTGATCGCGCAGATCCTCGCCTTCGTGGCGCTGATCGTGTTCGTCAACAAGCTGCTGTGGGGCCCGCTGAACAAGCTGCTCGCCGACCGGCAGAAGCGCATTGCCGACGGCCTTGCCGCCGCCGACAAGGGCAAGCACGAGCTGGAGCTGTCGGAAAAGCGCGCCAAGGACCTCATCCATGAGGCCCGCGCCAAGGCTACCGAGATCCTTGCGCAGTCCGAGAAGCGCGCGAGCGATATCGTGGAGGAAGCCAAGGCGGATGCCCGCACCGAGGCCGATCGCCTGATCGTCGGGGCCCGCGCCGAGATCTCGCAGGAGGTCAACCGCGCGAAGGAGCAGTTGCGCGGGCAGGTTTCCACGCTCGCAGCCGCCGGCGCCAGCAAGATCATCAAGCGCGAGATTGATCGCAAGGCGCACGATGATCTGTTGAAAGACCTGGTGTCGCAGATTTAGGTTTTTGGAGAAGCATAATGGCCGAAAAGAGGACCATCGCCCGTCCGTATGCGCAGGCCGTGTTTGATCTCGCCTCCGCGCAGCGCCAGTTCGGGCCGTGGTCGGAGAGGCTCCAGCTGCTGACCGCCGTGGCCGCAGATCCCCGCATGCAGCGCCTGATCGGTAATCCGCGCATCACGCGTGCGCAGCTGGCGGGGCTGATCGTCGAAATCTGTGGCGACCGGCTCGAGGACCAGGGCAGGTCCCTGGTCGGTGTGCTGGTGGAGAACCGCCGTCTGGATATGCTGCCGGAGATTGGTGCGCTGTTCGCGGAGTATCGCGCGGAGGCGGAAAGAACGGTACAGGCCGAGGTCGTATCGGCGTTTCCCCTCAGTCCGGAGCAGGAAGCCGGCATCTCCGTCGCCCTGAAGAAGCGTCTGGGGCGCGAGATCAGTTTGAAAAGCTCGACCGATGAAACCTTGATCGGCGGCGCCGTCATCCGCGCCGGGGATCTGGTCATAGATGGTTCGGTAACGGGACACCTGGACAGGCTCGCGAGTGCGCTGTCCCACTAGTTTGAACTCTTTAAGGGGATAGGATTATGCAGTTGAACGCAGCAGAGATCAGCGAACTCATCCGGCAGCGGATCGAGAAATTCGAGGCCGTCAACGAGGCGCGCACCGAAGGCACCGTGGTCAGCGTGACCGATGGCATCGTGCGTATCCACGGTCTGGCCGAGGTGATGTACGGCGAAATGCTGGAGTTCCCCGGCAATACCTACGGCATGGCGCTCAACCTCGAGCGCGATTCCGTCGGCGCCGTGGTGCTGGGTCCTTACACGCATATCAGCGAGGGCGACACGGTCAAGTGCACCGGCCGCATCCTTGAAGTGCCCGTGGGCGAAGGGCTGGTTGGCCGCGTGGTCGACTCCCTCGGTAATCCGATTGACGGCAAGGGGCCGATCAAGGCGAGCGGCAGCTCACCGATCGAGAAAGTGGCGCCGGGCGTTATCGCGCGCAAATCGGTCAGCCAGCCGGTGCAGACCGGGCTCAAGGCGATCGACGCCATGGTGCCGGTCGGCCGCGGCCAGCGCGAGCTGATCATCGGCGACCGTCAGACCGGCAAGACGGCGGTCGCGATCGACGCCATCATCAACCAGAAAGGCACCGGGGTTAAGTGCATCTACGTCGCGATCGGCCAGAAGGCCTCTTCCATCGCCAACGTGGTGCGCAAGCTGGAGGAACACGGGGCGATGGGACACACCATCATCGTCGCGGCGAGCGCCTCCGATCCGGCCGCCATGCAGTTCATCGCCCCCTATTCCGGTTGCGCGATGGGCGAGTACTTCCGCGACATCGGCGAAGATGCGCTGATCGTCTATGACGATCTGACCAAGCAGGCCTGGGCCTATCGACAGATTTCCCTGCTGCTGAAGCGTCCGCCGGGCCGCGAGGCCTATCCGGGCGATGTGTTCTACCTGCATTCGCGTCTGCTTGAACGCGCCTCACGCATCAACGCCGAGTACGTCGAGAAGCTCACCGGCGGCAAGGTCAAGGGCAAGACCGGCTCGCTCACCGCGCTGCCGGTCATCGAGACGCAGGCCGGCGACGTGACCGCCTTCGTGCCGACCAACGTCATCTCGATCACCGACGGCCAGATCTTCCTCGAG
>JADLET010000176.1 GCA_020845975.1 Gammaproteobacteria bacterium | reverse complement strand
GCTGCTTAAGGGGCAACCCCTGGCCGACACCAAAGTCTACGCCGAAAAATATTACGACCCGCCCTTAGATAAACCCTACTTTCCCGAATCGCTGACAATCCGAACAGCCCGGACAGACCGCAATGGTGTCGCCATTGTGAATCTGCACAGTCCAGGCTGGTGGGTGTTGTTCGCAGAGCATGAACAGGGTGAGATGGAAAAACAGGGTAAGTCGGGTGTGGCAACGTTACAGGATGCCGTGTGGGTATTCGTGAGCGGGGTCAAATAGAGTGGCAAATAGAGGCAGACCACGGTTTCACCCGGGATGATTCGAATTTGTATTTTACCGTCGATTTATCTGGACATGGCAGTATTGGTTCCAAAGAGCAGCAGCATGGCCGAAAAACTTAAACTGGACTTGTCCCTGGTCTTGCCGGATGTCGCCGATGAGCGCGACGCCTGCGTAGGGCGGCTGACTAGATTGCTGCAGGCCGAAGGGTTGGAAAAGGTACACCTGGTCCGCGAAGACGGTAGCGCTCACCTTTGCCTTCACTACGATCCCAAGCGCTTCAGCGTGAGCCGGGTGCGCGAGCTGGTGCAAGCGTCCAGCGCCAGGATCAGCAACCGTTATCATCACGAGAGCCTGCGCATCGATGGCATGGACTGCCCCACCTGCGCCGCCGTGATCGAGCACACGCTGCAACGCATGGACGGCGTGCTGGAGGCCTCGGTGAGCTATACCGCCGAGCGCCTGCGCGTGGAATTCGACAGCGAAAAAATTAAACGCGCGGCGATTGTCACGCGCATCCAGGCGCTCGGTTATTCCGTGCTGGAAGAAGGCCGCGAGGCGGGATGGTTCGCCGAGCATCGCGAGCTTATTTTTAGCGGTGTCGCCGGCTTGCTGTTGCTGGCGGGCTGGCTTGCGGGTCTCGTCGGCGCACCGCGAATTCTGGCGCTCGGCCTGTTGCTGGGCGCGTACGCGGCGGGCGGTTTCTACACTTTGCGCGACGCCGGGCAGAGTGTGCGCAGCCGCCGCTTCGACATCGACACCCTGATGATTGTCGCGGCGGCCGGGACGGCGGCCTTGGGCGCCTGGGAAGAAGGCGCGCTGTTGCTGTTCCTGTTCAGCCTGGGTCATGCGCTGGAACACATGGCCATGGATCGTGCGCGCAAGGCCATCGAAGCGCTGGCGGAACTGGTGCCCAAGACCGCCATCGTGCAGCGGGATGCCGTGGAGATCGAGGTGCGGGTCGAAGCATTGCAGCGCGGCGACCGGGTGATCGTCAAGCCCGGCCAGCGCATTCCCGCCGATGGTCAGGTAGCGTCGGGCAACTCGGCGGTAGACCAGTCGCCGGTCACCGGCGAATCCATGCCGGTGGACAAGCAATCGGGAGACAAGGTATTCGCCGGCACGGTCAACGGCGAGGGCGCGCTGATCGTCGAGGTGACGAGACTGGCGCGGGAGAGCACGCTCGCGCGCATGGTGGAGATGGTGGCTGAGGCGCAGACACAGAAATCTCCCACCGAGCGCTTCACCGATCGCTTCGAGCGGATATTCGTGCCGGTCGTGCTGGTCGGGGCCGGCTTGCTCATCGTGCTGCCGCCGCTGTTCGGCTTTCCCTTCGCCGAATCTTTTTACCGCGCCATGGCGGCGCTGGTGGCGGCTTCGCCGTGCGCGCTGGCTATCGCCACACCGTCGGCGGTGCTGTCCGGCATCGGGCGCGCCGCGCGCGGCGGCGTGCTGATCAAGGGCGGCGCGCATCTGGAAAATCTCGGCGTGCTCACGGCCATCGCCTTCGACAAGACCGGCACGCTGACCGTCGGCAAGCCCAAGGTGACCAATGTCGTCGCCGTCAGTGGAGACGAGACCCGTCTGCTGACCGTTGCCGCCGCTGTGGAAAGCCGCAGCGCTCATCCCTTGGCGCAGGCGGTGGTGGCGGAAGCGAAGGGCCGCGGGCTAACCTGGAGCGAGGCTGGGGAGGTCGAAGCCGTGACCGGCAAAGGTGTGCGCGCCGAATTTGATGGGAAAAAAATAATCATCGGTAATGCCAAGCTGTTTGATGGCCAACCCATCCCCGAGGTGATCCAGCAGCACGCATTGCGCCTCCAGACGGAAGGCAAGACCATCATGCTGATTCAGGCTGATGGACAATTCCTCGGCATCGTGGCCCTGGCGGACACGCCGCGCGAGGGAGTAAAGCAAATACTGGAACGACTGCACCAGCTCGGCATCCGCAAGACCATCATGCTCACCGGCGACAACGAACGCGTGGGCCGCGCCATCGCCGACGCGGTCGGCCTGGACGAAGTGAAAGCGGGCCTGTTGCCGGAAGACAAGGTCAAGGCCATGGAAGATCTCGGGCAGCGCTACGGCCAGGTGGCCATGGTCGGCGACGGCGTCAACGACGCGCCGGCCATGGCGCGCGCCACGGTCGGCATCGCCATGGGCGGCGCCGGTACCGACGTGGCGCTGGAAACTGCGGACGTGGCTCTGATGGCCGACGATCTTTCCAAGCTGCCGTTTGCGGTGGCCTTGAGCCGCGCGTCGCGGCGCATCATTCGCCAGAACCTGTGGGTGTCGCTGGGCGTGGTGGCGCTGCTGATTCCCGCCACCTTGTTTGGTTGGGCCGGCATCGGCTTGGCGGTGCTGCTCCACGAGGGATCGACACTGATCGTCGTGTTCAACGCGCTGCGTTTGCTGGCCTACCGGGACGACGCCAGACCCTGAAATCCGCGGGACGCGGATTCATGACCGGCCGTACCGTTCTGGGATTGTCTACGCACGCGTGTCCGCGGTGTTGTTCGGCGCCAGTACGCTGCTCCCCAAGCTGCTGGCGCGCGCGACCCCGTCGATCCTGCTTGCCGGGTTGCTTTATCTCGACTTGGGCGTCGGACTACTCGCGTGGTTTACACTGCGTCGTCTACGATTTCTGAAAGACACGATATACTTATACGAAGTCGGAATTGAATTGTTGATATTAACGTGAACACCGAAGGTCATTGGGATTCCATATATCGTACAAAAGCACCAGATGCTGTCACCTGGTATCGGCCGCATCTTGAGCGGTCCCTTGAGCTGATTAAACACGCCGCTCCTAATCTGTCAGCATCGATCATAGATGTTGGGGGTGTGGAATCGACCCTGGTTGATGATCTACTTGCGCAGGGATATCGAAATCTCAGTATCCTCGATGTTTCTCCTACAGCCATCGAAGTGTCACGAAAGCGAGTTGGTGAATTTTCCCGCTATGTCACATGGATGGTAGCGGACATTACAGAAGCTGCTCTGCCAAGACATGGTTACGATGTGTGGCATGACCGCGCAGTATTTCATTTTCTGACTAAACTCGAAGATCGCGAGGCCTATATCCGACAAGTCAAGCAATCAATAAAGCCGGGTGGTTATGTCATTGTGGCGACGTTTGGACTCGAAGGACCAACGAAATGTAGTGGTCTCGATGTTGTCCGCTATGATGCGGACTCACTGCATGATGAATTCGGGCCACGTTTTCGTCTGGTGGAACACACAACAGAGCTTCATCGAACGCCCTTCGGGACGACACAGCAATTTTTATATTGTCTCTGTAAAGTCGATTAAACGAATTACTGAATTAATTACGCAAAGATGGGAGCATTACCCGAGATAGCCACGGCTTCAGGATGGAAGTTCGATTCTATATTATTAGAGGAATTATGAATTTACCACATACGGGTCTTTGAACAACCCAAGATCATGCAGTAACCTTCTCTCTATTTGGACCCATCTATCAAGCAGGTCAATTATGTCGATACATTCCCGGCACTGGAGGCGGCAAGCATTGTTTCTGATGCTGGGGTTATCACTGTTGCTGGGCGGATCGCTGATTACCTATCAGATCATGGATAGAGAAAATGCCGTCAAGGTGGATCCTCATGATCAAAATCAGGTAGAGCACGGCCAACGGGTCTACGATCAGTTGTGCGCGTTCTGCCACGGTAAAGAACTGGAAGGTCAACCTGATTGGCGCATACGCAAGCCCAACGGCAAGCTGCCGGCCCCGCCGCATGACGGTTCCGGTCACACCTGGCATCACTCTGACGACACGCTGTTTGGCATCATAAAACATGGTCTCGTTCCACCGTATGCGCCAGAGGACTATCAAAGTGACATGCCTGCATGGGGAGACTCATTAACGGACGAGGACATATGGGCCGTGCTCACCTTCATCAAGAGCCGCTGGCCGGAAGAGATGCAGAAAATTCAGGAGGACATCAACGTCCGAGCGCAACGCCAATCGCGTTGACGCAGTAAGCATTTTCGATGCGACAATACGAGCGATGAGTTCATAGGCGTAGCGGAGCGGATATGTTGTACTATCTCGAGAGACATCAGCGGGTTGATGGAGCGTGGTTTTCGACTGGAATCGGGATTGATAGGACCGGCGGCATAACAAAAGGTGTAACGTGTCTACGGATGCAATCCATGAAATTGCTGTTCGCTGCCAAGGTGTGACCAAGACTTATGGGAGAGGTGTCGCACAAGTGGCCGCGTTGCGTGGTATTGATCTCGATGTGCGCCGTGGTGAGTTACTCATGCTTGTAGGTCCATCAGGTTGCGGGAAGACAACTCTACTATCGATCATTGCTGCGATACTCGACAAGGACGGGGGCCAATGCCAAGTTCTGGGGTACGACTTGGAACAGATGGACCAGAATGACAGGGTACGCTTCCGTGGTGAGAATATTGGCTTTGTATTTCAATTTTTCAACCTCTTGCCGTCGCTGACGGCGCTTGAGAACGTCACCGTGCCTTTGCTGCTCAACGGAGTGCTGGGGACAGGGCGCGTAGCGCCCTTGATTCGGTGGGTCTGGGTGAGCGCATAAACGCCTTTCCTGCGGAGCTTAGCGGTGGTCAGCAGCAGCGCGTGGCGATCGCCCGCGCGCTCGTGCATAACCCTAAGCTCATTGTCTGTGACGAGCCGACAAGTAATCTGGATCACAAGACCGGACAGGATATGATGGACATCCTTCGCGGCGTAGCGCAGAGTCCGGACAGGGCCTTGATCATCGTAACGCATGACCCAAGAATTCTGGGGTTTGCTGACCGCATAGCGTACATGGATGATGGAAGAATCACGGATATCATTGCCGGTAAACACGGGGAACTGTTGCAATGATTCGTAGACATGCCCTGTTGTTATTGGCGATTCTCGGTGTGTTGGTTGCGATAGTTGCGATTATTTTTGATAACTGGCCAGCAGTCACGCAGCCTCCTGTTATCCAGCCACCAAACGCGCCATATACCTCCTATGTATCTGGCGCTGGCCTGGTTGAAGCCAGCAGCCGAAACTTAGCCATAGGCACACCGGTTCCCGGCATTGTCAAAAATATTGATGTGAAGGTTGGGGACTATGTTAAGGCCGGCGACATTCTGTTCGAGATCGATGACCGGGATCTCCAGGCTCAGCTCCTGACTGCGACCGCAAAGGTTAAAGAGGCCGCGGCTTCACTACAAAAGCCCATGCACCGTCTCAACAATGCGGAGAATCTTAGACAGCGCGATCCTGGGGCAATGAGTGTGCAGGATTTAACTGATCTTCGCGATGAGACCGCCCAGGCGGAAGCATCGCTTGAACTGGCGAAAGCGCAAGTCGAACAAATTAAAGTCGAAATAGATCGCCGCATCGTGCGTGCGCCTATCGCCGGGAATATTCTGCAATTAAGAATGCGGCCGGGTGAATATGTGGAGGGTGGTAGCGTCGTCGCACCGGCAATTCTTATGGGCGACGATGCCAAGTTACATGTGCGCGTCGACATTGATGAGAACGAGGCTTGGCGTGTTCGGCCCGGGGCAGAGGCGACGGCCTTCGTGCGAGGCAATCCGGATCTGAAGATAGCGCTTGAATTCGAATATCTCGAGCCGTATGTCATCCCAAAAACCGCGCTCACCGGGCAGAGCACCGAGCGGACAGACCGGCGTGTCTTGCAAGTGATCTATGGTTTTACCCGTGGAGATCAGCCAGTGTATGTCGGTCAGCAGTTGGATATCTACGTGCAGGCATCCCCTGTTTCGTCGGAACGTTCCAGGGCGGGTCGCTAGGTGCTCTACATTGCCTTGAAAATTCTCATGGCCGACCGCGCCAAATACACAGGTCTGCTCCTGGGTATTGCATTTACCGCATTCCTTGTAACCTTCGCTGCATCGTATTTCAGCGGCTTCATGACCCGGGGCTTCGCCCTGATTGCCGAAAACGGCGCGGCGGACGTATGGGTCATGGATGCTGCCGTGGAGTCCGTCGAGCAGACCACCAATATGCCTGATTCGGCGTTGGACCGCATCCGCAGCGTCGAGGGCGTGCGCTATGCGGTTCCTCTTGCGCTTGGAACGGTGGATGCGCGCTTCCCAAATGGCCGATTCCAGACTTTCCAAGTGATCGGCGTGGACGACGCCACACTGGTTGGTGCCCCTGTGTTAAAGGATGGCGGCGTTCCAATCGTGCTGCGTGCGCCCGATGCGGCAATCATTGATGACGGTGGCACCAGCGGCAAACTAGTTACGCCGGTTCTTGAAACCGATCAGTGGCCTCATGATGGCGTGCATCTTGAGGTGGCTACACGGGAACTGGTTGCAGGCGACGAACTCCTGGCCAACGACCAGCGTATCAAGGTGGTTGGGCGATCAGAGACCTTGCCAAGGTTTCCGCCACGACCGCTGATCTATACGACCTTCTCTAGCGCCGCGCGCATGCTGCCTCAGGAACGACATCTTCTTACCTTTGTCCTGGCGACCGCCGAACCCGGTTTGTCCCCGAATGATCTGGCGCATCGCATCCACGCGCGAACAGGGTTGCGCGCGCGCGCGTCGGAGGATTTCAAGACAGACACAGTGCGCTGGTATCTCGTCAACTCGGAAGATGTTGGCGATATGGCCGCCATGTTAATTCTGGCGATGTCAGTAGGCTTCGGCGTTACCGGTGTCTTGCTGTACATATTCACATACGAGAATCTGAAACAGTATGCCGTTCTCAATGCAATGGGCGCGACTCCGAAAGTTTTGTTGACCATGATTTTTGCACAGGCTGGGATCTGCGCGCTTATTGGCAGCGGCCTCGGGCTCGGTTTGTGTGGGCTTGTCGGTGAGGTCACTGCAAAGGCAGGGTATCCGTTTCGCATGATGTGGTTTACTCCGTTGCTTGGTGCCATCGGGGTCTTGATTGTGAGTCTAACGGCGGCAGCAATCAGCGCCCGTCCGGTGCTGAAGTTGCAGCCCGCGGTAGTCTTTGCGGGGCGTTAGTGGTCAAAACTCCGTCCTGTCACTGCCTGATGCCTTGTCGGTGAACACATTTTGACGACAGGTTGCTGCATTTTCTGACATCCGGGTAGGGCACAGTTCAAGCTGACGCGCAGTCGACTTCCAACCTGGCGGATACCTGGTAGTTTTTCAGTTCCACAGTGATATGGACCAGTTCTTCGTGAATGCTTAACTGCTGTTTGAAGTATTCGGCCTCGGTATCGTCTGTTATGATAAGGGAGAGGATACAGGCGTACTTGCCCTTGCCCACGCGCCACACATGCAGGTCGCTGATGCGGGCCTTGATCGGGCTCGCCTCGATGACCTCCCGGATTTCAGCCACCACAGGGGCATTCATCTCAGCATCGAGCAGCACGCGCCCTGAATCACGCAACAGCCCATAAGCCCACACTGTGACCAGCGCAGCACCGGCGATGCCCATCGCCGGGTCGAGCCAGTTTGCACCCCAGAATTTACCGCCAATAAGCGCCAGAATGGCGAGCACCGATGTGGCAGCGTCGGCAACGACGTGGAGATACGCGGAGCGCAGATTCAAATCATGGTGATGATCATGGTTGTGATGCCCATGATGGCCGTGGTGGTCGTGGCCATGTCCGCCCATGAGCAACCAAGCACAGACGAGATTGACCAATAGACCAACGACAGCGATGACAATGGCTTGGTCGTAATGAATGGGAGTCGGCGCGATCAGGCGCTCAACGGATTGGTACAACATCAGCCCGGCGACCCCGATGAGGAGGATCGCGCTGGTGTAGCCGCCAAGAACCTCGATTTTCCAGGTGCCGAAAGCGAACCGTGCGTCGTGGGCAAAACGTCGGGCGGCGGCGTAGGCCAACACCGAAAGTCCGAGCGCCAGGGCATGCGAACTCATGTGCCAGCCGTCCGCCAGTAATGCCATCGAGTTAAACATCCAGCCGCCGGCAATCTCGGCAACCATCATAGCTGCCGTCAGTATAACCACCCACAGGGTATTTCTTTCGGCGAGTGGGTTGCCCTCATCGAAAACGTGAGAGTGGCTCCAATCGTCAGGAGAAGTGGAAAGCGGCATGTGTATGGTGTCCTGTTTCTAATATGCGATATACTATACCCCAGTATATTATATATAAGCAAAGGAGTCCTATGTCACATACGGCCAAAGGAAAGAAACAACTGCTGACCCGAGTACGTCGGATCAAGGGGCAGTCGGAGGCATTGGAAAGGGCGTTGGAGCAGGACGCCGACTGTATGGCAATCCTGCAGCAGATCGCCGCGATCCGTGGCGCCGTGAACAGCCTGATGGCGGAAATTCTGGAGGAGCATATCCGGGAGCACCTTGGACCGGACGCCGTCTCGCCTCAGCAGCGGGGCGAGGATCTGGAGCAAGTCGTTGCCGTGCTGCGTTCTTATCTCAAGTAACGAGACCCAACATGACCGAAGCCAGGAACATACCAACCATTCTAACTCGCATTCGACAGTGGGCGCGTGCAATCAAGCGCGATGTGCATGCGCTGTGGCTGGCGGCGCGCGACTCGCGCACGCCTTGGTTATGCGAAGCTGCTCGCCTTGGTTACTGCTGCCTATGCATTGTCTCCGATCGACCTGATTCCGGATTTCATCCCCGTGCTGGGCTACCTGGATGATCTGGTGCTCGTCCCGCGCTCGGCGTCCTGTTGGTCGTGCAGCTGATTCCACCGGAGTTGATGCAGGAGTATCGGGCGACGGCCGCACTGGCTGCGCGACGACCGGTGAGCTGCATTGCTGCCGGCGTATTTGTGATGATCTGGCTGGCATCGGTTACCTTGGTGGCTGACCTTTCCCCCGCCTAGGTAGCCAGAATGAGTGAGAGATTTCCCGTACCTGCTGTTGCCCCCATATTGTGACAGTTCAAAACTAGAAATTCGCCAAAGGTGGAGCACGAATGTCTGACGATTTGTATGGCACATAGACAGAACAGCATTACTGTCATTGAAACGCTGCCCGATATGATCCTGATGCGGGGTGTCCCCGAATACATCCACTCCGATCATGGGGTGGAAATGACAGCGAAAGTGATATGAGGAAGATTAGCGCCGAATAAATTGCTGCCATCAGCTTATTGATATCTGACGGATATCTTGATTCAGGTCAACGTCGTCTTTTTGGGTGGCGCTTCTGCCTGCAACTCTGCGTGGGTGTGTTCATGATCTTGATGATGATCATGGGAATGTGTGTGCACCAACGTCTCGTGATTGTGGATGTGCTCATGCAGCAACATTTTATCCTGGATAAACTTGATCAACCCCACCAAACAGAATAGGCTCGCCCCGAACAATACAATGGTGGCACCTGAGGCAACGTTAAATGTATAACTAAGATACATGCCCCCTACACCGGTGATGGCTCCGATAATCATCGAGTAGATCAGCATTCGGCTGAAGCTGTCGGTCATCATGCGCGCGGTGACAGCGGGCATGATAAGTGTAGCGGCGATCATAGTGACGCCCACCACATTCATCGAGCCGATGACGGCCAGTGTCAGAATGATCGAGAATGCGAGCTGCACCCAGCCGGTCTTGATGCCGAAAACATTCGCCGCATCGGGGTCGAAGGTAGAGAACAGCAGCGGCTTGTACATGAAAAACACCATGCCCATGGTGATTATTGTCACCACGGCGATCACAAGGAGGTCGTCGTTCGTGACGCCCAAGATATTGCCGAACAGCGCAGCGTCGAAGCTCTTGGTGAACTTTCTCGCGTGCGAGATGATGGCCACGCCTAGGGCGAAGAATGCGGTGGTTACGATGCCGATAGCAGCATCTGACTTAATCTTGCCACCCTTTGTGACTTGATTGATAAGCAGCGCCGCCACCAGCCCCATCACGCCGGCGCCGACGTAGAAATTAAGATTAAGGGTAAACCCCACCACAGCACCGCCGAAGGCCGCGTGCGACAGGCCGTGGCCGATGTAACTCATACCACGCAACACAATGTAGACGCCGATCAAGCCGCACAACGCGCCCACCATCAGTGAGGCCAACATGCTGTGGCGAAAGAATTCGTAGCCGAAGGGTTCTAGGAAGGCGTTCATGATGTCAGTGATTGTGCAGGTGCAGCGGCGCTGCGTTGGCGATGAGGTAATGACCGTGATATTCGATGATGACCATATCACCACCGTATGTTTGGTTGAGGATTGCCGGGGTGAAGATGTCGCGCGGAGGTCCTTGAGCCACTAGTCCCTTGTTAAAGCACATTACCCACGGCAGGTGCGAAGCCACGGCGTTGAGATCATGGGTGGTGAGGAGGATGGTGATACCGTTGGCGCTCAAATCGCCCAACAGATGCATCACGTCGTGCTGGGTCTTGATGTCGACCCCGGCGGTGGGCTCGTCGAGCACGAGTAACTTGGGGTTGCTAATGAGGGCGCGGGCCAGAAAGGCGCGCTGGCGCTGGCCGCCAGAGATGTTGACGATGTGGTGATGCAGCACATCGTGGATGCCGAGACGGTCAGCCAGGTCGTGTACTCGCTGGCGCTGCTCGCGGCTGGGCCACGGCCACAAACGCGCCTCGGTGTACAGACCCATCAGGATCACTTGCTCCACCGTTACCGGGAAACTCCAGTCGACACTCTCCAGTTGCGGCACATAACCCAGAGTGCCGGGCGCCAGACGTTCCACTGACTGGCCGAACAGCCGCACCTCGCCGGCGAATACCGGCGAGGTGCCGAGGATGGTCTTGAGCAGGGTAGTCTTACCCGAGCCAGTTGGCCCGACAATACCAACGAATTGCCCTGCGGGAACTTCCAACGACAAATGTCCGAACACCACCTTGTTGCCGTAGCCGACAGTGACGTCCTTGAGACTCACCGCGATCTGACTGTCGGTCGTCATTGCGGGAGGTTGGCAGAGTCCACGCCTACGGCGCAGTTTCGCGACCCGCCCAAGGCTTCGGTCATAATGTTCATGTTATTGGCCATCATCCCTATGAAGGAGTGATTGGCATCGCCGAGCTTGCCGGGTAGCTCGTCGTCGGCCAATTGGTCAATGAATCGCGCGCCTGTTTCGCGCGCGATCTGCGCCAGCGTCTTGCTGGGGAAGACCTCAGAGCCGAAGATAGCCGGGACTTGTTCCTTTTTAAGCTGGTCGATGATGCGCATCACGTCGCGCGGGCTAGGTTCAGAAAAATCAGCCGGCTGCACCGCGCCGATAACCTTTACCCCGTAACGCGGGGCGAAATAGGCGAAGGAATCGTGATAGGTGACCAGCTTGCGGTTCTTCTCGGGAATAGACTTGATACAGGCAAAAATCGCCTCATCGAGCTTCTCGAGCTTGGCGAGGTAAGCCGTGGTATTCGCCTCATAGCCCGCAGTATGTTGGGGATCGAGATTGCTCAACTCGTCGCGGGCGATCTCGGCGTAACGCATTGCCAGCGCAATGTTTGGCCACAAATGTGGGTTGGGATGGCCCTTCTCCTTGGGAAAACTAAAGTCAAACTTCCAATCATTGGGGCTGATAGTCCGCTCGCCCAGGCTGACGATCTTGATCTGTGGTCTTTTCACTTTCTCGGCCAGCTTAACCGTTGGCAGCTCCAAGGACAGGCCATTTACGATGATGATGTCAGCGCCTATCAACAATTTAGCATCGGACGGCGCGGGTTCGAAGGTGTGAGAGTCCGAGCCTTCAGGGACGATCCCCGTGACCTCCACATAACGCCCGCCCACATTCTGAACGATATTAGTGATAGGTGCGACTGTGGTGACCACCATAAGCTTGGTGGTGTCTGCTACAGCAGCGGCACTCAGGAATAATAATGCTAGTGTGAAGATCAGTCTGTATTCGTTTTTCCTGCTCATGATTAGTCCTTCAGCTAGATGTAAGACGTGCATCAATGGCGGATTATAAGCCTATCTACTACTGGTTCGCTAACTCCAGGGACCTCTCATTGCAGTCTAGGCAAGGTGATGCGAAATCGGGTGTGACCCTCAGCAGAAGTTACCTCGATCATGCCGCCATGGGCGTCGATGATCGATTTGACGATGGCCAGACCAAGTCCTGCGCCGTCGCCGCTACGTTGCCGTGATGGATCCACGCGATAGAATCGGTCAAACAATCTCGGAATATGTTCGGTAGAAATGGTCGCACCGGGATTCTCGACGCTGATTATGATCGCTTCTTTGTCGGACGAGTCGAAGCGTACTTGTACGAATTGACCGGGCGGCGTGTGACGGATGGCGTTGGAAAGGAGATTGCTCAACGCGCGCCGCAACATCAACCGGTCGCCGGCGACTGTGGCGGCGCCTTCCAGCGCCAGTGAGACACCGCACTCTTCCGCCCACGCCTCATAATAGTCGAAGAGTGCTTGTACTTCGCCGGCCAAGTCCACCTCGGTGATGCTTGTTTTGCTCAGGCCATTGTCCGCCTTCGCCAGAAAGAGCATATCGCCGATCATCTGCGCTATGCGCTCGTATTCTTCGATGCTGGAGTAGAGGATCTCGCGATATTCATCGAGGCTGCGGGGCTGAGAGAGAGAAACCTGGGTTTGAGTCATGAGGTTAGTGACGGGCGTGCGCAGTTCATGCGCGATATCGGCGGAAAAATTCGAGAGCCTGACAAAGGCCTCTTCCATGCGGTCGAGCATCTCGTTGAATGAGACCGCGAGATCGGTGAGCTCCCTGGGCACCGTTTCGGGAGACAGTCGAGCATTCAACTCATTCGCGCTGGTTTGACGGATTTTGGCCACGATACGGCGCAGGGGCGCATGTCCCTGCCGTACCGCGATCCATCCCATGAGGCTTATGACGGCGACGCCGCTCGCAATCATCAGCCACAAGGTGCGACGGAATTCGTCGAGAAAGTGGAGATGGTGCTCGATCGCCACCGCGACTGCCACCGTGTAAGGCGGGCTGTGTGCGGCCGCGTCCTCATCCATGCGTTGTATCAGTACGCGGTAGTGGCTGTCCCCATCACGCCACTCCCGTGTCGAGCCGCCGGCATTGCCGGCAATTGCCGTGCTGGCAATGGTGGACAGGTCCGGGCCTGAACTGGCATAGATCGTTTGTCCGTCATGTGCGGCGATGTACAGTGACGCGCCGTGATGTCCCGCCAGGATGTCGTCGAACCTCCGTTCGAGAGGAGCGATTTCGTCTGTAGCTCGCAAGGTCGACAGCGCCTGTTGTACGGCCTGGGTGATGATTTTGAGTTCTGCGGTATCTTCCGCCTGGAAGTGTTCTTCGATCGAGCGTTCGATAATCCAGCCGAAACCCGAGAATACAATAGCCGCCGCAATGCCAAAGAACAGGGTCAGGCGTAACGTCAGGGAAAGGGGGCGCCGCATCGGTTGATCAATCCGGTTCATCGAGCATGTAGCCCATGCCGCGTACGGTTTGTATAAGCTTGGTTGTGAATTTGTCATCGATCTTGGCGCGCAGGCGCCGGATGGCGACATCGATGATATTGGTGTCGCTGTCGAAGTTCATGTCCCAGACCTGGGAGACGATTAACGAACGCGGCAGTACTTCGCCGCGGTGGCGTATCAACAGTTCCAGCAAGGCGAATTCCTTGGTGGTCAGCGGGATTCGATGTCCACCGCGCGATGCCCGACGCCTGAGCAGATCAAGCTCAAGATCGGCTATTCTGAGCGTGGTCTCGGTGGCCGGCCCGCTACCGCGTCGCAGCAAGGTGCGAACCCGGGCCAGCAACTCGGCGAAGGCGAAGGGTTTGACCAGGTAGTCGTCGGCACCGAACTCCAGACCCTTCACTCGATCCTCCACGCTATCACGTGCGGTGAGAAACAACACCGGTATGTTCCTCCCTGTCTCGCGTAGGGATTTCAGGATGCGCCAGCCGTCGACATCGGGCAACATGATATCGAGGATGACCAGATCGTATGTACCTGTCGTGGCGAGATGGAGTCCGTCCAATCCGTTGCGGGCAAGATCCACCACAAACCCGGCCTCAGTGAGCCCTTGGCGGAGATAGTCGCCGATCTTGCTTTCGTCTTCGACAATCAGGAGTTTCATCCGGGATCCACGTAATGCGTAGCGCAATCAGTCTAGCGCTGGCGGGCTGTCGGCAAGATGACAAGATGATTACAAAATTGTAATGCACCTGTCACGCCTGGGACAGGGGGCCGAGGCTATCTTGTGTCTTAATCTGCTTGCAGGAGGTCAGACCGAGATGAAACGGATTCCACAATTTCCCCCTGCATTACCCAGGCTGCCGCGACGCCGATTCCTTCAGGGACTGGCCGCGGGCGGCGTCCTATTAGGGGTGTCACCGTGGCTCAAGTCAGCCTGGGCGGGGGAGGCAGTCACCGTTACCGCCACAGGCAGCGCCGGGATACTTAGCGGTACGGAGTTCGATCTTACTGTCGCCGCCACAGCAGTCAATTTCACCGGTGCGCCGCGCATGGCCACGACGATCAACGGCTCGCTCCCGGCGCCGACCCTGCGCTGGCGCGAGGGGGATACGGTCACCCTGCGTGTCACCAACCGTCTGCACGAGCCCACCGCCATTCACTGGCACGGCATCATCCTGCCTTATGAAATGGACGGCGTGCCGGGCGTCAGCTTCCATGGTATCGCGCCGGGCGAGACCTTTATCTATCGCTTCAAGGTGCGGCAGACGGGCACCTATTGGTATCACGCCCATACACTCCACGAACAGACCGGGCTTTACGGCGCCATTATCATCGACCCCGCCCAGGGCGATTCGATCAAGACCGATCGCGATTATGTGGTGCAACTGTCCGACTGGACCGACGAAGATCCGCTGACGCTCTTCAAGAAACTCAAGAAGCGGAGCGACTACTACAACTTTCATCAGCCGACAGCCGTCGATTTCTTTCGTGACGTGTCGGCCATGGGCCTTGCGGACGCCCTCGACAAGCGCAAGATGTGGAATCAGATGCGCATGAATCCCACTGATCTGGCAGATATCTCGGGCTACACCTACACCTATCTCATGAATGGCACCGCCCCGGCGGGTAACTGGACCGGACTATTCAAGCCTGGCGAACGGGTACGGCTGCGTTTCATCAACGCCGGTACGGCAACGTTCTTTGATGTGCGTATCCCGGAGCTGGCGATGAGCGTGATTCTGTCTGACGGCCAGAATGTCGAGCCCGTGACGGTGGATGAGTTCCGCATCGGTCCGGGCGAGACCTACGATGTTATCGTCACACCTGAAGATGGAGCCTATACGATCTTTGCGCAGTCGATGGACCGCAGCGGGTACGCCCGCGGCACACTCGCGCCGCGCGCTGGCATGGCGGCTGCGGTTCCCGCCATGGACAAGCCCGAGTGGCTGACCATGACCGACATGATGGGCGATATGGGGCAGGACGGCAACATGGCGGGTATGGAAGGTATGCAGCATGACGGGGGCATGGCGATGGGCGCCGCCGCCGTACAGGTGCGTCACGCCAGTAGCGAGTACGGCCCCAGCGTCGATACGCGTGTCGATACGCCGCGCACCAATCTGGATGATCCCGGTATTGGTCTGCGCAACAACGGCCGCCGCGTGTTGACCTATGCCGACTTGCATACGATCGGCGGTTCTATGGACGAACGTGAACCCGGGCGCGAGATCGAGCTGCACCTCACCGGTAACATGGAGCGTTACGCCTGGTCCATCGATGGCCTGGAGTTCGGCCAATCCACACCTATCCACTTTCGTCACGGCGAGCGCCTGCGCGTGATTTTTCACAACGACACCATGATGACCCACCCCATGCATCTGCATGGCATGTGGAGCGAGCTGGAAGATGCGCAGGGGAAATTTCTTGCGCGCAAACACACCCTCAACGTGCAGCCGGCGCAGCGTATCAGCATGCTCGTCACCGCCGATGCGTCCGGTCACTGGGCCTGGCACTGTCACCTGCTGTATCACATGGCGGCGGGCATGTTCCGGCAAGTGGTGGTGGCTTGAAGCCAAGGAAAATGAACATGAACAACAAAAATAAATGGCTCGCCGCTGCAATGATGATCGTCAGTCTCTCTCCCGCATGGGCGCAGAATGACACGCAAACAAATCATGCCGGCGATGGCGTCGTCACGGAGCCGATGAATCATGAAACAATGCCGGAGATGAGCCACGACTCTATGCCCGGCATGGATGAGATGAGCATGGAGGGTATGGAGATGGATCACGGCACAACGCCGGATCAAGCTCCGTCGTCCGGTCTGCGCGATCCCCACGCCTACGCGGACGGATATGACTTCAGCCAGTTCCCGATGCGGCACGAGGGGGGCGGGCTCAAGCTCGGTTCGCTGCTCGTCGACCGGCTGGAGGCCGTGCGCGCCGACGATAACACCACCGCCGCCTATGATCTTCAGGCATGGTATGGCGGCGATTTCGACCGCGCCGTGTTCAAGGCCGAGGGCGACGCCGACAGCGGCAGGTTGCAGGAGGGGCGCACTGAAATGTTGTGGGGACACGCGGTCAGCCCGTTCTGGGATACGCAACTCGGTTTGCGCTATGACCATGGTGTGGAACCCGATCGCGGCTGGCTGGCGTTCGGGATTCAGGGGCTGGCGCCTTACTGGTTCGAGATGGACGCCGCTGGTTATATCGGTGAGGAAGGCCGCACTGCGTTGAGACTGGGGGCGGAGTATGAGCTGTTGTTCACACAAAAGCTGATCCTGCAGCCGCGCGTCGAAGCGGATTTCTACGGCAAGGATGACGCGAAGCGCGGCATCGATTCCGGTTTATCGGGGTTGGCCGCCGGTCTTCGCTTGCGTTATGAAATGCGGCGGGAGTTCGCCCCCTATGTGGGTTTTGAATGGACCGGCAAGTTCGGCGGCACTGCAGATTATGCCCGCGATGCAGGACTGGATACAAAGGAGACTCAGGTCGTGGCGGGCGTGCGCTTCTGGTTCTGAGTGAATGGCGCCGTCGTCGACTGTGGCGGCAGTAACTGGGAGAGAACCAATGATCGACCACAAGAAAAAACATTGCCCGGTTTGCGGCATGAAAGTCGGGACAGTGCCGATTACGCTGGAATATCACAAGATGTTTTTTCACTTTTGTTCCGAACAATGCCGCGAGACCTTCAAGGATCACCCCGGGCTTTACACCAGTAAACAGGTTAACGATCACGTCGAACTCATCATACGCAGAAGATTGCGCCTGGCCGAATCGTTGGATCCTGAGACTTCGCAAGCGATCACGGAATACCTGCAGGCGCTGATGGGCGTAAAGGAGATTCATCTGGAAGGGTGCTCGCTCCTGATTCGCTATGACCTGCTGCAACTGACATTGGCGAAGATCGAGTGCTCGCTCAATGAAGTGGACATTGAGCTTGATAATAGCTGGTGGCAAAGGTTACGACGCTCCTGGGCGCGAAATACCGAGGAAAACGAACTGATCAATCTCGCATCGACGCCTGGCGCCTGCTGCAACCGCCCACCGCCGCGCGTGTGATTGTGTTATTCAATCAATAGTTTCCAGAGAGGAAAATTGGATGTTCGAGATCATTCCCAATTGGCACCCTATCTTCGTGCATTTCACCGTGGCGCTGTTTTCGCTCGCGGTAGGGCTTTTTGTCGTGGCCCCGTTTATGAAATCGCCCTTGAAAGAACAGTGGCAGACCGTGGCCCGCTGGAACTTGTGGTTCGGCGCGGGCCTCACCATCATCACCGGTCTGGCGGGGCTCTACGCCTACAATACCGTCGCCCACGACACGCCCTCCCATGCCGCGATGACCGAGCACCGCAACTGGGCCATCGTCGCCATCACACTGATTCTGACGCTGGCCGTCTGGTCCATTATGCGTGTGCGCCGCAAGCGGGCGCTCGGCGCCGTGTTTATCGCGGCGACGGTCGTTGCCGGCATCGTGCTGGCCTCGACCGCATGGCACGGCGGCGAGGTGGTCTACCGCTATGGCTTGGGTGTGATGTCCTTGCCCAAGGCGGAAGGCGAAGGCCATGCCCATGAACATACCAATGGCGGCGGGCACGGACGGGCAGGCGATACGCAAACAAGCAGTGGCGCGATGGACATGGCGGAACAATCCCACGATGCCTCCGAGCGAGACGACCATCACGACGACGGTCATGAGCATTAATCGCCAAATTGCTTTTTAGGGCACCATGCCAATTTTTATATTTCGCACACATGGGTTATTGCGGCATTTAGCGGTCGCCTTGCTCTATATGCTCTCACTACTCGCCGGCGCTGCGCCCGTCAATCCTGCGCTGACACTTGCGGATCTGATCGGCGCGGCTGTTCTGAACAATAAGGACCTGTCGGTCGCCCGCTACGCTGTCGAGGGCGCGCGTGCACGCCTGCTTCAGGCGGGGGTTCCGCCGAATCCGCGCTTGGAAATTTTCGGGCGCAACGACGTTATGTTCAGCAACGATGGTGAATACGCCGTCAGCATCGGTTTTAGCCAGGACTTCCCAGTAGCGGGACGGATTGCGCGTCAGCGGGATATCGCGCGGGTGGATATCGCGTTGGCGCTCGCCGAAATTGCGCAGGCCGATCGCAGGTTAGCGGGCGAAGTTGCCGCTGCATATTATCGCCTGCTAGTGCTGGACCGCCAGATCGTGGCGCAGAAGCACCTTATCGAGGTCAACACCGAACTGGTGCGGGTGATTCGCAACCGCTTGCAGACCGCCGAGGTGTCTGAGATCGATATCGCGACTGCACAGCTTGAACTACAGCGCTCGATTGGGCAACGTTATCTCCTACAAACCCAGTGGGTAGCGCAGATCGCCCTGCTCAATCAGTTACTCGGGAGAACGGCCTCGGAACCGCTGGATTTGGATCTGGCGCTGCCTATGCCCGGCACGCCGCCGGACCTCGATACACTGCAGCGCCAGGCGCTTTCCGCGCGGCCCGATTTGCGGACAGAGTATTTGAACGCGGACCGCGCCCGCGCCGACCAGGCGCTCGCTCGCGCCGAACGCTGGGAGGATTGGACCGTCAGGGTCGACATGGAACAGGACCGTCTGGTACTTGATGACGGGCCTCCCCAGTCCCCGGGACGCGCGATCGGACTCTCTCTGTCTATACCATTGCCGCTGAAGAACAGCCGTCAGGGTCGCATCGCCGAAGCACTGTCCGCTGGCGCTCAGGCCGACGCGCGCGTTCAGGCGCTGGAGTTCAGTATCGGTAATGAGGTCACCCGCCTGCATACCGAGGTCACTCATCTGGAGCAGCCGCTGCTCGATTACCAGCGCGAGCTGCTACCGGCCGGCGAAAGCAACGTCACACTCGTCCAGCAAGCGTATCGACAGGGTCTGGCGCCTATCTTCACCGTGATCCAGGCGCAGCGGCAGCAGTCCGATGTGACCCAGGCCTATCTCGACATCCTCGACCGTTATCTGCAGGCGCTGGCCATGCTCCACACGGCGGCGGCCACGTACACCCAACACCTCGGGCTGCCGGAAGATCCGGCCCCGGTGCCTAGCTCGAAAGGAAATTGAAATGTACAGCATCCCGATGTTCGATAATCTTTGCATGTCCCGGCCCGCGCGGCTCCTGAGCGTGCTGCTCCTGATGGCCTACGGTCTGTTCGGCCACCTCCGCCCGGTGTTCGCCCACGGCGAGCAGATCGCAGTAGGCGGCGGCGTACGCGGGCCCGTTATTCTCACCGAGCAGCAGCGGAAGGCGATCGACCTGCAAACCGTGGCGGCTGACTTTCGGACCCTCGATCAGATACTCACCGTCAATAGCGAAGTGCGGTTGCTTCCGCAACGTCAGGCCGACGTGAGCCTGCGCATCAGCGGGCGGGTTACGGCGATTCATGCCAGCCTGGGCGATCGTGTCGAACGCGGACAGGAACTCGCCGAGGTGGAATCCCGCCTCAGCGGCGATCCGCCGCCCAACGTGGTCATCACCGCTCCCATGAGCGGCGTGATCGACGCCCGCAATGTGATTCTGGGTCAGGCGGTCGAACCCACGGTAGCGCTGTTTCACATCAGCGACCGTTCGCAAGTAATCGTAGCGGCTCGCCTGTACGAAGAGGACCTCGGCAAGGTGCGCCCCGGCATGGAGGCCAGGGTACGCGCCTTGGGTTATCCCGATCAGGCGTTCACGGGCAAGGTTACTCTGATCGAACCGGTGCTGGACCCATCGAGTCGCACGGTCAAGGCTTGGATAGAGGTAGCCAATCCCAAGGACCTGTTGAGACCCAACATGTTCGCGCGCGCCGCCATCGTGCTGCAGCGCAACGAAGCCGCGCTCAGCGTGCCCAATGGCGCAGTGATGGAGGCAAACGGCGAGACCTTCGTGTTCGTGCGCGAGGGCAAACAGTTCCGGCGCGTCGAGGTGACCACGGGTGCTGCCGATGACAGCTATACGGAAATCACTTCGGAACTTGTTCCGGGTGATGAAGTCGTGACGCAAGGAAATCGCGAGCTGTACACGATGTGGCTGACCGGCGGTCAGATGAAGGAAGAGGAATAACCATGTTCAACCGTCTGATCGCCTGGTCGCTGCACAATCGCCTGATCGTTCTCGCCATCACTGTCGTCCTGTTCATTGCTGGCGGATTAGTGCTGCAGCGCATGTCCGTGGACGTGTTTCCTGAATTCGCACCGCCGCAGGTCGTGATTCAGACCGAAGCGCCCGGTATGGCGCCGCAGGATGTGGAATCGCTCATCACCTATCCGCTGGAAAGCGCCATCAACGGCACGCCGGGTGTCACTGACGTGCGCTCCAAGACTTCCGTTGGCCTGTCCACCATCACCGTGGTGTTCGATGCGGCCACCAACGTCTACTTGGACCGGCAACTGGTCAACGAGCGAATCCAGAACGTGAGCGGCCGCCTGCCGCCCGGCAGCCAACCTCCCGTGATGCTGCCGGTGACCTCGGCAGTGGGCTGGCTGGTCAAATATGCCCTCGTCAGCGACACGTTGTCGCCCGAGGAGTTGCGTACCCTGTCGGATTGGGATATCCGCCCGCGCCTACTGGCGCTGGGGGGAATCGCCTCGGTCGTAGCCATCGGCGGCGAAGTAAAACAATACCAGGTGCGGCTCGACCCGCAGCGCCTGCTGGCATACCGGATCAGCACCGAGGACGTACGCCAGGCATTGGAAAGCACCAATATCAACGTGCCGGGTGCGTTTTTACAGAAGTCCGGCCAGGAGCTCATCGTCAGTGGCGTGGGGCGGATCACCTCGCTAGAGGACATAAGAAATACCGTCGTCGTCATGCGCAACGGTGTGCCCATCACTATCGCCAACGTCGCGCAAGTGGCCTTTGGCGGCGAAATCAAGCGCGGTGACGGTGCCTTCGCCATGAAGGATGCGGTGATTGGCACCGTTTCCAAGGCCTACGGCGCCGACACTGTGACCACCACCTACAAGGTCGAACAGGCGCTCGCGGATATCAAGCAGCGTTTGCCCGCCGGCGTGCAAATGGATACCGCGGTGTTTCGCCAGGCGAACTTCATCGAGGCAGCTATTCACAATCTCAACGTGTCCTTGCTGGAGGGCGCGCTGATCGTGATCGCGGTGTTGTTCGTGTTCCTCATGAACTGGCGTGCCTCGTTCATCACCTTTCTGTCCATGCCGGCCTCCTTTGTCGGCGGCGTGCTGGTGATGCACGCCTTCGGCATCGGCATCAACTCAATGACCCTGGGCGGTCTGGCGATCGCCATCGGCGAGGTGGTTGACAACGGCATCATCACCGTGGAGAACGTGGTGCGCCGGCTGCGTCTCAACCGCAACGTCACGCGCCCGGCGAAGACCCTCGAGGTGGTGTTCGACGCGGTGCAGGAAATCCTCAACTCGGTGGTGTATGCGACTCTGATCGTGATCCTGATCTTCATGCCGATCTTTTTCCTGGAGGATTTGGCCGGACGCATCTTTAGTCCGCTGGGCGTCAGTTATATCGCCTCGGTGATGGCCTCATTGGTCGTGGCGGTAACCATGGTGCCGGCGCTGTGCTATGTCCTGTTGGTACCCCAGGCGGATAAACGCCGAGATGAGGGCGTCGTGCTGCATGCCATGAGTAGCCGCGAACTGCTGGCTGAT
>JADLET010000175.1 GCA_020845975.1 Gammaproteobacteria bacterium | reverse complement strand
TTCCAGGGGTCTGAACATGACTGTGCATTAAACCACAAATCGGCGCGGGCGGGCCATCGCGCGCGGGATCATTGCCGGCCTGGACAGATGCCCGCCAGACAACAGTCCTGACATAACGGCCGCGCGCGGCAGGACCGCTTCGCGTGGGCGACGATGAGGGCATGGTATTCGTTGTAGAGAGGAACGCTATTCCGTTTCCAGACCGCCCTGCCGGCACCGCGGGACCGGGTGAGCTCACGCGCGAGCGCCTGCTCGACCGCCGCGCGCAGAGGTTCGTAGCCGGCGTCGGCCTCGCACATCCCGAGCCGGGAAAACAGGCGGCGAGTATAGGCGTCGATAACGAACACCGGCCGCTCGAAGGCATAGAGCAGAATATCGTCCGCCGTTTCGGGGCCGATGCCGTTGACAGAGAGCAGGCCGTGCCGCAACGCCCCGGTCTCCCGCCGTGCCAGCACGTCATAACCGCCCTGCTTGAGATACCAGCGGCAGAAGTTGCGCAGCCGCTTCGCCTTGACGTTGAAATACCCGGCCGGACGGATCCAGCGGGCCACGGTCGCCGGCGCCGCCGCGAGCAAGCACTCCGGATCGAGGGCGGCATTCTCCTTCAGCGCGACGATCGCACGCTCGACGTTGGACCAGGCGGTGTTCTGGGTCAGAACCGCGCCGACCATCACCTCGAACGGCGTCTCCCCGGGCCACCAGTGCTGGGGACCGTGGGCGGAGAGGAGGCGATCGAATACCGAGAGAAAGGCCGAACGCCGGGGCATGGTGATGGGTGATGGGTGATGGGTGATGGGTGATAAAAAATTAACTTTCGCATCCATTCAACACGGAAGGTCCGCGAGCACGATACACGTCAATCACCCATAACTCATTACCCATCACCGCCTTCAATCACCCATTACCTGCTTTTCTTCCTCGAAGCCGGCCCGGTACTTTTACGGTACACCCCCTTGGCGGCGGGCTTTCTGGCGTAGGCGGTTCGACCGATCCTGCGCTGCGGTTCCCTGGCGCTTTCCGTTGCGGCCTTCGCCCCGGCCTCCATTCCGGCGAAACGCAGCAGCTCGGCGACGGCGGCCGCTTCCATTTCCTCGTAATGGCCGCGGCGCAGCCGACGCGGCAGCGTGATGGAGCCGAAACGGACGCGCTTGAGCCGGCTGACCTTGACGCCCTGAGATTCCCACAGCCGCCGTACTTCACGGTTACGGCCTTCCTTCAACACCACGCCAAACCAGTGGTTGGCGCCATCGCTGCCGCCGATCTCGTAGATCTGGTCGAACGCCGCCTCCCCGTCCTCGAGCATGACACCCGAGCGAAGACGCGACAGCGCCGCGGGATCCACCTCGCCCAGCACTCGCACGACATATTCACGCTCGACACCCAGCGAGGGATGCATCAGACGGTTGGCCAGTTCACCGTTCGTAACCAGCAGGATGAGTCCGGCGGTATTGATATCGAGGCGTCCCACGCTCACCCAGCGCGCGTTATTGATGCGCGGAAGACGGTCGAAAATGGTCGGACGTCCTTCCGGGTCGGCGCGCGTGCAGATCTCGCCCTCGGGCTTGTAATACACCAGAATCCGGCAGGCGGCGGGCTCGCTTTCATAGGTGAATGCCTGCCGGCCATCCACGCTGACGACGTCTCCGGGGGCGAGCGTGGCCCCGGTCTGCGCCAGCTTGCGGTTGATCTCGACGCGCCCGGCGCGTATCCATTCCTCGATCTCGCGCCGCGATCCGTAACCGAGGCGCGCCAGCGCTTTGTGCACGCGTTCGCTCACCTGACTCTCCTTTGCACATCATGACGGAGGATGGGCACGCGGGGCCGCGGACCGGTTAGGGACAAAAGGCTATTCACGAGTTTTCCGGTCATGCAGGCGGGCACGGGCACGACCTTCCGCCAGGAAACAGGGATCAGCTGATGGCCTCGGCGGTTTCCCGCGCCTCGGCATCGGCATCTTCAGCCGCACCCTCGGGATCCGCGTCGTTGACCGCCGGCTGGCGCGCGGCTTCCATGGAATACACCTCGCCCGGTTCCGAGACGGCGGCTGCTGCCGCGGCGTCATCCGCGGCAGCAGCCGCGAGGTCCATTTCTTTCTGCAGATGGTCGATCGGCTTGATGTCAGCCAGCGCCGGCAGCTCGCTCAGGCTCTCGAGATTGAAATAATCAAGGAACTTGCGCGTTGTGCCATACAACGCCGGCTTGCCCGGCACATCGCGGTGGCCAACCACACGTACCCATTCACGCTCAAGCAGCGTCTTGATGATGTACGTGCTGACACTGACACCGCGGATCTCCTCGATGCCCGCACGCGTGATCGGCTGACGGTAGACGATCAGCGCCAGCGTTTCAAGCAGCGCGCGTGAATAACGCGGCGCGCGCTCCTCCGCGAGCCGGCCGACCCACGTGGCGAACTCCTGCCGCACCTGCAGGCGATAGCCGCTGCTGACCTGCTTCAGTTCGAGCGTACGACCGTCCCACTCCGCCGCGATGGTGTCGAGCGCGGCGCGGAACTCTTCCGGCGCCGGGCGCGCGTCCTCGTCGAACAGCTCGGCGAGCCGCTCCAGGGTCAGCGGCTGATCCGCGCACAGCAGCGCGGCCTCGATGATGTCCTTAATGGGCGGCGGATTCGTTGACATGTTGAGGTGCCTTTACGTAAATCGGCCCAAAGGCCTCGGTTTGAATCAGTTCGAGCAGCGATTCGCGAATCAGCTCGAGGATGGCGAGCAGACTCACCACCACGCCGCGCCGCCCCTCCTCCGGGGTGAACAGCGAGGCGAACTCAACGAACTGTTCCGCATTCACGTTTTCCAGAATGATCGTCATCCGCTCACGCACGGAGAGCGGTTCCAGCACGATCTGATGGTGACTGAACATCTCGGCGCGCGCCATCACTTCCTGGAAGGTCAGCAGGATATCGCGCAGCTCCACTCGCGGCGGCAACTTGACCACCTTGGCCTCGGGGGCCTCCACCGCGACCGGAAACACCTCGCGATCGACGCGCGGCAGCGCGTCCAGATCGGCGGCGGCCTGCTTGAAGCGTTCGTATTCCTGCAGGCGGCGCACCAGCTCGGCGCGCGGGTCCGCCTCGTCCTCCGCCTCGACCGGTCGCGGCAGCAGCATGCGCGATTTGATCTCGGCCAGCATGGCGGCCATCAGCAGGTATTCGGCCGCCAGCTCGAAGCGCATCTCATGCATCAGCTCGATGTACTGCATGTACTGGCGCGTGATCTCGGCGATCGGGATGTCGAGGATCTCGAGATTGTGACGGCGGATCAGGTACAGCAGCAGGTCGAGCGGGCCCTCGAAGGCCTCGAGGAACACTTCCAGCGCGTCCGGCGGGATGTAGAGGTCGCGTGGCGGCTCGCTCATTACCTTGCCGTGCACCAGCGCGAAGGGCATCTCCTGCTGCTCCGGGCGGGTCGGCGTGACTTCGGTCGGTGGATCCTGACTCATGGCGCTATATGATATCAACTAATCCGAGCGACTGACGGACTTCCTGCATCGTATCCGCGGCCACCGCGCGCGCCTTTTCACAACCTTCCGCAATAATCCGCCGTACCTCCCCGGGATTATTCGAAAATTCCTCCGCTCGCTCACGAATCGGGGCGAGCTCCGCCTGCACCCCGTCGATGACATGCTGCTTGCACTCGAGGCAGCCGATCCCGGCGCTGCGGCAGCCGTCCATCACCCAGGAGCGCGTCTCCTCGCTGGAATAGATCTGATGGAAGCCCCACACCGGACACTTGAGCGGATCCCCGGGATCGGTGCGGCGTACCCGCGCCGGATCGGTCGGCATGGTGCGGAGCTTCTTCTCCGCCACCGCCGGATCCTCGCGCAGGGCAATGGTGTTGCCATAGGACTTCGACATCTTCTGGCCGTCGAGGCCCGGCATTTTAGGGGATTGGGTCAGCAGGGCACTGGGCTCGGGCAGAATCACCCGCCCCTCACCCTCCAGATAGCCGAACAGGCGCTCGCGGTCGGAGAGGGTGATATTCTGCTGCTGCTCAAGCAGGGCGCGCGCGCTGGCCAGCGCCTCATGATCACCCTTCTCCTGATATTGACGCCTTAATTCGCTATACAAACTGGAGTTTTTCTTCCCGATCTTCTTGAGCGCGGCCTCGGCCCTGGTGGCGAACTCCGGCTCGCGCCCGTACAGATGGTTGAAGCGCCGCGCCACCTCGCGAGTCAACTCGATATGCGCGACCTGATCCTCTCCCACCGGCACCAGGCCCGCCCGGTAGATCAGGATGTCGGCGCTCTGCAGCAGTGGATAACCCAGGAATCCGTAGGTGCTGAGATCCCGGTTCTTGAGCTTTTCCTGCTGGTCCTTGTAACTCGGCACCCGCTCGAGCCAGCCCAGCGGCGTGATCATCGACAGGACAAGGTGGAGCTCGGCGTGTTCGGGCAGGCGCGACTGGATGAACAGCGTGGCGGCATCCGGATTGATGCCGACCGCGAGCCAGTCGATCACCATGTCCCAGCAGCTGCGCGCGATGATTTCCTTGTGCTCGTACTCGGTGGTGAGCGCGTGC
>JADLET010000174.1 GCA_020845975.1 Gammaproteobacteria bacterium | reverse complement strand
GAGCGGCTGAGGTATCAGACACCAAATCAAACGCGCCGTAATTTTTCTCTTGCACTTCGCGAAGCGGCATGATTCAATGGCATTTACTTACCCCCTCTCGCCTGTCCACCCCATCCAGACCAATACAGCGTCAACGATCTGTTTGGCGATGGCGTTCTCGGTCATCGTAGCCTCTCTTCTCTCGCCAAGTCGCCAAGACGCAAAGAATGCAATCGCTGCCTCAGGGCCGGTTGATTCCATCGGCCGCCTGACAGATGATTTTTGGTATCCAGCCAAACCTCTGAGGAGGCGACCGATGGAAACCTTCGCGAAGCTCTTTGAGCGCTTCCTGGTCTTTGTATATCACTGTTTCGACCGTATCGTCATCCAGGGCTATCTGCCGCTGTTGACCCGGCCCGAGCACATTGTGCATTTCTTCCGCGACGTGCACGGCCAGTATCCGATCACCCCACAGGTCCTGGCCAAACGCACCTTGGAATATCGAGGATGGGTGGAGGGCTACGCCCGCAACCACAAAATTCCCATGCTGAAAGCGGAGAAGGGCGTGAGCAAGGAGGATTCCGTCCGGCCTCATCTTGCAGCAGATGGAGCGGCGCAATCAACACGGGGTTTACTGCATCTTCACGAGCATGGAAATGGGTAGCACGTTCACCTCGAAGATGCCCAAGTATCCTACCGATGATCCCCACTACCGCATCATCCGGCGGGTGCCGTCACGATATCTGCATTACTACTTCTACATCCGTGACCCGGTGATTGGTCCGCTGGCAATGTGCGTCGGTACGTACCTGCCCTTCCCAACGACCTATTATCTGAATGGCCACAACTTCATCGAGATCGAGCTGAGCGCTGACATCATCGAGAAACGTCTGAACTACCGATCCACAAGATCTTTGAGTATTCCTGCGAAATGGGACTCCTCCGCCTGGCAGCCGATAAGGTCGCCTACATCTTCGGGGTGCGCGTCACCAAACGGCTGCGCGGTAAGCTCCACAGCGTGCTCGAAAAGCTCGACCACGGCCATCATGTGATGCGCATCTACTGCAAAAACCTCGTGGGCCGAATGTACGAGAAGTTCAGCACCTTCCTGCGGGTCGAGGTCTGTGTGAACCGAATGAAAGATCTCGGTCTCAACAAGGGGCTGGAGAATCTGGAGCGGTTGCGCCGGAAACTCGCCGGCATCAAGATTCACGATACCCGGATGATGCGGCTGATGGAGGTGCTGCTGCGCGGCGGCACGCAGCTGAACGGATGGCGATCCGCGGACATCCATCAAGCCATCCTCACGACATTCGGCCTGTCCGCCGGACGCTATACTCTCACCCAACTCCGCTATGACCTTCGCAAGATGAAAGCCCACGGACTGGTCGAACGTATCGGAAGGAGCTACCGCTGCCACCTCACCGGCAAAGGGATCAAAGCCGCGCTCATGTTCATCTTGTTCCACAAGCGCGTCTGCGGACCACTGGCCAACTCGCTGTTCCATCACCGGCCCGATGAGAACCTCAAACCTGCCAGCAAGGTCGAAACGGCCTATTACAAGGCTGATCGTGCAATTCAACAGGTTCTCGAACTGCTTGCCGCGTAAGATTTGTGAGAGATGAATTCTCGGAATTGCCGGTGCTAGAACCTAAATCGTCGCGCCTCCGCAACTGGAGCCCTGCCCGGCGGTGCACGCATAGCAATGATTGCCGGTGACGATGCGTCTCCGCCGCAGCCACGCCGCATCGAAATCGCGGATGTGCGACGGCGCGCCATAGCCCACCGGCAGTTCCAGCATCTGGTTGAAGTCACAGTCGTACAGCGTCCCGTCCCAACCGACAGACACCAGATCGCGGCACATCACGCTTTGCGAGGCTTGGGCATTGAAGGCTGTCTCCAACTTGTGCATGTATGCATCGTAGTTCCCGTCGTGCCGCAGAGTGCCGAGGAACCGGCTGATGGGCATATTCGTCATCGTGAAGAGGGAATGAAATTCGATGCCGTGGCGCGCCCCCAGTTCGCGCCGGTAGTCATCCTCCAGCGCAGCCTGCGGCGGAGGGAGGGACGCCCCTACCGGGTTGTACACCAGATTCAGCCGCAGTGCCGAGCCCGGCATGCCGTACCCCGCCGCATTCAGCCGCCGCAGAGCCTCGATCGATTTGGCATACACCCCGCCGCCGCGCTGGCGATCGACGTTCGACTCCAGATAACAGGGCAGGCTGGCCACAATCTCCACTTCGTTGCGCGCCAGAAACTCGATCAGGTCCGATTGCGAGGGGACCAACAGGATGGTCAGGTTGCAGCGGTCGATGACCTTGCGGCCCAGACGGCGGGACTCGGTCACCAGGTAGCGGAACTGCGCGCAAAGCTCAGGCGCGCCGCCGGTGATGTCGACGACGGGAATCTCATGACGGCGCAATACATCGATGCACAGTCCGGCGGTCTCCCGGGACATGGTCTCGCGTCGCTCCGGCCCGGCATCGACGTGGCAGTGGGCGCAACGCTGATTGCACACTTTGCCCACGTTGATCTGCAGCACGCCGATGCCCGCCGCATGCAGCGGGCCGCCAAGCGTTTCTTCAAACAGCCGGAGTTCGCTTGTGGAAACCATAGAGCCTATATGCCGTTCGACCGAGAATCCATTCCTTGTCCTCAGCCGTAAAAAAGGGAATCGTCTCTTTCATGATGACGTATTCGAAGAAGTTTGCCCAGATGAGACGGCGCGGACCGAAGCGGTCATAGAGGCGGCGCAGGAACGGCCACACGTCGCGGTATGTCATCTCCTTCGTCTTCGAAGGATTGTGAAGCGAGGTTCGGACATACACGTTGGGATGTTTCTGGAGGTCGAGCAGGGGGCCGAAACCGGCTGAGTCCGGGGCGGTGATGTCGATCATGGCGATGTGGTCGATGACAACGTTCACGCCGGGAAAGCGTTGCGCCATGTCCGCCACCTGGCCCACCTGGTGCGGCGCAAGAAAGATGTTGAAGGTTGCGCCGAGTTGTTCCGCTTTCTTCCACAGCGGGTAACAGACGGGGTCATTGAGCCAGACCACGTCGCGATTGTAAATGGGGCTGAGGCGCAGGCCGATCAACCCGTCTTCTTTGATCAGGCGCTCCAGGCGCGCGGGATTCTCCTTGTCATCCGGCGAGTGCAGGCGGTGTCCCACCAGCAGGCCGATGGCTGCGAATTTTCCCGGATGTTGCTTCACGCAGTAGCTGGCGTAGGCGTTCTCGCGACCGTAATAACAGACGTGCGAAATGACTACGTGATCCACCTTATAGGTGCGCATTTCGGAAATCAGGTATTCGGCCGAGTATTCGTAGCCTGGCAGATTGGTGGGACAGACGGCGAGGTTCGCGGGCATCGGGTATTTGGCATTGAGCACCCAGGCATGCTCGGCGGCGTTGACGACGGGCGGGCGGGATTGGGCCAGTGCTGGTACAGCCATCCCTGCGAGGAGTAATTCTCTACGGCGCATCATCGATAGTCTACATCGGGTAGAGCCCATTCGTTATACTAATTCCCATTGGAGGGTCTATGAACCTTTTTGGCAAGACGCTACTCTTGTCTTCTCT
>JADLET010000173.1 GCA_020845975.1 Gammaproteobacteria bacterium | reverse complement strand
GTTTGCTACAATCCGGTCAGCGGGCCGGGAGCGGCCATTGTAACGTATTTACGGGTTTTTTGCCTGAAAAATTTATCGTCTGACCGCCTAAGGGGGCGTGGGAATGCGGGTCATCGGTATTGAAACTTCCTGCGATGAGAGCGGCGTCGCCATCTATGACGCGCGCGAGGGTCTGCTCGCACAGCGTATCTATAGTCAATGCAGCATGCATGCGGAATATGCCGGCGTGGTGCCAGAGCTCGCTTCCCGGGACCATGTGCGCCGACTTTTACCCCTGATTGCCGAAGTAATGCGGGATGCCAGGACGGAATGGGCTCAGGTCGATGGCGTCGCGTATACCGCTGGTCCCGGACTGGTCGGGGCATTACTCGTAGGGGCGGCGCTGGGGCGCAGTCTGGCCTGGTCCAGGGGGTTGCCCGCAGTACCCGTGCATCATCTGGAGGGGCATCTGCTGGCGTCTTTACTGGAAAGTCCTGCGCCTGCATGTCCGTTCGTCGCTCTGCTTGTTTCAGGCGGGCATACCCTGCTGGTCAAGGTGGATCGGGTCGGGTGTTATGAAATCATAGGTGAGTCTCTGGACGATGCTGTCGGAGAGGCCTTTGACAAGACGGCGACCCTGTTGGGATTGCCCTATCCCGGAGGTCCGGCGCTGGAACAGCTGGCGCGGTCCGGGGATCCGTCGCGATTCAGCTTTCCCCGCCCCATGGTGGATCGGCCCGGCCTGGAGTTCAGCTTCAGCGGCCTGAAGACCTTCGCCGCCAACACAGTCATGGAACATCGACATGACGCCGATCAGGGCCGCCTGCGTGCGGATGTGGCACGGGCATTCCAGGATGCGGTGGTCGACACCCTCGCCATCAAATGCCGCCGCGCGCTGCGTGCCACAAATCTGAGTCGCCTCGTCGTGGCCGGCGGCGTGGGGGCCAACCGGGCCTTGCGTCAGAGATTGACAGAGCTGGCGCGGGACGAAGGGGGTGAGGCATTTTTCCCGCGGGCGGAGTTCTGCACCGACAACGGCGCCATGATCGCCTTTGTGGGGTGCCTGCGCCTGCAATCAGGAGAATGGACGCGGGGAGGATTCGACGTCAGGGCTCGCTGGCCGCTTGATTCGTTGGAGGCGATAGCCCCTGTATAAGGCGGTTTCCGCGCGCATCTGCCCGGAGCGATCGTGGCCAATTATCTTTTTCCGACCTTCGGTTCGACGCCGCTCAGCAGATTGCGGATATTGTCGCGGTGGCGCCACAGCAATATCAGACTCATGATCAGCACGACCACTGCATGCTCGGATGCATTGAACCATACGATCACCGGGGCGGCGAGCGCGGCGCAGATCGCCGCCAGCGACGAATACTTGAATGTCAGCGCGATCAGAATCCATACCCCGAGTATGGCGAGTCCGGACAGCCAGGACAGCCCCAGGATGACGCCGAGCGCGGTCGCGACCCCCTTGCCGCCACGAAAGCCGAAGAAGACCGGAAAGATGTGGCCGATGAAGGCGAGCAGGCCGACGATGCCCACGGTCACGGGCGGGAGAGAAAGGAATATTGCAACCAGTACCGGGATCAATCCCTTGATGAGATCTCCGACCAGCACGACAACGGCCAGACCTTTCCCACCGAAACGCAGCACATTGGTGGCGCCCGGGTTGCCCGAGCCTTGTGTGCGCGGATCGGGCAGGCCGCTGAGCTTGCAGGCGATCACCGCCGTCGACAGGGATCCCAGCAGATAGGCGAACAGGGCGGCGCAGATGTCGATGATCATGAACGTGTGTTAGCATCCTTGAGTCGTGGCGCTTAATATAATCGAGAACACCTTCGGCAAGATACCGGGCTGCAGAAGCGCGGCGCCGGGTTTTTAGTTCCCCGCGTGGGCGGACCGCAATGGACACCATCTATCTGACAGATCTCAAGATCGACACCGTGATTGGCATCTTCGAATGGGAGCGGCGCGTCAAGCAGTCCGTGAGCCTCGATCTCGAGATGTCCACAGACGTGGCCAGGGCGGCCAGGTCGGATTCGATCGCCGATGCGCTGGATTACAAGGCGGTTGCCAAGGCCGTGATAGAGTTTGTGGAGAACAGCAGTTTTCAGCTCGTCGAGACCCTCGCCGAACGTGTGGCGGAATTGATCATCCAAAAGTTTGGAGTGGAGCATGTACGTCTCAGAGTGAACAAGCGCGGCGCGATCCGCGGCGCCCGCGATGTCGGCGTGTTTATTGAGCGGAGCAGAACCGCCTGAACGATGAGCCGGGTCTATGTCAGCATCGGAAGCAATATCGACCGTGATACCCACATCCGCAGCGGTATCGCCGCGTTGCGTGAACGCTTCCCTGGTCTACGTCTGTCGACGGTTTATGAAACCCGGGCGGTGGGTTTCGATGGAGACGATTTCTACAATCTGGTGTCCTGCTTCGACACCGACCGCGATGTGCGCCAGATCGCATCCGATCTGCGCGAAATTGAGATCGCCGCGGGGCGCGGTCGTTGCGCGGAGCGGTTTGCCGCCCGCACGCTCGATCTCGACCTGCTGCTTTATGATGATCTTGTGATCGACGAGGGCGGGATCAGGTTGCCGCGCGCGGAGATCCTCGAATACGCCTTTGTGCTCGGACCGCTGGCCGAGATTGCGGCTGAGGTGCGACATCCGGTGCTGGGCACTACCTTCGGCGCATTATGGAAAGAGTTTCGCGGAGCTGAAGGATCGCTCGTGCCGGTGTCGTTCCGGTGGTAATCGAGAGCGTCGTCCTCAGGTATGCAGCAGACGCCCGCCGTCGACGGTGATGGTCTGCCCTGTGATGTAAGCGCCGTCGCGCACCAGAAACAGCACCGCGCGGGCGATGTCCTCCGGGGTTCCCTGGCGTTTGAGCGCGGTGCGTGCAACGATCTCCCGTCGGTCCCCGTCGTCCAGTTCGCGCTCCGGCCACAGGATGGCGCCGGGGGCAACGGCGTTCACACGCACCTGCGGGCCGAGTTCCCGCGCGAGCGCCCTGGTGAGCATCGTCAGCCCCGCCTTGGCGATGCTGTAGACGCAATAACCCTTCAATGGACGTTCAGCGTGGATGTCAGTGATGTTGACGATGCAACCGCCATTCTCGGCGAGCGCCGAAGCCGCCGCCTGGGATAAGAACAGCGGGCCTTTGAGATTGCTGTCAAGCAGCGCGTCCCATTGCGCCGTCGTGATCGAGCCCACTGGAGTGGGAAAGAAGCCAGAGGCGTTATTCACCAGTGCATCAAGCCGGCCCCAGGCGGATACGGTCTGATCGATCATGGCGGGCAGTTCCTCCACCCGCTGCAGATTGGCCTGGATAAGCGTAGCGGAGTGCGGGCGGGCATGGTTGAGTTCGCGCGCGAGCGCATCCGCCTCGGCTTCGGATGAGCGGTAATGCAAGGCCACTCGCATACCCTGCTGGTGCAGCGTGCGCGCAATGACGGCGCCGATGCGCCGCGCCGCGCCGGTGACCAGCACAACCTTCCCCTCGGTTTCCAATGCCTGTCGGGTCATAATGACCGTATACTAGCATGGCGGTTATACTGGCACGACGATCCCGAGTACCGTTTCCGCGAAGCAATGCCGGATATTCCGCAAGAACTTCCCGAGCCCGATGCCGTCACTCGCGCCCATGGCGAGCGCGTCTCCGCGTTGATACGCCGCGAGATCGACCTGGCCGGTGGCCGCATCCCGTTCGCGCGCTTCATGGAGCTTGCCCTCTACGCCCCGGGCCTGGGTTATTACAGCGCCGGCAGCGTCAAACTCGGCGCGGGAGGAGATTTCGTGACCGCACCGGAGATCTCCCCGCTGTTCGCCTTCTGTCTCGCGCGCCAATGCCGACCGGTTCTGGAGGACATGAACGATGGAGAGATCCTCGAGTTCGGCGCGGGGTCCGGCGCGCTCGCCTGCGATCTGCTGATGGAACTCGAGATGCTCGACGCCCTGCCTGCGCGCTATGCCATCGTCGAACTCAGCGCGGAACTGCGCGCACGTCAGAGAGAGCGGCTGCGGGAACGCATACCGCGCTTGCTGGATCGCGTTGTCTGGCTGGATAGCCTGGCCGTGGAGCCGGTGCGCGGGGTGGTGATCGCGAACGAGGTCCTTGATGCCATGCCGGTGCATCGTCTGGTGAAACGGGACGGGTGGCGTGAGCTTTATGTCCATTGGACAGAGGCCGCAAGATTCGCGTACGAGACCGGCCCGCTGAGCGATCCGCGCCTGCAGGAGCGGCTTGCAGTGATCACCGCCGACCTGGGCGAGGAGAATTTTCCGGAAGGCCAGGTGCTGGAGATCAATCTGGCCGCGGAGCGCTGGCTTGCGGCCGTCGGTGAGGTGCTCGCGCGCGGCGTGATCCTGCTCGCGGATTACGGTTGTTCGCGCCGCGAGTACTATCACCCGGAGCGGGGTGCGGGAACGCTGCGATGTTTTTACCGGCACCGTGCGCACGCCGACGCGCTCATCCTTCCGGGTTTGCAGGACATTACGGCCGATGTTGAATTCACCACCCTGGCCGAGGCGGCGTCGGGAACCGGGCTAAAGGTCGCCGGGTACACCACGCAGGCGCATTTCCTGCTCGGCGGCGGGCTCATGGAGTGGGAGCAGCATCTCGCGCAGGCCTCGGTGATTGACCGCGCGAGGCTGGCGCAGCAGATACTCCGGCTGACCCTGCCCGGAGAGATGGGTGAGCGATTCAAAATCCTCGCCCTGTCGCGCGGGTTCGACGCGCCGCTGCCGGGTTTTTCCTTCCGGGATGAGCGCGGAAGACTGTAAACGCGCCCATGAAGGGGGAAGGCGGCCTTAGGTGATTGTTTCGCCGGCCGCCTGCCGGTCCGCGTGATAGGACGAGCGCACCATGGGTCCGCTGGCCACGTTGGTGAAGCCGAACTCGCGCGCCTTTTCCGCCAGCTGGTCGAATTCTTCCGGCGGCACGAAACGCGCCACGGGCAGATGGAACTTGCTCGGCTGCAGATACTGGCCCAGCGTGAGCATGTCGCAGTCATGCGCGCGCAGGTCGCGCATCACGGCCTCGATTTCCTCCAGGGTCTCACCCAGCCCCAGCATCAGGCCCGACTTGGTCGGTATGGCGGGATGGAGTTGCTTGAAACGCTGCAGCAATTGCAGTGACCACGCGTAATCCGCACCCGGCCGCGCCTGCAGATAGAGGCGTGGGACAGTTTCCAGATTGTGGTTGAATATGTCGGGCGGGGACTGTTCGAGTCGCGCGAGGGCGGGCTCCATGCGGCCGCGGAAATCCGGTACCAGGGTCTCGATGCAGGTGGCCGGGCTGTGCCTGCGCACTGCCTCGATGCACGCTGCGAAGTGGGCCGCGCCGCCGTCACGCAGATCATCGCGGTCGACCGAGGTGATCACGACATACTTCAGTCCCATTGCCCGGATGGTCACGGCAAGATTTTCCGGTTCGGCCGGGTCGAGCGGATCGGGCTTGCCATGGGCGACATCGCAGAACGGGCAGCGGCGCGTGCAGATCGCGCCCATGATCATGAAGGTTGCCGTGCCGTGGTTGAAACACTCTCCCAGGTTCGGGCAGGAGGCTTCCTCGCACACGGTATGCAGATGGTGGTTGCGCAGGATCGCCTTGAGCTCCATCACGCGCGTGCCGGACGGGGCCTGTGCCCGGATCCATTTCGGCTTGCGCGGCGGGGTGACCGTGGGTGCGATCTTGACGGGCATGCGCGCTACTTTGGCGGCGCCGCGCAATTTGTCGCGTTCGTGGGGAAAGTCGGCCATGGCAAGAAAACCGTTCGTCTGTGCGGGCGCCCGGGGCGCCGGGCAGCAGCTCAGCCCGCCTCGGCGACGGGGCCGGATGCGAGGATTTTATCGTAATTCAGTTGCCGTGTCAGAACGGCGAGGAAATCCGCGCCGATCCTGGGCAGGTCCGCGACCCTGAAATCGCCGAGCGCGGCGAGCTGTGTGACCCGGAGCCCGGGGTAGCCGCAGGGATTGATGCGGGCGAAAGGCTCCAGATCCATGTCCACGTTCAGGCTCACGCCATGATAACTGCAGCCGCGCCGCACGCGCAGCCCGAGGGCCGCGATCTTCGCGCCGGCGACGTAGACCCCGGGAGCGCCTGCCCGGCGGTCGGCGGAGATCCCGTAACCGGCCAGAAGTTCAATGATGCACCTCTCGATCAGGTGCACGAAATCCTTGACGCCGAGACGGCGGCGGCGCAGATCGATCAGGGTGTACATGACCAGTTGGCCGGGGCCATGGTAGGTGACCTGGCCGCCCCGGTCGGTGCGCACGACCGGGATCGATCCGGGGGAAAGTACATGGTCGGGCAGCGCAGCGCGACCGAGGGTGTAGACGGGAGCATGTTCCAGCAGCCAGACCTCGTCCCCGCTGTCGGCGGTGCGGGCTTCGGTAAATGCCTGCATTGCCGCCATGACGGGGACATAATCCCGCAGTCCCAGTTGCCTGACTGTCAGGCGCGGCTCCGGATCGGTGTTCACAGCACCATGACGATGTCGTCGTGCGTGCTCAGGGCGCGGTAGATGTCATCAAGCTGGGCGCGGCTGGTTGCGCGGACCGTGACAGTGACCGACTGATAGCCGCCGTTCCTGCTGTCCCGGCTGCGGATGGCGCCCTCGCCGAGGTCCGGCACATGGGCGCGCACCAGGGCGAAGACGATGGCGTCGATGTCGCAGCCCGCCTTCCCGATCGCCTTGATGGGAAAGTCGCAGGGAAATTCCAGCAGGCTGTCAGCGGGCTGGTCCATGCAGGGTGTCGCCATGTTTTTGATAGGCGCGTTTGTAATCCTGGTACCAGTCGATCATGCGATGCCAGAGCGGCCCCGGCGTCCCGCCGCCGACCGGTCTGCCATCGAGCCGGGTCACCGGAAGGATCTCCCTGGTCGAACTCGACAACCAGATCTCGTCCGCCCCCGTCAGATCGTCCTGCGTGATTACCGCCTCGCGCTGCGCGATGCCGTGATGCGTGGCGAGCTCGAGGATCAGATCGCGGGTGATGCCGGGCAGTAGCCGGGGACCCTTGGGCGGTGTCAGCAGAGTATCATTCCGAACGATGAACAGATTGCTGGCGGCGCCCTCGGTGGCCTCGCCGTCACGGATCAGGATAGCCTCCGCGGCCCCATTGTCCAGCGCCTGCTGACGCAGCAGGATGTTCGGCAGCAGGGCGATGGTCTTGAGATGACAATACTGCCAGCGGATATCGGGCAGCGTGATGGCGGCGACCCCGGTTCGCCGGATCTCCGCCGGGACGGGCGCAAGCGGCGAGCTCATCGCGAACACGGTGGGGGCACAGTCGCGCGGAAAGGCATGGTCGCGCTTGGCGACACCACGCGTGATCTGCAGATAGACCGACTGGTCACCGCCCTGATTGCGCTCCACCAGCTCGCGCAGGATGCGCGTCCATTCCGCATGCGTATGGGGTGAGGCCAGGCGGATGCCTTCCAGGCTGCCGTCGAGCCGGACCAGATGTTCTTCCAGGCGGAACAGGCGTCCGCCGTACACCGGGATTACTTCATAGACGCCGTCACCAAAGACGAAGCCGCGGTCGAGCGGAGAAATCGTCGCCTGTTCGAGCGGCAGGAAGTTTCCGTTGAGAAATACAGTACCCATGCGCCCTCCGTTACTCAAAGAACAGACGAATTTCGTCCGTGATGCGCTGGGCGAAGCTCCCCTCGGGGACGTCGCTCAGTGCGACCAGCGGCCGTTCCGCGATGTTTTTGCCGTCCAGCGTCACTTGAATCGTGCCGAGTTGCTGTCCCTTGTGCACGGGCGCGGTGATGGTGGGGGCCATGTTCATGGCCGCATTCAGCTTCTGGTACTGATTGCGCGGGATGGTGACATGCAGGTCCTGCGCCAGCCCGAGCGGCAGCTCCTCAGTCACGCCTTTCCATACCCGGGTTGTGGTCAGCGAGGACCCGGCGGCGTAGAGGCGGTGGCTTTCATAGAAACGGAAACCGTAATTGATCAGCTTTTGCGTTTCCTCGACCCGGGAATCATCGCTCTTGGTGCGCAAGACCACGGAAATCAGCCGCATGTCATCGCGCAATGCCGAGGTGATCAGGCAGTAGCCGGCGGAGTCGGTATGGCCTGTCTTGACGCCGTCCACCGACGCATCACGCCACAGCATGCGGTTGCGGTTGTGCTGGGTGATGTTGTTGTAGGTGAAGTCCCGAAGCGAATACAGTCTATAGTCCTCGGGGAACGAGGCGATCAGCGCGCGGGTGAGCAGCGCGAGGTCGTAGGCGGTGGTGTAATGTTCGGGATCCGGCATGCCGGAGCTGTTTCCAAAGTGGCTGTCCTTCATTTGCAGCGCGCTGGCCGCATTGTTCATCAGGCCGGCGAAAGCGTCCTCGCTTCCCGCCACCTGTTCGGCAAGGGCGACGGTTGCATCATTGCCCGACTGGACGATCATTCCCTTGAGCAGGTCTTCGACCTTCACCTGCGTATTGACGTCGACGAACATGCGGGAGCCCTGGGTGCGCCAGGCATTTTCACTGATGGTGACCGGCTGGTCGTACCGGAGCCTGCCATTCTGCAGTTCATTGAATACGATATAGGCAGTCATCAGCTTGGTGAGACTCGCGGGTTCCATACGCGTGCGGGCGCCATTCTCGGCGAGGACTTCCCCACTGTTGAAGTCGATCAGCACATAGCTGCCGGCATTGATCGAGGGGGGCGCGGGAGTCGACGGCGCCGGTATTACGGGCGTTGCGGCCTTGGGTCCCGCGGCGCACAACAGCAGGATGGCTGCCATGGGCGCGCGCAGGCGGCGCGAAACGCGGGTATTGAGGCTGGGCCGGGTCAGATCATATGTCGTCACTCGTGTGGTTCTCCTGTTCGGTTATTTGCGAAACCGCCAGCGGCTTCGCGGGTCAGAATATGCTGAATAGTGCCATGAACGGATCGTGGTATGGCGATCCTGGTCTCAGTCGATCACGATGCGGGCATCCTCGAGGCCGAGCTGGGCCAGTTCCCGGCTCATGCGGTCTGCCTCATCCACCCCCGCGATCGGGCCGATGCGGACACGGTATACAGTACGTCGGTCGATCTCGGCGCGTACCACCCGCACGTGGCCGTGCGCCACGTTCCCCAGGCGCGTACGCATACGCTCCGCGTTTTCGGCGCTGCTGAATGCGCCGATCTGCAGATAGAGGCTGGGATTGCCTGCAGGGGGCGCGGCGGTAACAGGGCCAGGTGCTCGCTTCTCCTCCGGATTCCCCGGGTCCAGCGCACGCACTTCCACCAGCCCGGTGCCTTCGGCGGTTATTCCGAGTTTGACCGCGGCCGCGTAGGAAAGATCGATCAGCCGATTGTCCTTGAACGGGCCGCGGTCATTGATCTTCACCACCACGGTGCGCCCGTTCCTGAGGTTCGTGATCCGGGCGTAGGTGGGGAGTGGAAGGGTTTTGTGTGCCGCCGTCATGGCGTACATGTTGTATGGCTCGCCGCTCGAGGTGCGTTTGCCGTGGAATTTGGTGCCATACCAGGACGCCACCCCGCGCTCGATGTAGTTGGCATTATCCTTCAGCACGTAATAACGCTGGTAGCCGACCTCATAGGAAGCGGGGTTGCCGTATTTGCTGAACGGTTCGGCCCTGGGCACGGCGTCGGGAACGCGGGACAGGTCCACCGGCTGGCGCGGAGCGCTGTCGCTTGGTTCGATCCTGGTCATATTCGGCAGTGTGCCGCAGGCGGACAGGGCGGCGGCGAACATTACGCCGTATGCGGGACGGAACGACATCCGCGTAAGGCTGTGAAGAAATTCTGACATCTGCATCTTAATTGGGGGCCACGCTGTCCCGTAGCTGGTTCCGTAACTCCTCGCTCAGCTGGTAGACCGCCATGGCGTACAGCGGGCTGCGATTATAACGCGTGATCACGTAGAAATTCTTGAAACCCAGCCAGTATTCCGGGGCATTCTCACCCTCCAGCCGGATCAGTACGGTCGACAGATCCTCAGGCAGCGGCTGAACCGGCGCCACGCCGGACTTGAGCATCTCGCCGAGAGATGTTTTTGGCATCAGGCCCTGGTCGAGATAGGTCTGGTAACCGTCGCCTTCCACGCTGGCTAGACTGGTCACCGGTTGGTGCGGTTCCCAGCCATGCTCGCCCAGATAGCGTGCGACGCTGCCAATCGCATCTTCGGTATTGTTCCACAAATCCCGTTTGCTATCACCGTCGAAATCGACGGCGAAATTACGATAACTGCTCGGCATGAATTGAGGCTTACCCATGGCGCCCGCGTAGGAGCCCTTGATCGTGAGCGGGTCTATTTCCTCCTCCCGGGTCAGCAGCAGGTACTGTTCGAGCTCGCTGAGAAAATAGGTGCTGCGGGGCGGATAGTCGAAGGCCAGCGTGGCAAGGGCATCGATAACGCGATAACCGCCCGCCTGCCGTCCATAAAAGGTCTCCACGCCGATGATCGCGGTCACGATCTCCGGCGGTATGCCATAGGCCGCCTCTGCGCGGGTAAGGGTCTCGGCGTTCGCGGCCATGAACTCCGCGCCCTGGCGGATTCGCTCCGGCGTCAGAAAGATGGGGCGGTATTTGTACCAGGGTTTGCTCTCCGCGGGGCGCGATATCGCGGCGATGATGTCTTCGCGCGGCGCGACCTGATCGAGCAGCTTGGCCAGGCTGTCGCGATCGAAAGCGTGATCCATGACCATGCGGTCGATGAAGCTGCTGACATCGGGGCGGGTGGAAAAGGCCGGCTCCTCCGCCAGCGCGAGACAGGCGTGCGAGCAAAGCAGGCCGCTGGCGAGGGAGAGGGACAGGACGAGATGATACATCTGTCTGGGTGGGCGCATGATTACGTGGACAGCAATTTCCTGTGTGTGTGAATCGACATTATGATGCCGAACGACGCCATCAATGTCACCATGGATGTGCCGCCGAAGCTGATCAGTGGCAGCGGCACGCCGACGACCGGAAGCAGTCCCATCACCATGCCGGTATTCACGAAGGTATAGACGAAGAACGTCAGGATGAGGCTGCCGGAAAGCAGCCGTGTGAAGGTGTCCTGCGCCTGTGTCGCGATATAGAGTCCGCGGATCACGATGAAGGTGTAGATTCCGAGCAGGAACAGGATGCCGATAAAGCCGAATTCCTCGCCGAATACGGCGAAGATGAAATCGGTGGAGCGCTCGGGAAGGAATTCCAGGTGCGATTGCGTGCCATTGAGCCAGCCCTTGCCGTAGATGCCGCCGGACCCGATGGCGATCTTGGACTGGATGATATGGTAACCACTGCCCAGCGGGTCCCGCTCCGGATCGAGAAAGGTTAGTACCCGCATCCGCTGGTAGTCGTGCAGCATGTACCAGAGCAGCGGGGCGCAGGCGGATACGGCCAGGACCAGCAGCGCGACATATTTCCAGCGCACCCCCGCCAGTATCAGTGCGAAGGTGCCGGCGGCCGCGATCAGCAGCGCCGTGCCGAGGTCGGGTTGTTTGGCGATCAGCAGGACGGGTATGACTATGATCAGTGCCGCAATGGTCAGGTGACGCGCGCTGGGTGGCAGCGGCCTATCGGCAAGGTACCAGGAGACCATCATCGGAACGGCCAGCTTCATCATCTCCGAGGGCTGAAATCGAAACAGGCCGACATCGAGCCAGCGTTGCGCACCTTTGCCGATCTCGCCGAACAGCAGCACCCCGAGCAGCAGTACCAGCGCGATGCCGTACAGCCAGGGTACCCAGCGTTCAATGTGGTGGAGGGGGATCTGGGCGAGCACGAACATCACGGTGAAGGCGACACCGAGCCGCATCGCCTGTCCGGCCACCACATCCATGTTGCGGCCGCTCGAACTGTACAGGATGGCCAGCCCGGCCAGGGAAAGCAGGATCAGCGCCGCCAGTAGAGGAAAGTCGAGATGCAGTCCTCGTACCAGCAGGCGTGGCCCGCGGCGGTCGCCCCAGCGTGGAGAGGCGCGATGGGATGGCGCCGTCATGGGGTCTGCCCCCCGAGATAGTGATCGATCATCTTGCGTGCGATCGGGGCCGCAGCGGTTGAACCGTGGCCGGCGTTTTCCACCATCACGGCGATCGCGATGCGAGGATCCTCCGGAGGCGAGAAGGCAATGAAAAGGGCATGGTCGCGCAGGCGCTCGGCCACCTCCTTCTCGACGTATTTTTCGTCCTGCTTGATGCTGAATACCTGCGCTGTGCCGGTCTTGCCGGCGATCGGGAACGGGGCGTTGCGGCCGATGGTGTGCGCCGTGCCACGTTCGCTGCTGACCACATGACTCATCGCTGTGATGATAGCATCCCAGTTGCCCCGGTTTTTGATCGGAACGTTCGTCATGGGCGCCGGCAGCAGTTCCGCCTCCTTCGTGTTGCTGGCGCCCACGGCGCGCAGGAGATGGGGCGGCGTATGCGCGCCGTGCATGGACAATACGGCGGTGGCATAGGCGAGCTGCAGCGGGGTGGTCAGTGTGTAGCCCTGGCCAATGCCGGTGATCAGGGTTTCTCCCGGGTACCAGGGTTGGCCGCGGCGGGCGCGCTTCCAGTCGCGCGACGGGAGCAGCCCGGAGGATTCATCCTTGAGGTCGATCCCGGTCTGCTGTCCAAAGCCGAACTGGGCGAGAAAGTCATGCATGATGTCTATGCCCAGGTTCAGCGCCAGGCTGTAGAAATAGACGTCGCAGGACTCGACGATGGCCTTGTCCATCGTGGTGAACCCGTGTCCATGTTCCTTCCAGTCGCGATATTTGTGGGAATCGCCCGGAAGCCGGTACCAGCCCGGACAGAACGTGGAGGCATCCAGTGTGGTCTTGTTGCTTTCGAGGCCGGTGAGGCCAACGAAGGGTTTCAGTGTCGAGCCGGGAGGGTACTGCCCGCGCAGGGCGCGATTGAAGAGTGGCCGGTCAAGCGAATTCTGCAGCTCTTCGTAGGTTTTCACGTCGATGCCGGTGACGAACAGATTAGGGTCGAAACCGGGCATGCTGACAAAGGCGATTACCTCGCCATTCCGCGGGTCAATGGCGACCGCCGCGCCGCGCCGGCCCGCGAACTCCGTTTCCGCGACGCGCTGCACCCCGATGTCCAGGCTCAGATAGAGGTTCTTTCCGGGAGTCGGCTCGGCCTGCTGCAGTTCCCGCAGCGTGCGGCCGTAGGCGTTCGTCTCGATCTGTTTGTAGCCAACCTGCCCGTGCAGCAGGTTTTCATAAAATCGTTCAATCCCGGTTTTGCCGATGAAATCCGTGCCGCTGTAGTTGGAGGGATCGATGTCGCGCAGTTCGTCCTCGTTGATCCGGCCGACGTAGCCGATTACGTGGGAAGCGAGCATACCGAGAGGATAATTACGGATGGCGCGCGCCTCGATCTCGACGCCCGGGAACAGATGGCGGTCGACAGCGAAGCGTGCGATCTCCTCGTCATTCAGGTTGAAACGCAGCGCGATGCTGTTGAAGGAGCGCTTCTGTTTCAGCTGTCGCTGGAAACGTCTGACATCCTCATCGCTGATGGCGACCAGCTTCCTCAGTCCGGAAATCGTGGCATCCATGTCGGAGATCTGTTCCGGGATGAGCACCAGGCTGAATGCCGGGAGGTTCTGCGCCAGTGCGATCCCGTTGCGGTCGTAAATCAGTCCGCGTGTCGGCGGGACGGGGATCAGGCTGATGCGGTTCTCGTCGGACAGGGTGGAGAAGTGCTCGTGGCTGACGATCTGCAGATAGACGAGGCGCGCGATGCTGAACATCAACAGTATGATGATGGCGAACAGCGCGATCGCCGCGCGTTCGTTGAATAGCCGGGATTCGCGGATATGATCTTTGATCGTCAGCCGCATCGGGGCGAGACGCCAGGGAGGGGGGTCAGGTGACCCGGAAGCGGCGCCGCAGCCGGCGCAGCCCCAGGAACATGAGTGGCCACAGCAGCATACTGCTCAGGGCGGGCAGCAGGAATGACATTGCCGGGGGCGGATTGCCCGAGATTCCCTTGATCCACAATTGCAGCAGCAGGTGCAGCAGAACAAGGATGAGCACGCTGACGGCCTGCTGCCAGAGAGGGAATACGCGGATCCGCTGATGGAGATGGAGTGTGACATACGCGACCAGCGCGAACGACAGGGCATGCTGTCCCAGCAGACCGCCGCGTAATACATCGAGCAGCAGGCCGACGACCCAGGCCCAGCCGACCCCGACCCGTCCTGGCAGCGCCATACACCAATAGATCAGGACCAGGACGGCCCATTCCGGGCGGATCGCGGCAATCCAGCCGGGCAATGGCAGGATGGTCAGCGCAAGCGCCGCGAGAAAACTCAAGACGATGATCCAGCCTCCGCCCTTCGCCTGGTAGTTCATGGCGCCTTTTCCTTGGCGGGTTCCGCGGTGGGCGTGCCCGTGGAGGCGGAGGGGTCTGCTGGCGCCGGATCGGACATGACCAGCAGCACGACACGGCTGTTTTCCAGGTGTGCGGTGGGTTCGGCGCTGACGATCATGAAAGGATTGTCAGCCTGTTTTTCGATGCGGGTGACATACGCGACCGGATAGCCCGGAGGGAAGCGGCCGTCCAGTCCCGAGGTGACCAACAGGTCTCCTCGCTCGATATCCGCATTGCCCGGCAGGTGGAAGAGTTCAAGCCGGCTGGGGTCAGTGGTGCCGCGTGCCACCGACCGCAGGCCATTGCGATTGACCTCGACCGGCAGTGCATGGTTGGGATCGGTGATCAGCATGGCGGTGCTGCTGAACGGGGCGGCGCGCACGACCTGTCCCATCACGCCGTAGGCGTCGAGGATCGGCTGGCCGTCGTGCACCCCTTGCGAGCTGCCCTTGTTCAGCACGATCTGGCGTGAAAACGGCTCCATGTCGACCGAGATCAGCTCGCTGATGAGCAGGCGCTGATCGATCTGGGCGGAAGAATCGAACAGGGCACGCAACCGGCTGTTCTCCGCCTCCAGGGCATCGAGTTTCAGCAGCTTGGACTCCAGCAGCAGCTGCTGTGCCTTCAGGGCGGTGTTCTCGCGCTCGAGCATGTGCCGGGTGGAAAGCGCCTCCGACAGCCAGTCGCCGGTGAGGCCGGGAAGGCCGACCAGGTACAGGATGGGTGAAGCCACGTAAGAGAGTGCGTCACGCACGTCATCCATATGGTGCTGACGGTGGTCGACGGTCATCATCGTGATCGAGGCGAGCGACAACACCACCACGCGCAGGGTGAGGGACGGTCCTCGAATAAAGAGGGGTTTTATTGGTCACCTCGCGCGGTCCGGCCGCCGGATACTGCCTTCATCGTGGTGCGCTCGATGGTCGGCGCGCCATGGGCGTCATTCAACCGCGAATATCTCTCCGTTGTGTTCATCAAACATCTCCAGCGCCCGGCCGCCACCGCGCGCCACGCAGGTGAGAGGGTCCTCGGCGATGATGACGGGCAGGCCGGTTTCCTCCGACAGCAGACGGTCGAGATCGCGCAGCAGGGCGCCGCCCCCGGTCAACACCATGCCGCGTTCGGCGATGTCGGCGCCGAGCTCGGGCGGGGTCTGTTCGAGCGCTGTTTTGACCGCGCCGACAATGCCGGAGAGCGGCTCCTGCAGCGCTTCGAGGATCTCGTTGCTGTTGAGGGTGAATGTGCGCGGGATGCCTTCCGCCAGGTTGCGGCCACGCACCTCGATTTCGCGGATCTCGTTGCCGGGATACGCCGAGCCGATCTTGTGCTTGATCATCTCGGCGGTGGCCTCGCCGATCAGGCTGCCGTAGTTGCGCCGCACATAGTTGATAATGGATTCGTCGAAACGGTCGCCGCCAATGCGGACCGAGGCGGCGTACACGATGCCGTTCAGGGAGATCACCGCCACTTCAGTGGTGCCGCCGCCGATATCGAGCACCATCGAGCCGCTCGCCTCGCCGACCGGCATGCCGGCGCCGATGGCGGCTGCCATCGGTTCTTCGATCAGATACACTTCGCGCGCGCCGGCGCCGGCGGCCGATTCCTTGATCGCGCGGCGCTCGACCTGGGTGGAGCCGCAGGGCACGCATACCAGCACGCGCGGGCTCGGGCGGAAGAACTTGTTTTCGTGCACTTTACGGATGAAATGCTGTAACATCTTCTCCGTCACCGTGAAGTCGGCGATGACGCCGTCCTTGAGCGGACGGATGGCGGTGATGTTCCCTGGCGTGCGGCCGATCATTGCCTTGGCCTCGGCCCCCACGGCGGCTACGGTACGCTGCCCGCCCGTCCCCGGCTCCTGACGGATCGCGACCACGGAAGGCTCGTTCAGCACGATACCCTGCCCGCGGACATAGATCAGTGTGTTGGCGGTGCCGAGATCGATGGACAGATCGTTGGAGAAGATGCCGCGCAGGCGCTTGAACATTGGGGGCGTCGTCCTTGTAATGGGGAAAATAAGCCGGGAATACTCTAACAGTGGGTCGGGTTTTCAGCAAGCTGATGATATGTGTTGCTCCGGCGCCCGCATGGGATGTCGGATACTGTAAAAACAGGGGTGAGAGATGTCCTTGAGTGAAGGCGATGTGAAGCGCATCGCGCGCCTCGCGCGACTGGAAATCAGCGCCGCTGATGTGCCGCGTTACGCGCACGACCTGTCCGCCATCCTCGCCTTCGTCGAACAGATGGGGACCGTTGACACCGCCGCGGTGGCGCCCATGGCGCACCCGCTCGATGCCGTGCAACGCCTGCGTGATGACGCCGTCACCGAGGGGAACGAGCGCGAGGCCTTTCAGGCGATCGCGCCGCAGGTGGAGCAGGGGCTGTACCTGGTCCCCAGGGTGATTGAGTGATGCCGCGTCTTATTTCTGAACGTCCAGCCGCCTAACCGCACTGCCCATGCACAGCAAGACGATAGCCGAGTTGTTCGCCGACCTGCGCGCGCGCCGGGTTTCGAGTTCGGAGCTGACGCGTCATTTCCTCGAGCGTATATCCCGATTCGATTCCGGTCTGAACTCCTTCATCAGCGTGACGGAGGATGCGGCCATTGCCGCCGCCGCTGCGGCCGACCGGCGTCTGGCCACGGGTGACGCCGGCCCGCTGACCGGGATTCCGCTCGCCCACAAGGATATCTTCTGCACGCGCGGGGTGAAGACCAGCTGCGGTTCGCGCATGCTGGACAATTTCATTTCCCCCTATGACGCCACCGTAGTCGAGCGCATGGAGCAGGCAGGTGTCGTCATGCTCGGCAAGACCAATATGGACGAATTCGCCATGGGTTCGTCCAACGAGACGAGCTGGTATGGTCCGGTGAGGAACCCGTGGGACCGCACGCGTGTCCCCGGCGGTTCTTCCGGCGGTTCGGCGGCGGCCGTGGCCGCGCGCCTGGCGCCGGCGGCCACCGGTACCGATACCGGCGGTTCGATCCGCCAGCCGGCGGCCCTGTGCGGCCTGACGGGACTCAAGCCGACCTATGGCCGCGTGTCCCGCTACGGCATGATCGCCTTCGCCTCCAGTCTCGACCAGGCCGGACCAATCGCGACCAGCGCCGAGGACGCCGCGCTGCTGTTGACCGCCATGGCGGGGTTCGACCCGCGTGATTCCACCAGCCTGGAGCGCCCGGTGCCCGATTACCGCGCCCAGCTGGACGATACCTCCGTGGCGGGGCTGACCATCGGCCTGCCGCGCGAATATTTCGGGGACGGACTGGATTCCGGTGTTGCGCGCGCCGTCGAGGAGGCGGTTGATGTCTACCGGCGTCTGGGCGCGAACGTGGTCGAGGTCAGCCTGCCCAACAGCGCGCTGGCGGTGCCCACCTATTATGTCGTCGCACCGGCCGAGTGTTCCTCTAACCTGTCGCGCTTCGACGGCGTGCGTTTCGGTTACCGTTGCGAGGAGCCGCTCAATCTGATCGATCTTTATGAGCGTAGCCGCGGCGAGGGATTCGGCGCCGAAGTGAAGCGCCGCATCATGATCGGAACCTATGTGTTGTCGGCCGGGTACTACGACGCCTATTACCTCAAGGCGCAGCGGCTGCGGCGTCTGATCAGCGATGACTTCCGCCGCGCCTTCACCGAGGTGGATGTGATCCTGGGGCCGACCGCTCCGACGCCGGCCTTTGGTCTTGGCGCCAAACAGGATGACCCGCTGACCATGTACCTGTGCGACATCTACACCATCGCGGTCAACCTCGCCGGCCTGCCCGCTCTGTCGCTACCCTGCGGTTTCGCCGGCGGGCTGCCGGTGGGCCTGCAGCTGATCGGCGACTATTTCGCCGACGGTCGCCTGCTGGGCCTGGCGCATGCCTACCAGCGCGAGACCGACTGGCACCGGCGCATCCCGGCGGAATATAAATGAGATCGGGTAACATGAACACGGCGGGTGGCTGCTGATGAAATGGGAAGCCGTCATTGGGCTGGAGACACATGTCCAGCTGCTGACGAAGAGCAAGATCTTCTCGGGCGCCTCCACGGCTTACGGGGCTGAGCCCAACACCCAGGCCTGCGCCGTCGACCTTGGTCTGCCCGGCGTGCTGCCGGTGCTGAACCGCGAGGTCGTGCGGCTGGCGGTCAAGTTAGGCCTGGCCATCGGCGCCACCGTCCAGCTGCGCTCGGTGTTCGCACGCAAGAACTACTTC
>JADLET010000172.1 GCA_020845975.1 Gammaproteobacteria bacterium | reverse complement strand
TTTGGTGAGCGAGGGCGATTCGAAGGCAGAGGTGCTGATCAAGTGTGGAGCGCCTGACTGGACAACGCGGTGGTCCGAGGATCTTGTCGAGGGCCCCGGCGCACTTTCATCCTATTACCCGATCAGCGAAAAGGAACGCTGGCTCTACAATCTCGGACCGCAACGCTTCATGCGAATCCTGTTGTTCGAGGATGGAAAATTGACGAAGGTGGGCGCGGGCGAGCGTGGTTTCTCCGTGGACGGCGACCCGGGTGGTTGCAAGCTGGACAATTGTGATCCCGGGACCACGGATTTCGTTGTCCAGATGAAATGTGGCGCCCCCTTGTTCATCGATACCCGTTACAAGGAGGCACTGAGGGCGTTCCGGGATAATGGCCCGGTTCGCCTCATTCGCACGCGCGTCGAGGAATGGACTTACAATCTCGGCCCGACACAGTTCCTGCGCATTCTGGTATTCGAGAACGGAGAGCTGGTGGAGCGGCGGAGCGGCGACCGAGGTTTCGCGGAACAGACACGTTGACGGTTTGATAGGGTGGGGTCGCGGTTTCTCGGCGGGATCGAAGCGCGGGCTATAAAAGCTGTATATTATCGGTACAATATTCGGGCGGGTGATCAATACTTGACTAAATCAGTCAAGTATTATATCGTTATGCGCAGATTATACTGAATATCTTTATGATTTGAATTGCATTTTTTGATGATTCTGACCCCCTGGGACGTGCGAAAAATTATGGGTGAGACGAGCCGAAATCTTGAGCATCTGATCGACCGGGAATACAAGGCCGGTTTCGTGACCGATGTGGAGCAGGAAATTTTCCCGCCCGGCTTGAGCGAGGACATCGTCCGCCAGATTTCCGCCAAGAAGGGGGAGCCGGAATTCATGCTGGAATGGCGTCTCCAGGCCTATCGTCACTGGCTGACGATGAGCGAGCCCCGCTGGGCCCACGTGAACTATTCTCCAGTGGACTACCAGTCAATCAGTTATTTCTCGCAGCCCAAGCAGGACAAGGATCGCCCCAAGAGTCTGGATGAGGTCGATCCCAGGCTGATCGAGACCTATGAAAAACTCGGCATCCCGTTGCGCGAACAGGAGATGCTGGCGGGGGTGGCCGTTGACGCGGTTTTCGACAGCGTCTCCATCGCGACCACCTATCGGGGAAAGCTCGCCGAGCTGGGTATCATATTCTGCTCTTTCTCCGAGGCGGTACGCGAGCATCCCGAACTGGTGCGCAAATACCTTGGCACGGTGGTGCCGCCGGGCGACAATTTCTTCGCCAGTCTCAACTCCGCCGTGTTCAGTGACGGTTCCTTCGTCTACGTGCCACCGGGCGTACGCTGTCCGATGGAGTTGTCCACCTATTTCCGCATCAATGCGGCCAACACCGGGCAATTCGAGCGGACGCTCATCATCGCCGATGAAGGCGCCTACGTCAGCTATCTGGAGGGATGCACGGCTCCGATGCGGGACGAGAACCAGCTGCACGCGGCCGTCGTGGAACTGGTCGCGCTGGACAATGCCCAGATCAAATATTCCACTGTCCAGAACTGGTACCCGGGCGACGAGAACGGCCGTGGCGGAATCTACAACTTCGTCACCAAGCGCGGTTTGTGCCGCGGCATAAATTCCCACATCTCCTGGACCCAGGTGGAGACAGGTTCCGCGATCACCTGGAAGTACCCCAGCGTGGTGCTGCAGGGAGACAACGCGGTGGGCGAGTTCTACTCGGTCGCGCTCGTTAACAATTACCAGCAGGCCGATACCGGAACCAAGATGAGTCACGTCGGACGCAATACGCGCAGCACCATCATTTCCAAGGGCGTCTCTGCGGGTCACGGTCAGAACACCTACCGGGGGCTGGTCAAGGTTCTGGCCGGAGCGGAGGGCGCGCGTAATTACACCGAGTGCGATTCGCTGCTGTTCGGAGACCGTTGTGGCGCGCATACCTTCCCGTATATAGAGGTCAAGAACCGAGCGGCCCAGGTCGAGCACGAGGCGACGACTTCCAGAATCAGCGACGACCAGCTGTTTTATTGCATGCAGCGCGGCTTGTCGCGCGAGGACGCCATATCCATGATAGTCAACGGATTCTGCAAACAGGTATTCAAAAAGCTGCCGATGGAGTTCGCGGTCGAGGCGCAGAAGCTGCTGGGCATCAGCCTCGAAGGAGCGGTGGGATGAGCATAACGGCCGCAAAGGCGCTGCGCATCAGGAATCTGCACGCGAGCGTCGGTGACAAGCGCATTCTGAACGGCATCGATCTCGAGATTCGCCCCGGCGAGGTGCATGCCATTATGGGGCCCAACGGCTCGGGCAAAAGCACGCTCGCCCAGATTCTTGCCGGGCGTGATCTGTACGGGATCACGGCCGACGAATTCAGTTATGGTGGCAAGGATCTGCTGGCGATGAAGCCGGAAGAACGTGCGCGGGAAGGGATCTTCCTGGCGTTCCAGTATCCGGTGGAGATCCCCGGTGTCAGTACTGTTACCCTGTTAAAGGAATCCCTGAACGCGATTCGGCGCCATCGCGGCGAAGCTGAGCTGGATGCCATGGACTTTCTCACAATCGTCAAGCGGAAGCTTGCGCTGGTGGAGATGCGCGAGGAGTTCCTCTATCGCTCGGTCAATGAGTCGTTCTCCGGCGGCGAGAAGAAGCGCAACGAAATCCTGCAGATGGCCGTGCTCGAGCCGCGCCTGGCGATTCTGGACGAAACCGATTCGGGGCTTGATATCGATGCGCTCAAGCTGCTCGCCGACGGAGTGGCAAAGCTGCGCGGACCGGATCGGTCTTTTATCGTCATCACCCACTACCAGCGTCTGCTCGAATATATTGTGCCGGATCACGTGCATATACTGGCGGCAGGGCAGATCGTGAAGTCCGGCGGCCGCGAACTGGCGCTGGAAATCGAGCACCAGGGGTATGCCTGGCTTGAGCGCGAACCCGGCAGCGCCGGTCGACCGCTCGCTGCGAGCTGAGATTTATCGCCGCCATGGCCACAAGCCCCGTCACACCTGTCGAAGAATACCAGAGCCTGCTCGGCGTGCTCCCGGGACAGGACTTGGCATGGTTGCGCGATCTGCGCGACGGAGCGTTGCGGCGATTCTCGGACCGCGGGTATCCGACGCCGCGGGATGAGGCGTGGAAATACACCAACATCGCACCGCTGCTCAAGCAGTCATTCATTCCGTCATTTTCCGTCGAGCAGCCGCATAAGGTTTTGCCGACGGATATCGCCACCAGCCTGTTTGCCGATGCGGATATGCCGCTTGCCGTGTTCGTGGACGGTGCTTTCAACAGCGCGCTGTCCAATCTGTCAGCTCTGCCACCAGGCGTCGAGCTGCGCAGCCTGCGTGAAGTGCTTGATCACGACGGCGCCTCACTGGAGTCGCTGTTGGTGGGGATGACGCCGCAGGAGCCGCACGGTTTCATCGAGCTCAATACTGCTTTCATGTTCGATGGTGCCTGCGTGCGAATCGCCCCCGACACCGTTGCAGAGCGTCCCTTGCACCTGCTGTACGTTTCGAGCGGCGCAGGGCAGCCAGTCGCGAGTTATCTGCGCAATCTGATGATCGCGGGGCGCGGCAGCCGTGCCGCTGTCATCGAGCACTATGTGAGCCTGGGAGATGCCGCAGCCCTGTGCAATGTCGCCACGCACTGCATGATCGAACCGGGCGCCGCGCTCGAGCATTACAAGCTGAATGAAGAGGGCGCCGGCGCCCATCATTTTGCCGGCTTGTACGTTGAGCAGGCGCGGGACAGCCGCTATGTTTCGCACAACGTGGCTGTTGGCGGTCGCATGATCCGCAATGATCTGCGTTGCGTGCTCGCCGGTGAGGGCGCCGAGTGTGTCCTGAACGGACTCTATCTCGGTCGTGGGCGCGAGCACATCGACAATCAGACCTCTGTCGAGCACAGGGTCCCGCACTGTTCCAGCCGCGAATGGTACAAGGGCGTGCTGGACGGGCGCGCGCGCGGCGTGTTCAGCGGTCACGTGATGGTGCGGCAGGACGCACAAAAGACGGATGCCCAGCAAATGAACAATAACCTGCTGCTGTCGGACGAGGCTGAAGTCGATACCCGGCCGCAGCTCGAGATCTATGCCGATGATGTCAAGTGCAGTCACGGATCAACGGTGGGGCAATTGAATCCCGACGTCCTGTTCTACCTGCGCGCACGCGGCATCGACGAGATCCAGGCCCGCCGCCTGCTGGTCACTGCCTTTGCGCAGGATGTGGTCGGCCGCATGGCGATTGCGCCGGTACGCGAATGGGCCGAACGCCTGATTACCGCACGTCTGGCCCGTTGACGCGCGGCACATGGATACGATGGCATCAATGAACGGAAATACACAGCGAATCAATATTGGGCGCGACGCCTTCGACGTGGAAGCGATTCGCGCCGATTTTCCTGCGCTGCGTCAGACCGTGCATGGGCGCGCGCTGGTATTTCTGGATAACGCTGCTTCAGCACAGAAACCGTTCCGCGTGATCGACACCGTCCGGCAGTATTACACCGATGACTACGCGAACGTGCATCGCGGGCTGCATTATCTGAGCGAGCGCGCCAGCGATGCGTTTGAGGCGGCGCGCGGCAAGGTGCGCGGATTTATCAACGCGCGCGAAGACTGCGAGATTGTTTTCGTGCGCGGTACCACCGAGGCGATCAATCTCGTTGCCGCCTCCTTCGGCCAGTCTCATCTGAAAGCGGGCGACGAGATCCTTATTACCGAGATGGAGCATCATTCGAACATCGTGCCCTGGCAGCTGCTCGGCGAGCGGCTGGGCACGGTGCTGAAGGTTGCGCCGGTGAATGACGCCGGTGAACTGCTGATGGACGAGTTCGAGCGTCTGCTTGGTCCGCGTACCCGGCTGGTCGCGGTGACCCATGTATCGAACGCGCTGGGCACGATCAATCCGATTGAGCGCATTATTGCGTTGGCCCATGCGCACGGCGCCCGCGTCCTGATCGATGGCGCGCAATCGGTTCCGCACACGGCGGTGGACGTGCAGGCATTGGATTGTGATTTTTACGCCTTCTCCGGCCACAAGCTCTATGGTCCCACCGGCATCGGGGTACTGTACGGCAAGCGGGAGCTGCTGGAAGCGATGCCGCCGTACCAGGGCGGAGGCGAGATGATTCGCGAGGTGAGCTTCACGCGCACCACTTACGCCGAACTGCCTCACAAGTTTGAGGCCGGTACTCCCCATATCGTGGGCGCGATCGGGCTGGGCGCGGCGATCGACTATTTGCAAGAGATAGGTCTGGAGGCCATCGCGCGCCATGAGGACGAACTGCTTGCCTATGCGACGGCCCGGCTGCAGGATATTCCCGGTCTGCGTATGGTGGGTACCGCTGCCCGCAAGGCCGGTATTGCCTCCTTTCTTCTGGACGGGGTGCATACCCACGACGTTGGCACGATACTCGACCGCCATGGCGTGGCAGTTCGGGCCGGCCACCATTGCGCAATGCCACTGATGACGCGTTTCGGAGTGAGCGGGACGACGCGCGCCTCCTTCGCGCTCTATAATACGCGTGCAGAAATCGATACCCTTGCCGGAGCGATCCGGCATGCACAGGAGTTGTTCGGGCGATGAACGAGCTGAAGGATCTGTATCAGGAGGTCATCTTCGATCACAACCGTAACCCGCGGCATTTCGGCAAGCTGGCGCACGCGAGCTGTCACGCGGAAGGCTTCAATCCGCTGTGCGGCGACAAGGTGAGCGTCTATCTCAAGTTCAATGATCAGGGTGTGATCGAGGACGTCAGTTTCGACGGATCCGGTTGCGCTATCTCGGTCGCAACCGCTTCGCTGATGACGGAGACCTTGGCCGGCAAGACGCGAGAGGAAGCGGAGGCAATGTTCGAGCGTTTCCATTCCATGATGCTGGGCGAGGAGGCCGGGAGTGATGCGGCCGCGCTCGGCAAGCTGGAGGTATTGTCCGGGGTCAGGGAGTTCCCTTCTCGTATCAAATGCGCCACGCTGGCCTGGCATACTCTGCTGGCCGCGCTGAAGGAAGAGAAGGACCGCGGCGCCATTTCCACCGAGTGAACCATGGGCGACCATCTCAAGGACATCAGGATCAAGTCCGTTAGTACTCTTCATCAGGAGCGACGGCAGGATATCCCCGTCGAGCCGGGCTCCCCTGCTGTCTCCCCGGAGGACGGACTGCGCGAGCGCGCGATCGCGGCCTTGCGCACCATCTACGATCCGGAGATACCGGTCAATATCTACGAGCTGGGCCTGATCTATACTCTTGATGTAAATGAATCCGATGGCGTTCTGTACGTCGAGATGACTCTGACGGCCCCCGGTTGTCCGGTGGCGCAGACATTCCCGGGCACGGTCGAGGCACGCCTGCGCGAGGTTGAGGGCGTGGAGGAAGTGACCGTCAAGCTGGTATGGGAGCCCACGTGGACGCAAGACCGCATGACTGAGGCCGCCCGCCTGCAGCTTGGCCTTTTGTAACAGGAGCCGGCTGGAATATGGAGGGGTGGGTCGAGGTCGCCAAGACGACGGAAATTCCGGATGGACAGTGCAAGTCAGTGATCGTTGAAGATCGCATGCTCGCGATCGTCAATCTCGCCGGTGAATTCCATGCCATTGATAACATTTGCACGCATGCCTACGTCGAGTTGTGCGATGGTATGATCTTCGGCGACCGGATCCAGTGCCCGCTCCATGGCGCGCAGTTCAATATCCGGACCGGCGCTGTGGAAGCCCCGCCGGCTTATGAGCCCCTGAAGACGTATCCGGTCCGCGTGGTAGAGGATGGTGTTCTGGTCAGGGTCGAGGACTAAGGACTAAGGACTTGAGGACTAAGCCGATCTATTCCCGGATTCCAAGGGTCCAGGATTATGCAGGGAAAAGCGTGATGGGCAATGGGTGATGGGTGATTGGACGGCAGGTGAGAGAGCCGGAGTCCGTGTGTGTGCCGATTGAGTCGGAGGTCCACGGTGTTCAATCGCGGCGGCATCCGTCATTTTTATTGCGCCTTGAGCCAGGCCTGCCAAGTATCCGCTATTTAGTCCTGGCTACTCCGCCCCTTGTCGTGTGGTTTTAGTTCCCGCAGCTTCCGGTACAGGGTCCGCTCGCTCAGGCCGAGGGTCTTTGCCAGGTCTCGCTTGTCGCCGCCCTGCTGCTCCAGCGCCCAGCGCAGATACTGTTGCTCGATCGTGTCCAGCGGTTGCACCGGCCCGCTAAACGGTTTCTCTTGTGTGTCTTGTGCTTCCGGATTCCGGAAACGGCATTCCTCGGGCAGGTGTTCCGGCCCTATCGCCTCTCCGTCGCACAACAGGACGGCGCGCTCGAGTATGTTGCGCAGCTCGCGCACATTGCCCGGGAAGTCATAATCTTTAAGGCACTCCAGCGCCTTTTCGGACAGGTGGTGTCTCTTGCGGTTAAGGCGCTCGAGCAGGGCATCCGCTATCAGCTCCAGGTCATCCCCGCGCTCACGCAGAGGTGGCAGCGTAATGGGAAAGGTACTGATGCGATAGTAGAGATCGCGGCGGAAGCGTCCCTCACGCACGGCCTGGCGCAGGTCGCCGTGAGTTGCGCAGACGAGGCGAAACTCCGCTTGTCTGGTTTCTACGCCTCCCACGCGGCGGTAGGACCGCGTCTCGAGCAGACGCAGCAGCTTGACCTGCAGCGACAGCGGGATATCGGCGACCTCATCGAAGAACAGGGTGCCGCCGTGGGCGGCTTCCACCAGGCCGGTCTTTCGCGCGTACGCCCCGGTAAATGACCCCTTTTCATGGCCGAACAATTCGCTTTCGAACAATGACTCGGTCAGGCCGGAGCATTCCACCGGAACAAACGGTCCGCCGGCTCGTCGGCTCGCCTCATGCAGTTCCAGCGCCGCCATCTCCTTGCCCGTGCCGGATTCGCCCAGCAGCAGTACGGCGGTATCGCTCGGTGCTGCGCGTTCGATCATTTCGAGCATGCGCAGGAATGCCGGTGAATGGCCGATCAGGCGTTGTTCATTGATCGGTGCGGCGCCGACGCCGCTCTCGCGCAGGATTTCGAGGAAATAGGCGATCTCACCGCTCTCGTCGCGTATCGGCATGGTTTCAACCGAGACGCGCTCCTCGCCCTTGCGAGTGTAATGCACATGTAGCACACGTTGCGCCTGTCCGGTGGCGAGGCTGTTGCGCAGCGGACAGGTTTCACCCGCTTCATCACACGGGCGGCTAAAGTGATGTGATACTTCGTAGCAGCGGGATCCGACGCCCCGCTGCGGCGGTTTGCCGTAATGTTCATGATATTCCCGGTTGGCCGTCAGAATGCTGTAGTCGCGGCCAATCAGCACGGCGGGATCGCTAAAACCGTCGAGCAAGGCGACGATGTCGGGGAGTTTTCCGGATAGATGAGGCATTGAGTGACAATTATGGCGGACGTGGCATACGGATCTGCCAATACTGGCACGCAATCGCTGAGATATCCAGCCCCGGCTCATTCCTGATCAAGGCCGATTCCTGGCCGGATGATTCCGGGAAGGATTTTTTATTTATCAATATCAATTGGTTAAATTATATTATGTGCCGCTCTTTTTCTGTCGCGGCTTGTGAGCTAGAGTTGGCTCGGCGTTTGCTCAACCTGTGGTGGGAATTAAATACCGGTCTTAAGGAACATGACCCCGCCAGCGTCATATCTCGACGTCGCTGAAGGACACAAGGAGACAGGAATGGAGCGCACAAACCTTGCTGTGAATCGCCCGTGGGCGATCCCCCCTGCCGCACCA
>JADLET010000171.1 GCA_020845975.1 Gammaproteobacteria bacterium | reverse complement strand
CCTTGTAACGGTAGTAGCATTCATGTCGGACTCCTCCTGTTGATGATTGCTGACAACCCATCCCATATGAGCGCCAGCTGGCACAATGATGCCGTTCAAAAACGGGGGGAGTCCATCCCATCACTCGCTCGTGTGGGACGCTCCTTACGTCGCGCCCCACAGCTTAAACGTTATGTGTAAGAAAGTGGCCCTCCGATGAGTCGTCGGCAGTTCATTGAATCCCACGGCGCTACCTGTCTGAATTGGACGTGGAGCTGGTCGTTTGTGAACACCAAAAAGAAGGTGGTCATTTTCGGCGCTTGGGACCGGAACACCGACGGCAATACCTCTCTCATCCTGAGCGAGACCTGGGCGCATAGGAGAGGCAGGAAACAGCCTGCCTACAAACAAGCGCGCGAGCACATCAGGCTTGTGGAAGAGGAAGGGTATAAGTTAATGACCTTTCCCATGAAGTACTCCGACGCCAACAAAGATGAAAACGGCGTCGGCCCCGCCAAGATTGATGGATTCGAGCCCCGGTTACAGGAAAGAACCCTAAAAAGGGTGGGCGGCAGCTGGTACGCATCCGACGATTCCTTGGGGAGCCTCCTTCCGGAAGAAGTAGAAACGCCGGAGCAGTTCGTGGAGGGGGCGTCGAAGACGGTTGCAGTAAACACCTTTGAACGCAATGCAGAAGCAAGAGCTAAGTGCATTAAGCACCATGGATACAAGTGCGCTGTGTGCGGGTTCGACTTCGCCGCCTACTATGGCTCTATTGGCGAAAAGTACATCCATGTGCACCATATCGTTCCGCTGTCCGAGATAGGGCGCGAGTACGTTCTAAACCCAACCAAGGATCTCGTGCCTGTTTGCCCGAATTGCCATGCGATTATTCATCGGACTCGGCCAGCCATGTCGGTCGAGCAATTAAGAAGGCATCTGGAAGAGCGAAATGCCAAGAACACATAACCAGTCGCTCCAGCGGACGTCAAAAAGGCTAGCCCGCCGCTGAGCTTCGCGTTGGAATTGGTCAAACCCTTAGCCCCGCTTGACGTTACGTATCCGTACGGATACACTTCCGCGTATGTACACTTTCCTTCGTACGCCAGAGTTTGATAACTGGCTGAAGAAGCTTCGAGATCCAATAGGAAAAGCTCGAATCATCGCCCGTATCCGTTCGGATGAGGCAGGAAATTTCGGCGATTGCGAACCTGTTGGGAAGGGTGTCTCGGAGATGAGAATCCATTACGGACCTGGATACAGGGTGTATCACTCTAGGGATGGCGAAACGATATACCTTCTTCTGTGTGGAGGCGATAAATCAACTCAGAAAAAGGATATCAAGAAAGCACATGACCTTGCTGAGAAATACCGAGGACATACTGATGACTAAGTTAATAAAATTTGATGCCGCAGAATACCTGGATAGCGAAGAGGTAATCGCAGAATACCTCAATGCTGCGCTAGAAGATGAAGATCCAAATGTTTTTCTGGCGGCAATTGGCGATATCGCAAAGGCACGAGGGATGACGGAATTGGCCAAGGAAGCTGGACTTGGTCGGGAGAGCCTGTACAAGGCATTAACTCCCGGAGCGAAACCGCGCTATGACACCGTATTGAGAGTGATACGAGCACTAGGCGTAGAGTTGCTTACGGTGCCAGTGCAACAGAAATCAATTCCAACCAGGCGCTCCAGCGGTCGCGCTAGCGCACGCCGATGAGCTCCGCGTTATATCCAAGAGAGGTAGTGGCACAGAATGCGTCGTCTTCTCCCGTTTGCGATTGTTGCAGTCCTCGCTTGGTATGGCTGGGGCAAGTATCACGAGCGCTCTGCAGTGATAGCCGAAGAAGCATCGCTGGTCGACGCCGACGACGCTGCTGAGCCCGACAGCTCCTTTCTTCCGCCAGACGAAAGCACAGCGGATTCATCGGCTACGTCCTTCAAGTGCGACGGGCGGACATACTGTTCCCAGATGACGTCGTGCGCCGAGGCGACATTATTCATCCGCAACTGCCCGGATACCAAGATGGATGGCAACAATGACGGTGTGCCTTGCGAGAGTCAGTGGTGCGAGTAGTATCGGACAACGCTAGGGATATAACCCGTCGTTGGTGCGGCAGTGAACGATAAACAGCCCTGTCATGTGCACCGGCGGTGGCCGCTCAACAAGGTCGTTATGCGTCTCACAACCATTTTATGATTCGATTTAATCCCATACTGCTATTAATTTCTGGCTGCAGCACCCGGCCATTCTTACGCCCCTCAGCAGAGGTAGGGACTTATAGCACGGTCAACCCAGCCTGTCCTGACGCACCAGAGGTCATCAACATTAGGGCGCAGCGCGCAAGCGCGGTGTATCTGTCCGCGAAGCGTGGAACACCAGCAAGTCGGCTCATGGCCCATGGCGGTTATCAAAGACGCCGGCATTGGCAATCGCGCTATCATTGTGTTCTTCATAAACATGGGCCGACCAACTCTTGTGGATTACGGCAGGAATTCAATTCCTCGAACCGCCGTGTACGTGGCGCGTACGCACTGTGATGTGGGAGAGGGGAGCCGTGAGGCTACTCCCTATCCGGACCGGGCATCTCTGCCGCGCATGTTTTCCCATCCACCGATCTTTCGCCCTCATTCGACACATGTCCCGCGCCGCGACCAGACGTGACTCATTCTGCTCCTGGGAAGACGACACCCTGGTGCTGAATATCCTTGGGGCCCCAAACGCGAAGAAGGATGCGATTGGCAAGGTCAAGGGGCATCAGCTCGGCGTCAGCGTCACCGCCGCCCCGGTCAGGGGGCGGGCAACCGATCACATGGTCAAGTTCCTGGCAGTGGAATTCGGCGTGTCACCGAAGGATATTACCGTCGTCTTTGGTCGGTATAACGTAAACAAGCAACTCCGCATCAAGGCCCCTACAATCCTTCCCGCGGAGGTTGGCAAGCACACGGCGCTTCCATCCGGGGATGCCAATCCCTCGAGCAAGCGCAGAGTCCCCGGGATTTAACGTCAGGTTTCTGAACATGGGCGCCATTCCTGATTTCTGGACAGAGCACAAAACGCGCCTGCGCAGCTACGTTGCCAGACGTGTGCATGAGCCGGGCGCTGTCGATGACATTCTCCAGAATGTATTCGTCAAGGCTTATACAAGCCTGCACACGGTTAGGTCTCGCGGCAGTCTCACGGGCTGGTTGTACCGTATCGCCTCGAACACCATTGCAGACCACTACCGGGGGAAGGCGTCATGGGAGGAAATCTCCGATGAATTGGCGGCCCCGGAACCAGAGCCGGACTACATTGGAGAATTGGCCTCATGTCTGCAGCCGCTGATTGCCGATCTGCCTGAAATCTACCGGGTTCCACTTGTATTGTCGGAGATCGAGGGGCGGACACAAAAGGAGGTGGCGGCCCGATTGGGGCTTTCTCTCTCGGGCGCGAAATCGCGGGTGCAGCGTGGCCGCGAAAAACTCCGGCAGCGTCTGCTCAGGTGTTGCGACATCGAGACAGGAAAAGGGGGTGTGCTCGGCTATGAAATCCGCGACAAGCGGTGCGGCGGTGATTGTGGATAACGCAATGTTGCGTCCTTTTTGATCCGGCGCCGTCTCTATAGTACGGTGCAGTAAGTGCCGCATCCCTGAAGAACGGAGTGAAACCATGAGCGAAGTAAAGCACGATGAAATCCGCCAGGCCGTGCGCCAGCAGTATGGCCAGGTGGCCGAAAGCGAAGGCTGTGGCTGCGGCCCTTCCTGCTGCGGAGGATCGGCAGCCAGCGCCAGCACGCTCTCACAGGCCTTGGGATATTCGGCGGACGACACCGCCCGTGTGCCTGATGGCGCCAATATGGGCCTGGGCTGTGGTAACCCGCAAGCCATCGCCAAGCTGAAGGCCGGCGAGACCGTGCTTGATCTTGGCAGCGGTGGCGGGTTCGATTGCTTTCTTGCCGCAAGGCAGGTGGGTGATTCAGGTCACGTCATCGGCGTTGATATGACCCCGGCGATGGTTTCCAAGGCGCGGGCCAACGCGGAAAAAGGCGGCTACCGGAATGTTGAATTCCGCCTGGGCGAGATTGAAAGCCTGTCCGTCCCCGACGGAGTGGTGGATGTGATTATTTCCAATTGCGTCATCAACTTGTCGCCCGACAAGCCGCGCGTATTCGCGGAATCCTTCCGGGCCCTGAAGCCGGGCGGCCGGCTGGCCATCTCGGATGTTGTTGCGTTCGCGAAATTACCCGAGGAGATCCGGCGTGATATGGCGCTGTTCACGGGCTGCATGGCCGGGGCATCACTGATTACCGAGGTGGAGGAAATGTTGAGAACGGCCGGTTTCCAGCAAATTCGTGTCGCACCAAAAGATGAGAGCAAGACATTCATTCGTGACTGGGCGCCGGGCATCGCCATAACAGACTACGTGGTATCCGCAACCATCGAAGCCATTAAACCCGCGACCTAGCGCCGCGGTCGAGAGGGGCTGGCGTTCAGTGCGCATCGCCCGCTGTACGGCCAGCCCCCACCTTGAATGTCAGGTAGTCCCTGAGAGATTCACCATTCCGGGCGAAGCGCAGCCCCGGAACCCAGGCCATTCAATTCAATGGGTTACCGGATTCCCGTTTTTACGGGACTGGGGATATGGAAATTAATCAGCGCTTCCCCGGGTTGTCTCGACCGGCGCCGGCGTTGAGCCGGAGAGGCGCGATAGGCAACCTGATGGTTGCGTTAGTCTGTGGCTTGTCCTATAGTGGCTTATGCAACCATTAGGTTGCCCTAATCACTGGAGAGGAGATTGCCATGAGCGCCCCATCAAGCACAGATCGCATCGAACGCAGTATCGTCATCAACGCCCCACGTGAGCGAGTCTGGCGCGCACTTTCGAATGCGGAAGAATTTGGCTCCTGGTTCGGAGCCAATCTGAAAGGCCAAACCTTTGCCCCTGGCAAACGCGCGCGCGGGCAAAATACCGCCTGCGGGCACGAAGACGTCTGGTTCGATATCGTCGTCGAGCGCGTTGATCCACAAGACCTGTTCTCATACCGCTGGCACCCCTATGCTATCGATCCGGCGGTGGATTATTCGCAGGAAGAGTCCACATTGGTGACGTTCACTCTGACGGACGCGCCCGGCGCCGGCACGCTGCTGACAGTCGTGGAATCTGGCTTCGACCGGGTTCCGTCGAACCGTCGCCTGGAGGCATTCCGCATGCATGGAAGCGGCTGGGATGCGCAACTGAACAATATTGCGCGCCATGCCAGCGCATAGGGGGTGGGTGTGAATCAAGGCGGGATCGCCCAGTCGAGCGAGACGCTCGCGCCCATCTTCGCGGCGCTGGGCGACCCAACGCGACTGAAGCTCGTCGCTACGCTCTGCGTCGGCGGCGCCTTCTCGATTGCGCAATTGACGGCGAATACCGATATCAGCCGGCAGGGCGTGACCAAACACCTTCAGGTGCTGGCGGATGCGGGTGTCGTGCGAGACGTGAAGCTCGGACGGGAGCGGCTATGGCAACTGGAACCGGCGCAGCTGGAGGAAGCTAAACGAACGCTCGAGGCGATTGGGAAGGAGTGGGAGGCGGCGCTCGGGAGGCTCAAGTCATTTGCAGAGTCAAAATGAAGACTTTGGATTACTTTTCCGTTGCAGTGGCTGGCGGGCAACAGCCCGTCCCTTGTGACAAAGTTGGGTAGCAAGAAGATCCGGAGATTGTGCTAATGCATTTGCCCGCAATAGAACCAGAAGATCTCGCCAGGTTTTTCCTGGAGCGAGCCAATGCCGGTGACGTCGAGGGCATCGTGGCATTGTATGAAAAGAACGCCGCGCTCGCTCTTGATTCAGGGCGAATGGTGAGCGGAGTTGATGAGATTCGTCAGTTTTATACGACGCTTTTATCAGCTCGACCACAATTCACTCCCGGCATCCAGGCGGCTGCGATTCGCAATGGCGATATCGCGCTGACTTCCTCCCGTCTACGCGATGGGAACATTACGGCCGAGATTGCCCGGCGTCAGCCGGATGGTAGTTGGCTTTGGGCGGTCGATCAGCCGGCAATCGGCAAAGGGGCATAGAATTGCGCCCAGGCCATCTTCCCCCGGCTGGCGCGAAAATCCGCTCGAGCGGAAATATTCGCATCATGCATCATCCCCGTCGCGCGCCGCACTTTTTGAATGGAAAGACAGGTCTGGTGATGATTGAGTATCGCAACAACCACCCACTTGACCGCGCGGAAGTCGCGCGTGCTATCGGAAAGTGAGGTCACGGATCTCCGCGGGGTGCATCAGACGAAATCGCTCACTTCATCGCAGGGTTTCTCTGCGGAGATGGTCATGCGTAAAATGAGTCGTCATTCAAGAATGAAATGACGGCGATTTGACCTGCGCTTCGCTTCGACCGGGCACCTGATGCCTGTCGTTGGGCGTGACGGAAGGTGAGGCGTCGGATTGAGAATCTGAAAGCGGTTGGCGGGCCGATTGTCCTGTCCAATGACAGCGAGGTAAATCACTCGCCGCATGCGGGGTTCCACCTGGATTAGTGTTAGCGCCACCGGTAGACGATAGGGAGTGAGTCGATGTCCAGCGAGCTGCACGTCATTCTTGGAACAGGCCCGGTCGGGTGCTGGATTGCCCGCACGCTTCGCGGACAGGGGTACGCGGTGCGCGCGGTGAATCGCAACGGTGTACGGCCAGACCTGATGCCCGCTGATGTCGAGGTAGTTGCCGCCGATGTTTCAATTGCCAGGCAGGCAACCGAGGTGGCCCGAGGCGCCTCGGTTGTTTATCAGGCGCTCAATCCGCCCTATCACAAATGGCATGAGTTCTTTCCAGGCCTTCAGGCGGCGGCATTGACGGCCGCGAAAGCTGTGGGCGCGCGTTACGTTTCGATTGAAAACCTCTATATGTACGATTCATCGAAACCCATGAATGAAGACTCGCCAAACGCCCCTCGCTCGAGGAAAGGCAGTCTACGTGCGCGGATGGCGGAAGAAGTCATGGCCGCCCACGGGCGCGGCGAGATACAGGCGGCCGCCCTGAGGTCCAGCGATTATTACGGCCCGGGCGTGCTTGGTTCGGCACTGGGTGAGATGGTCTTCGGTAATCTTGTGGCAGGGAAGAAGGCGCAAGTGGTTGGATCCGCGGAGATGCCGCACTCGTTTGCGTATATCGAAGATGTGGGACGAGCAGCGGCCATGCTTGGCACACGGGAGGAGGCTTTGGGTAAGGTATGGATTACCCCGCACGCTCCCGCGCATACCCAAAGGACAATGATTGAGATAGCCTGCCGGAAATTAGCAGTCAGACCACGGATTGCCGTTATCTCGCCATTCATGATGCGAATGGCCGGGATGTTTGTTCCAGTGGCGCGCGCATCAGTTGAAATGATGTATGAATTCACGGAGCCGTTCGTGGTGGATTCGAATCGGATTCAACAGACGTTCCAACTGGAGCCGACCCCGGTAGACGCGGGCATCGAACGAACGGTGAGTTGGTTCAAACAGCGCGCCGGAGAGCATTGAACCAGTGTTCGTGGTCTGTATCAGGCCGGGCAAACCACGTGGCCGGGATTTGGCGTGTCCGGGGCCGGGATGTCCGGCGTTTTCGCGGCCGAGACCTTGATGCGTGATGAATCACTTTGAGGCCAGACGCCACGCCGGTGGCGCATATTGAACAGGTAAAAAAAATGAAAAAACTTCTCCTCATAGGCATTGCACTGGTCGCCGCATATTTCGTCGGCACTGAAAGCAATTTCACACCTTCGCAGGATATCGAAATTGTCAGCACTGGCGGTCATGCTGACCAGACGCTCGCGGAAGCGTTCGATAATCGCCGGAGCAATGTCCAGGTACAGGGAAGTGGAGAGGTGATCAAGATGCTCGCCGACGATAATGATGGCAGCCGCCACCAGAAGTTCATCCTTCGGCTGCCGTCCGGACAGACGGTGCTGGTTGCCCACAACATCGACCTTGCCAGTCGGGTGTCCGCGCTGAAGGCCGGCGACATGGTCGAATTTAATGGTGAGTATGAATGGAATCCGAAGGGCGGGGTTATCCACTGGACCCATCACGATCCGCAGGGCAGCCACGAGTCCGGGTGGATCAGGCACGATGGCCGCATGTATCAGTGAGTCCGTCCTGATATGGTTCAACCGGGCATAAGAGGACCGATGGGGTCAGGCTCGATGAGTCATTCCGGCCAGGCCTTCAATGGAGTTTGATCGGACAGACGCAGCGCGATATTTTTTCGACGTTGAGCCGTTTCAGATCGCCGACAAAGGGAGGTCGTGATGATTTCATTTGCGGATCCGATCAAAGATGAGATATGGGCCACAGTCCGTGCGATGAACGATACATGGACGAAGGGGAATCCCGATGAGCTCACCCGCTTTTTTCACCGGGATATGGTGGCTATCACCGCTACCGATCGCAGGCGCCTGGATGGTGGGGCGGCGTGCGTCGCGGGATGGAGAGGCTTCTGCAATTCGGCACGTATCCATCACTGGGAGGAAATTGACCCGGTCATTCATGTCTATGGCAGCTCGGCCGTCGTCGCCTACTATTTCGACATGTCCTTTGACATGGGCGGAAAAACAATCAACATGGGAGGGAGAGACATGTTCTTCTTCATCAGGGAAGGCGAAAGATGGTGGGCAGTTGCGGACCAATTCTCCCCGTACCCGGTCTGACGCCGCGGTGGAGCAGCGCTTTGTCTGTCTGCGCAGATCCTCTCACACCCACATATTGCGCAAGAGGTAAGGTCACGCCATGAAGCCCAGAATCAGCATGATCACGCTCGGTGTCCGCGATCTGGATTCGGCCGTCGATTTCTATGAAAAGGGGTTGGGACTGCCGCGAATGGAGTCCCCGCCGGAAGTGGCGTTCTTCACGCTGAACGGTACCTGGCTTGGTTTGTACGGGCGCGAGGCGCTGGCTGAGGATGCGGAAGTCCCGGCGGAAGGCGAGGGCTTTGAAGGTTTTACGCTGTCCCATAATGTCGAATCCGAGAATGAGGTTGATGAGCTTGTCGCTCAGGCGGTAGCGGCGGGCGGGAAGCTGGTTAAAAAACCCGGGAAGGTATTCTGGGGCGGCTACAATGGTTACTTCAAGGACATCGATGGCCATCTTTGGGAGGTGGCGCATAACCCGATGTTCTGGGTCGGTCCACGCGATGAAGGTGCATGACAATATGCCCGCCGGAGCGTTGGCAGCGCCGAAAGAGCGGATTGATGATGACAGGTTCAGGACGTCCATTCGAATGGATTCGCCGCGCGATGAATCGAGTCCCCGGGTATTGCAGGAGGCATATCGAAATGCTCATTGAACCGGCAACGCCAGCCGACATCCTGGCGCTGAGCGACCTGTTGTCGGTGCTGTTCTCGCAAGAGATGGAATTCACCCCGAACGCAGAGGCTCAACAGCGTGGCCTGGCGAAAATCATTGGCAATCCCGAGATCGGCCTCGTGCTGGTTGCGCGGCAGGGCGGGCAGGTCGTCGGCATGGTGAGTCTGCTGTTCACGATATCCACCGCATTGGGCGAAAGGGTTGCGTTTCTGGAAGACATGGTCGTCTCGCCTGTTGTCCGTGGCGCGGGGGTCGGCGCAAAGCTGCTCAGCGAGGCCATTTCATCCGCGCGTTCGCAAGGCTGCAAGCGGATTACCTTGCTCACCGATCGAAGTAATGAGATCGCCCAGGCATTCTATGCGAAGCAGGGATTCGCGATGTCGGCCATGACGCCCATGCGGCTTTCGCTGTAATGAGCAGCGACGCCAAACCCATCATCCGGGTGAGCTGCTTGCAGGAGCCGCTCAATGCAGACGACCACAATGGAGATCCCGCATGCAGTACCTGATGATTATTTGCCATGACGATGCATTTGCTCCGCCGGAAACGTTGTTCGCGGATATCGGAGCCTGGATCACGAAAATGGACGGCCGTGGAATTCGAGAGTATGGAAATCCATTGCGTCCCGCCAGTGACAGTACGACGGTACGCATGCGTAACGGCAGGCTCCTGCGCACTTGTGGACCGTTCACTGATTCCGACGAGAAGATATGCGCCTACGAGTTGATAGAGTGTCGTGATCTGGAGGAGGCCGTTGACGTTGCTGCCCAGCATGCCATGGCCAGGGTGGCGACGATCGAGGTAAGGCCCATCTGGAACGAGTTGGCCGTCTGAGTTGAAGGCCCCTCTATCCGCGGGCATCGGTGCGTCATGAAGAATTACGTCATCTTTCTGCGAGGCATTACCCCGACCGGCAGGAATCGGGTGCCGATGGCTGAGCTGCGCGCCGCTCTGGCAAGATCCGGGCTGCAGGAGGTGAAGACGTATATTCAGAGCGGCAACGTCGCTGCGAAGTCGGTCCTGGATAGATCATCCGTGCAGTCCCTCGTGCATGAGGTCATTGCCCGGGAAATCGGGGCCGACGTTGCGGTAATCGCCCGGACTCACGCCCAGCTCAGGCGCGTCATGGAGGGTAATCCGTTTCCGTCGAGCGCCGCTTCCCGCACGTACTTTTCCCTGCTCGAGGCGCCTCCGGATGCGCGTCTGGCTGAGGACCTGTCCCGGTTCGATTTCTCGCCCGACAGCGTATGGGTCGTCAACGACACCATCTATACCTTGTACGCGACGAAGCACAGTGATTCGAAGTTCAACAACAATTTCTTCGAGCGAAAACTGAAGGTGGCTTCAACGACCAGAAACTTCAATACCCTGTCCCGCTGTGTGGAACTCAGCGCATAGGATGGCTATCAAGTGAGTCGGAAGACAAAAACATGAAACTCTATGACGACCCCATATCCGGGAACGGTTACAAGGCAAGGCTGTTGCTGGCGCATCTATCCCGGCCGTATCGGTATATTCCGATAGATATACTTCGCGGCGAATCGCGCACACCGGATTTCCTGAAAAAGAATCTGAATGGCCGTATCCCGGTTCTCGAGCTTGATGATGGCCGATGCCTGCCTGAGTCAAACGCCATCCTGTATTTCCTGTCCCAGGGCACGGCGTACTGGCCGGACGAGGCCTTCGCCCAGGCCCAGGTGATGCAATGGCTGTTCTTTGAGCAGTACAGTCACGAGCCCAATATCGCTACGCCGAGATTCTGGCTGAAGACGAAGGTTCTGGAGGACACGCCATTCAACCGGGAACTGCTCGCCATGAAGCAGCGCGCAGGAAATCAGGCGCTTGCGGTGATGAACGAGCACCTTGCGGATCGTACATTCTTTGTCGATGGGCGCTACACCATCGCGGACATCGCGCTCTATGCATACACACACGTCGCGGATGAGGGCGGGTTCGACCTGTCGCTGTATCCGGCAGTAGTTGCGTGGCTGAGGCGGGTTCGTGAGCAGTCGGGACATGTGACCATAAAGCAGTGGGTTTCCGCATAAGCGTCATGGCGATATCTTGATCTTCAGGCGCGCAGCCAGAGAGAAGGTTCTCTTCAGCCATAATAGGGTGGCTCACCGTGAAGATGACGAATAAGCAGGTCGATTCCCTGATCGCGGTACTCCGTGACCGGTTCGAGCAGAACATGAATCGGCACGAGGGAATCGACTGGTCTGACGTCGAGGCAAGGCCTGGGGTAAAACCGGAGAAGCTGAAGGCGCTGCATGAAATGGAGCGCACCGGCGGGCGCTCTTCTGCGTTCGCCGTTACGACACGGTGTTCGTCTATCACAACGGCGCCCAGTCGTACTATGCGGCGCGGGGTTTTCGCGGCATAGTGCGCGTCTAGGAATCTTCAAAGAGCTGGGAGGTTACGCGATGATCCAGGGTTCATGCCATTGTGGCGCTGTTCGCTGGCAGTTTGATGGGCATCCCGACGGCGCGACCGCGTGCAATTGCACGGTGTGTCGCCGTTATGGTGTGCTGTGGGCCTATGATTACGAGGGTGAGGGCATCACGGTTTCCGGAGCGACCCGGCCCTACATGCGGGGTGAGGAAATCGAATTTCACTTCTGTCCGGTGTGCGGATGCGTGGCCTACTGGCGCGCGCGGCAGATGGATGCGCCGGGTCGCCGCCGTATTGCCGTTAATCTGCGGCTTTCGGAACCGGATGCCGTGGCGAATATTCCGATCGACCATTTCGATGGTCTCAACACATTCACCGATCTGCCGCGCGATGGCCGATGTGTCGCGGATTACTGGTCTTAGTGCCTGAGCAGGGGGCGTCACCCGGGTCACTTTATGGGCGCCGCCTCCTTTTTATGATCAAGGAGGCCTGAATGCGGCACGGGTTCAAGCTGCAGGATGGATTGGCATGGAGAAGACTGATTTCAATAAGGAACTGAAACATCTGTACCAGCCCTCCGCGGTAGGAAAGCACCACGAAATCTATCTCAGCGACATCAGGAAAGCGGACCCGAAGAGATGGAAGACCGTGATCCGGCAGCCGATGCAATGAGTTGGCATTACGGAATGGCGCGGATCACTTAACACACGATACTTCTGTCAGGTTTAACTCACTCTCATGGCCCAACTCGATCACAAAATTCCTCCTCCGGTTGTCGCGGCATCCGCCGCGATGGTGATGTGGCTGCTCGCGCCAACCGGACCGGTGATTCCGGCCGATGACACGCTGCGCGATGCGTTCGCGGGTGTGCTTGTGGCCATCGGGATCTGTTTCGATATTCTTGGCCTGCTCGCCTTTCGCGCCGTGCACACGACCATCAATCCCTTGAGGCCGGAGCGCGCCACTGCGCTGGTCGTCACCGGCGTGTACACTCTCACAAGGAATCCGATGTATGTCGGCCTGCTCTTCATGTTGCTGGGTTGGGCGGTGCACCTGTCGGCCTGGCTGACGTTCGCTGGTCCGGTCATCTATATGATTTACATCACCCGTTTCCAGATCATCCCGGAAGAGAGAATTCTCGGCCGGGTGTTTGGCGAGCGCTACACGCAGTACACCCGTCGCGTCAGGCGCTGGCTGTGATGGCGGGCGCTGTGCGCGAGAAGCGCATGCATCTGGTGCTGGCGTATATCGACATCTGCTGAGTACTCTGGTGCTCTACAATGTGCCCGCCGCGTATCCGGCGGCAAGGAATGGAAATGTACGTGCACACCGCAATAATATGGCTGGTATGTATGTCGGTGGTATTTTGATTTCTGGTTCACTCGCGCTGATGCCCGGGTGTATGTTGCATGAAGGGTTGTTTTGAGTCACGACCGCCGCTTCAGGCTAAGAAATAATTCATTGATACCGGGAGGAGATACATGAAGCACCATGGCGGATGTCACTGTGGTCAGGTCGCTTTTGAGGTCGAAGGCGATCCGCGCGAGGTCATGTCCTGTAACTGTTCGATGTGCCAGCGCAAGGGCGCGCTGATGTGGTTCGTGCCGAGACAGGCGCTGAAGCTGCTGACGCCCGAGAGCAACATGAGCACCTACACATTCAACAAGCATGTGATCAAGCACCGCTTCTGTCCCAAATGCGGCATTCATCCCTTTGGCGAGGGCGTGGGTCCGGACGGTCAGGCCATGGCGGCGATCAATGTTCGCTGTCTCGACGGCATCGAGCCGGAGAGCCTGCCTGTACAGCACTACAACGGACGTGATGTCTGAAGTATGGGAGCGGGACGTTGAAATTCCATATCGTCATTCCCGTGTGATCCAGATCCGCTCGCGCAAGGGCGGGGGCAGAATGCTGCCTGCGCCTTTGATAAAGTAAAGTTACTGGATCCCCGCCTGCGCGGGGATGACGTTCAGGGGGGATCACTCGGCAGGCGTCATCCCCGCGCAGGCGGGGATCCAGAACCAAACCAACTCTTCTCAGAGAGCTTTAGTATCCAGGCGGTGTGACCGCCCTGTGTCGCATCAACATGCGATTTCAGACGTGCTCAGATTCGTATGACGTTTGTATGACGCTGATGGGCGTCTGGACTCCGGTGTTGCCGGGAGCCTCTGGCGGAATCCCGCATATTGTTCGGGGTTAAGGCCTTGCGCCGTTGAGGGGCGCATCGAGAAATTTTTCTGGCCAGACAGGGGAGTTATTGTGACGCACCATCATGAGCCATGGTGCCCCGATGTCCACCTGCTCTCACACGTTTTGCAATCTTGGGGTTTCTATGTAAACTCGGAAAAAAGTGAGAGTCACACCTTGTCGCCCGCTGCTGCTTTGTCTTGGACATCCTCGAGTCCATGGGCAGGCTCCCAGGCCTGTTGTTACAGTGATGCCTGCGACCGGATTATCAAGAAAATAATTCCATGGCGCAGTGTGTGTGGGAGGGATCATGAATATTTTGCGCGCGACAGCCATTGTCACCGCCGTGACCACGTTGGTGGCCTGTAATAGCGGGAGTGACGATCCGCCGAACAACATCTCCGTCACATCAATAGCAATCAGTACCCCCGATCCCCGCATCGCTCATCCGCTTACGGCGAACGTTTCGTTAAGCGCGGATCGGGAGGCGAACAACGTCACTGTCTCGCTATTCGCCATTGATGAAACCTCTGATCCAAATGCCGACGTCAGGCAGATTCCGCTGGGCACCGAGGTCATCGAGGATCTGCCGGCGGGGAGCAGCGACCACGAACTCAATGTCAATGTGCCTTCCAGCGTCGAATTCAGCGGCCCCTATCATATCGCCGCCGTGGTCGATCCGGTCGAGGAGATCGAGGAAGAAAACGAAGAAGACAACACTGCCACGATCCAGATCACGCTGGGTCCGACGATTGATCCGAATGTCCTGCTGACCGAAGTGGCGCTTGATCGTGCCGCGCTGATCATCAATACCGGTGAGTACAGCGATCAGGTGGATGTGGACGCCGGCAACATCTACAACGCCGATGCCGGAGGCACGATCACGGTTGGCTCAGATGGCCTGGAGGTAGGCGAGACGGTCGACATCGAGGCCTTCGCAAACCTGCGTATCACGCGCACGGACAACAACACGACGCTCGAATTGCCGGTGTATCTGTGGAACTCGGACGAAGAGAGGTACATGAATGCCTACGGCATTGATCCCGAGTCCGGTAGTCCAACCACGGTCGAATGGCTGCCGATGGGGACGTTCACGCCGCAGTTGGCGGAAATTATCGGAGATGAGGCCGACCTCGATGATGTCGACCGCAACTCCGAGCACATGGATTTTTATTTCCCTGGCAAGCTGGGCTACGAGCTCGAGCAGGCGCTGCGGTATCCGCCAGAGCCTTGTACCGGCAATTGCGTCAATAGTGCGACTCCGCCGACCATCCCGCCTCCGGATCTCACCGCGGCCGCGATCGACCAGCTGAGAAGTTTCCTCTCCGGGTTGCCGTTCAGTGGTGTGCGCGGCGATGAAAGCACCAGCCTTGCGGCGCTGGATTTCGCGGTCTGCGTCAAGATTCGCCCGGCCGACCCGTCGGTCACCGATAGTGATGCGACGGATAATGAAGACTGTCCACCGCTGGAAATTTTTCTGCCACCCTTGCCACCCGGCACTCCTTTATATAACACGGGCAGTTACGTGCCCCTGCACGATACGCCATCTGAGCCACTGACGTCGGGCGACGGTTTTGCCACGAAGAACAACAACCAGCATTTCGCCTTCAATCTCGATTTCGGCGCCGGGGCCACGGCGGACAGCCGGGGGTATATCGAGGAAGTCACCGCCGGTATGCCGGTCACGCTATTCGGTACGACATTCGACTTCTACCGTATAACGGGGCGCGCGCAACTGGTGCCCGATTACCTGAACAAGCCGGCATCGGAACAGTCGGGTTTCTCCCGTGAGATACGCTTTCTGGGTCAGGTGCTCGAGTCCACGCCCCCGCTCACGATCGCTATATCTGGAAGCCTGATATCGTATTCGAAAGAGATCGAGAAAGAGCAGCAGTTTTTTGTCGGTCCGGTGCCGATGATCGCTGGCGGTTCCGTCGGCGGAAATTTCGGTTTGGAGCTGACCGTCGGTTATGCCGACGATGATGCGCCGGTGTTTGGCGGCGGCAACGCCGTGGTGTCCCTGGGAAGCTCCATCGGTCCCTTTGCCAACCTTGAGGCGGGGATGTTCGCGGGAGTCGGTACCAGGATATTCTCGGTGGGTGTCGAAGGAGTGCTGACGCTGCTCGATGAAAGGTTTGTGTATTTTATCGGCACCGAAATCGAAGTAATCGATGACGGTATTGTCAGCGGAGACGTGGAATTCATGATCACCCAGCTGCAGAAGCTGAGCAATATCTTCACCGGACCGCAGGGCAAGCTGAACCTGTTTGCCAAGTACTCGGTGCCGGTGATCAAGACCTGCAAGTGGGGTTTCATCAAGGTGCCTTGTCTCAAGCTGGCCACGATCAAGGCAACGAAGAACATATATAGTACCCCTGCGTTGTTCCGCCGTGAGGATGTCCTCTTCGAGGACCCATTCTCCCAGCTCGACGTGGTCATCGTCAGCGGCCAGTCGCCGGCCTACTTTGTGCCTTGAAGTGAATGAAACGGCGATGGATACTGCCAGCCGCGCTGGCTCTGGGAGTCGGGGCATTGCTTGCGGTGTGGTTGCCAGGGGGCGCGGACAGAGACTCCTCTGCTCCTGACGGGGTTGTCGCGCCGGCGGATCGTGCCGCGTCCTTGATGCGATGGCATGCCGGCGTTTCCCAGCAATACCGGGTATCGTCGGAGTCCTCGATGCAGATGCAGGGGACAACGAACAATCCCTCAACCATAAGCGTTCAGTTGCAGGGGCGGCTCGATACCCTGACCCTGGGGACCGACGCCGGTCAGGCCCTGGTCGGTATGCGGCTGTCCAGCGCGGAGCTGATGATCAACGGCGCGATGGATGCCGAAATCAATCGCGCGCTCGCCGCGCCGTTCAGGGCGCGCTTTGCCGCCAGCGGTCTTCCGCTGGCGTTCGAGTTCCCCGCCGAAGTCAGTCAGCAAAACCGCAGCATACTGGAAAATCTGGTGCGCACTTTTCAGGTCAGCCTGGAGCCGGGTGAAAGCTGGGTAACGCAGGAGAGCAACGGTTCGGGGACGTACGAGGCGGCTTACCGGCGCAGCGGTCCGAACCGCTTCGAGAAATCCAAGCGCAGGTTCACCGCCACGGCGGCCGGCATGGTCAGCTGGTCGGAAGTCAGTTCCACGGAGACATTTAAACTCGACACCGGTCGTAACTGGATCACAGCGATGGATGTGGTGGAGAGCATGTCATCAAAAGGACAGGGCGGTCCGGTGATGAAGGTGAGCAATCACGCCGTCCTGTCGCTGCAGGGGGATGCGCGGGCCGCATTCACGGCAAAACTCTGGGACTTTACAACATCCGCCGCTGCTGTCGACGACAGGGCCACACTGAAGGACAGGATACCGGATATGACGGCGGATCAGGCGCGCGGAGAGATCCGTGCGACGATACCGCAACTGGATGCCGCCGCGCAGGGGCGACTGGCGCTGATTCATCGCCTGCGCGACCTGTTGCGTGTCGATGCCTCCCTGCCCGCGCTTATCCTGGATGCCCTGAAGACACAGGAGCTCGGCGATCGTACCCGCGCCGATCTTTATCTGGCTCTGGAACTGGCTGGCACCGAAAGCGCGCAGACCGCGCTGGCCCAGGTGATCAACGACAGCAGCTGGTCGCTCAAGGACGGCATGCGCGCCATCGTCGCGCTGGGCGGGGCCAGGCAACCCACTGCGGAAAGCATCTCGGCGCTATGGAGCGCGACGCAGAACTATGCGGGCGGCGAGCGCCAGCGGATGGCGAGTTCGGCCGCCTTCGCGCTCGGCAGTATCGGAAGCACCCTGCGCAAGGCTGAGGATCCCGGTTACGATTCGCTGCGCTCGGATCTGCTCAGCAATGCGCACGGATCGGACAACACCGCCACCCGCAGCGACTATATCACTGCATTGGGTAATACCCAGGATCCGACGATCGCGCACGATGTTGTGGGATGGCTGAATGATTCCGAGCCGGTGTTACGTCGAGCGGCGGCGCTGTCGCTGGGCTCGCTGGGTACCGACCAGGTCGCCAGCCAGCTGGTGACCCGGTTCCGCGAGGAAGACAATGTCTACGTGCGTGGCGCGATCGCCGAATCACTGCAGTCCTGGACGCAACCCACCGAACCCGCGATGGCGATGTTCAGACAGGCGGTACGCACCGAAGTCGATGAGAGTACGCGCTATAACATCGCGCTGGTGTTGAGTGAAAACCTCGGGAAGTTCCCCGCCAACGAGCCCGTGCTACGGGACATCATGCGCAGCGAACCCTCCAAGCGCATCCGGCAGAAGGTCGCCGAGGCGCTGGCCGGAAATAAATAAGCACGGTCCGGTTGACTCGTTGTACTCGCGCGCGGTGCATCCAGATTAGCGAGTCACTGGATCCCCGCCTGCGCGGGGATGACGTTCAGGTGGGATCACTTGGCAGGTGTCATCCCCGCGCAGGTGGGGATCCAGAGTCTCCATTGATTATTAGACGTATCTGTTTCGCTGACAGATCCTGGGCAGCCCAGGCGCAGGCCCGCAGGGTCGTTACCCGGAGATATGCGCATACCTCCCGGATTCCGCTGCGCTACATCCGGGCTACATGTGTCGAGCAATTCTGTAATGCTCAATAGCAGGCGGGAATCCCTTGGCCTGTGTATCAACGTGGAGAGCAACGCCTGATTCATGCCAAGGTCGTCAATCCCGCAGGGTCGTTACCCGTGGGTATGCGCATACCTCCCGGATTCCGCTGTGCTACATCCGGGCTACATGTGTCGAGCAATTCTGTAATGCTCAATAGCAGGCGGGAATCCATGGGCCTGCGTATCAGCGTGGTGAGTAACGCCTGATTCATACCAAGGGCGTCATCCCCGCGCAGGCGGGGATCCAGGGCTGCTGTCTTTCAGCAGATCATAGCCGTTGAGCCCCGCCCGGTCTTTACGGTGACATGTGGTGAGCCAGGCAACACTGGAGTCCTGGATGGAGCGCGTCGCGCTACCCGCCTGTTCGGTCGCGGTGTTACCATTTGTCGTCATCGATCCCGGGAATATCTCGATACTGACCCCATGGGTTTCGCGGCTTCTGTATGAATCCAGACATCGTCATCAGGGATGAAACACCCGCCGACGTCGATGCAATCACCGATGTCACCGTCGCCGCGTTCAAAGACATGGCGATCAGCAATCACACCGAGCAGTTCATCATCGTGGCCCTGCGCGCGGCCACGGCGCTGACGCTATCGCTGGTCGCGGAACTCGACGGCCGGGTGATCGGGCATATCGCGTTCTCGCCGGTAACCATGTCGGACGGTACTCGTGACTGGTACGGCATGGGGCCGGTCTCCGTGTTGCCGGCCTGCCAGCGCCAGGGTATCGGCAAGGCCCTGATACGGGAGGGACTGTCGCGGTTGAAGGCGATGCATGCCAGAGGGTATTGCCTCGTCGGCCATCCGGAGTATTACAGCAGGCTCGGCTTCGAGAATCCGACCGGGCTTGCGCACGAAGGCGTGCCGCCGGAGGTCTTCTTCGTCATGTCCTTCGATGGCCGCATCCCGCGGGGCAGCGTTATATTCCATCAGGCGTTCAGGGCGCAGGGCTGACTCCTTATATATATATAGAATAGAAATGAGTGAATTCATTGACCATCTGCGGGATGTGTTCCGCCAGTTCGGGCCGATCGAGGCGCGCAGGATGTTCGGCGGCTATGGTGTCTACCATGACGGCCTGATGTTCGGGCTCATCGTGGACGAGACCTTGTACCTGAAGGCGGATGAGGGCAACGCGCAGTATTTCCGCGCAATGGACCTGCCACAGTTCGAATACCTGCGGCGGGGCAAGCCGACCCGGCTGTCCTACTACCGCGCGCCCGATGATCTGATGGACGACCCGTCCGAGGCGGCGCTCTGGGCACGGCGTTCCTTCGAGGCCGCGCTGCGCGGGCGCCGGGGCTAGCCCGGCCCGCCGCGCTGGAGATCAGGCGATCGAATTCCTTGCAGAGGAGATTTTATGACCAGGCCAGTAATCAACATCACCGAGATCGACCTTCAGCCGCGGCCGGCCGCGATGGCGGCCACAGGACCGGCGGCGGAACGCTTCGACGCCCGGATGGGCATGATCGGGCCGCGCATTGGGGCGCAGAAACTGGGCTACAACATCACCGAGATCCCGCCCGGCAAGCGCGCCTTTCCGTTTCACAACCATCGGGTGAACGAGGAGATGTTCTTCATCCTCGAAGGCGTCGGCGAGCTTCGCCTGGGGTCGGCGCGCCATCCGATCCGGCCCGGAGATTTCATTGCGTGTCCGCCGGGCGGCCGCGAAACCGCGCACCAGATCATCAATACCGGCGAGGGTGTGCTGAAATACCTGGCCGTCAGCACCAAAATCACGCCCGAGATCGCCGAATATCCCGATTCGGACAAGTTCGGCGTGCTCGCTGAATTTCCGGCCGGGGCCGGCGAGCCACCCAAGGTCTTCCGTTACGTCGGCCGCGAGGGCAACTCAGTCGGTTACTGGGAAGGCGAATAGCCGGATACTCGCGACGCCCGGAATGTCTTTTTGATCGCCGCACGCTTGTGTAGTATGGGCGACCAGCCACAAAAGGAGCATCCATGACCGAGCAGCAAATATCACAGCACCCGCGTCCGGAAGACAACACGCTGCTGACGCATTATGTGATGAAGCTGCTGACGGTGACCACGACCCTCGGGCATGCCGTGATCGGCATCGCGCTGGTGGTCGCCACGGCGGTGATCACCGCTCATTTCTTCATGGAAATCGCCCGCGCGATCGAGGCCCGGACCCTGTTCTCGGGCTTTCTCCATGCCCTTGGCGTGCTGCTGCTGCTCTGGACCATGCTCGAACTGATACAGACCGAGCTGGGCTTTCTGCGCGGGCAACCCATCGACGTCGCGGTGTTCGTCGAGGTCGCCCTCGTGGTCGTCGTGCGCGAGATCATTCTTCTGCCGGTGGACAACGATCAGCCGACGTTCGAGGATGTTGGCAAATGGGCGGTGACCGCCGCGCTGCTGGGACTGACGTATATCCTTATCAGGTTCGGCCACGCGCGATTCGCGCGCGGTGCGGGACACGGGGCCGTGCCCTGAACAGAATCACCTGCGCCGACCCCTTTGATGCGTGAGACACAATGTCCGATCTAAAAGACCCAAGAGTGCTGTTCGCCGCCGAGCGGACGCTGTTGTCCTGGAGCCGGACCTGCCTGTCGCTGATCGCCTTCGGCTTCATCGTCGAGCGCGCGGGCCTGTTGCTGCAGGTGCTGGCGCCGGAAAACACCCATGCACTGCAGGGCGTTCTGAGCTTCTGGATCGGAATCTTCTTCATCTTCGGGGGCTGCTTCTTCTCGATTTTCTCCGCCCGTCAGTACGCCATCGTGCTGAAGACGCTCAATCCGGAAGAGTTCCCGCCGGACTACCCGGCGCGCTGGGGCATTGTGGTCAACGCCCTCGTCGCCGTGCTGGGCGCGCTGCTGATCGTCGCGCTCTTCCTCGGCCAGGCTTAGCGAGTCCTTTGTGCCGATACGGGAACTGCTGAGCGTCATTGCCGTCGCACTCACGCTGGCGGCATTCCTGCCCTACATCCGCTCGATACTCAAAAACGAGGTCAAGCCGCATGTGTTCTCCTGGATCATCTGGGGCGCGACGACCTTCGTCGTGTTCCTGGCGCAACGGGCGGACGGCGGCGGCATCGGCGCATGGCCGATCGGGATCTCGGGGTGCATCACGATACTGATCGCGGTGCTGGCCTATATAAAGGAATCGGACGTCACCATCACCCGGCTCGACTGGCTGTTCTTCACCCTTGCGCTGTGGGCGCTGCCGCTCTGGTTCGCGACCTCCGACCCGCTGTGGGCCGTGGTGATCCTGACCTTTGTCGATGTGCTCGGCTTCGGGCCGACGGTGCGCAAGGTCTACCACTTCCCGTGGTCGGAATCGCTGGTGTTCTTCGGGCTGTTCGCGGCCCGCAATCTGATTGTGATCCTGGCGCTGGAAAACCATTCGCTGACGACCGTGCTGTTTCCGGCCGTCATCGGCACCGCCTGTGTGCTGCTGATCGCACTGGCGCTGCATCGCCGGCGCATCCTGCCCGCCTGAGCGGCCGGGCTGGGCCGGGGTTCCGAACGGCACTATACTGGCCATGTCGGTCACCCGCGCATGGAGCGCCGGAGTCTCCGCCATGCGAAAGCCGCTGTTTATTGGTGTTCTGACGCTGCTGCTGGCCGCGTGCGCGGGCCTGCACCCGCCACGGCCCGCCGGATTCGAGGCCTATGATTCGGTCGTGGTCCGCCTCACCTCCGACGTGCCGAAGGCCGAGCCCTACACACAGGCGCTGCAGGACAGCATCGTCGCTGCGCTGCATGAACGGCGGAGTTTTGCCTCAATCGATGCCGGCGAAGCCGAGCCCGTCCCCGGACAGTTAATCCTGCGGATAAACATCACGCGCTTCGTCCGCGTGCATGACCCGCTGCGCATTGCCATCGGCCGCATGGCCGGCAGCAATGAGGTGGGCGCCGACATCACCCTTCTGGACGGCGGCACGGGAGAGAGCCTGAGCCGTTTTCGCCTGACGGGCGAATCTCCTTACTATCCTCCGGGCCTTGACTGGCCCCGGGGCACGATCGAGATCGCCATGCAGCGCCTGGCCCGGGAACTGGCCGGGATTCTGTCCGAGTGGAGCCGTCCGGCGGGCGCCGGGAGCATGAACAGTTGGGAGTCGGATGAAAATTCTATAAGATAGGCCGGATTTTATCCTGATCCCGTAGTTACTGACCCCGAGGATGGCATGAGTGAAAGCAAATCCATGGCGCAGCGCAAAACGGCGCTGACCGCTATGTCCGAGATCATTTTCTGGAGCCGCTGGCTGCAGGCGCCGCTCTATTTCGGCCTGATCGTCGCCCAGGGCGTCTATGTCTATCTGTTCGCGGTCGAACTCTGGCACCTGGTGCACGACGCGCACAAGATCGGCGAAACCGAGATCATGCTCATCGTGCTCGGCCTGATCGATGTGGTGATGATCGCCAACCTGCTGATCATGGTCATCATTGGCGGCTACGAGACCTTCGTCTCCCGCCTCAACCTGCGCGAACACCCCGACCAGCCCGAGTGGCTGGCGCATGTCAACGCGGCGACCATGAAGATCAAGCTGTCCATGGCGCTGATCGGCATCTCGTCGATCCACCTGCTGAAGACCTTCATCAACGCCGACCAGATGACCGAACACACCATCAAGTGGCAGGTCATCATTCACGTCACGTTCATCATCTCGTCCGTCGCGATCGCCTACACCGACCGGATCATGACCCGGACGCTGATGGACGCGCATCGCGATCTCGAGCACGAGTGATCCGGCCGGGCAGGGCGCTCCAACACCCTGAAGGAGCTCCCCGGTCTCAAGATTCGCTCTTCGCATGTCGCTAAGAACGGCAAGTACCTGTGGCTGTTGCTGCGGCATGTGCGGGACTGACGGGGTCCGAATCACGAATTTTTCCCCGCCAGGCAATGACCTGGCCGACCACAGGAGGGGCTGAACAGGGCACGGGACCGGCCCGCCGGCTGGACAATTTCGACGTTTTTCGTTATATTTTGCCGGTATTTTTCAATACCTTACCGGCATCCAGGAAAGGTCGAACGGATTCATGATGCCCGCCCCTTGCGGTTCGGGGGCTGGCTCCAGCAGGCATCCAGGTCTTTGATGTTCTGGATTCCCGTCCTCCGCCTTCGCGGGGGCAGGCTTTCAATAGCGCGGGATGACAGGCGACAGATTAATCAGAGGTTCCTTATAAGATCCTATCAAGGGGGTTTCCATGTCAGGTTCCCAGGGTGACAAGAAGAGTGGTGAATGGGGTTGGGACATGCCGGAAGGCATGGATCCGATGAAGGTGATGCAGGTGGCCTCCGCGTACTGGGACTCCTGCGTCCTGCACGCCGCCAACCGGCTGAACATCTTCAGCATCCTCGATGACAAGAGCAAGGACCTCGACACCCTTGCCCGCGAGACCGAGTCCGACCGCCGCTGCCTCGGTGCGCTGCTGAGCGCGCTGGTCTCCATCGGCTTCCTCGACCGCGACGGCGACGTCTTCCGCAACAACCCGTTCAGCAAGATGTTCCTCGCCGAGTCCAGCAAGTACTACCAGGGCGGCATCGTCTACATGTTCGAGAACTGGTACCAGGCCTGGGGCGGTCTGTACAACACGGTCAAGACCGGCAAGCCCTCGGCGCTGATGCACCAGGCCTACTCCGACGAAGAGACGCGCAACTACATGATGGGCATGCACAACCGCGCCCTGTCGCAGTCCGACGTGCTGACCTCGATGTTCAACCTCACCGGCAAGAAGCAACTGATGGACGTCGGCTGTGGCCCCGCGACCTTCTCGGTGAAATTCTGCGAGCGCTACCCCGGCCTGAACGCCGTGGCGATGGACCGCGACCAGAACCTGAAGATCGCCAAAGAGGTCGTCGACATGTACAACATGCACGACCGCGTGAAGCTGCTGCCCGGCGACTACAACACCGACAGCCTCGGCACCGGCAACGACGCGATGCTGCTCTCCTCGATGACCAACCAGGAATCGCCGGAGAACATCAAGAAGCTGCTGAAGAAGTGCTACGACTCCATGAACAAGGACGGCGTCATCATGATCCAGGAGCAGCTGCTGTTGGGCGACAAGAAGGGCCCCAAGCTCGCCGCCCTGATCGGCGTCAACCAGATCATCAACACCGTGCTGGGCTCGTCCTACTCCACCACCGAAATGGAAGACATCCTGCGCGCGGTCGGCTTCAAGGACATCAAGTCCGAACAGATGGCCCCGCCGAGCCCCTTCATCATGGTCAGCGGCTACAAGCGCTGACGTCAGAGCAACTCTGAAATACAAAGGCCGCCACCGTTACCGGGGCGGCCTTTTTGTTTTTGTGGTTCAGGCACTTCTCCCTTCAATCGCGCCGTCCATTCGTGATGGGCGACCGGTTCGAATTAATACTTACTGATTAACAGAATAGAGGTAACGCATCCAGGCTACTGCGTTCGGGCGGTGTATTGCCACCTCGTCGATGGTGGCATCCATGCCCTTCATCATTGAATGAGGTAGGATTATCGGTGTTGAATCCAGGAAAAGAGCGGAGAGAATGTCCGTGCCATACGGAATCTGCCTATCACCAATATTAACGATTCCGTCTTATTAAGTGTTAGGCAATCAGAATCATGATTCAGTGGCTAGTTGAAAATCAAGATTTTGCAACACTGCTATTCACGGCAGTGGTGGCCATTTCTACTGTTGTGTACGCGCTACTAACGGCCTTTCTTGTGCGAGAGACAGCTCAAATGCGGCGAGCACAAACTGAGCCGAGGTTATCCGCATACTTTTTACCAAAAGAAGAATTTGTAAATTTTGGTCATCTATACATCAAAAACATTGGCTTAGGACCAGCATACAATATCCGAGTATCAATAGAGCCAGAGGGCTCAGCAGCAGGGAGCGAGTTGCTGTTGAAGGATTTCCTTAAAGTGAAGGCATTCGAGAAGGGGCTAAATTACTTGGGGCCTGGTCAGATTCTGCGATCAGGGTTTACCTCGATGGTGGAGAATTATCAGGAAAAAATTAATGCCGTTCTACACGTGTCTCTTAGCTACAAGAGCGCCGATGGCAAAAAGAAGAGCGAAACTTTCCGAGTAGACTTCTCCGAGCTAGAAGGATACGGCAGTCTCGGAAAACCACATTTGTATTCGATTGCACAAAGCCTCGAGAAGATTGAAAGAGATATTCATCATCTATCATCAGGGTTCCATAAGCTCAAAGTACACACATTCGACCATGAAGATAGAGAGCGCGAAAAACGAGAGTGGGAGGAAGATCGGCAGCAAATGATGCAGAAGAAAGAGCAAAAGGATGGCTAGCAAAATGCCTAACAATTTCTTGCAGTCGGACCAAAACATGCCGTCATCCCTTTTGCTTGCGCAAAAGTCACGCCAGCATGTTTTGTCCCCTGAAGAAAGGCGTTAAGTCTCATATGCGCCCCGACCAGCTCTACGATCAAGCATTGGCTCACATGGAGCGCACAGTTCATCAGTTGGCGAAACGAGTGCCGCAGCCACAGGTCGTTCCGTACAAAGACGGCTTCGTTTTTCGGCATATCGAGAAAACGACGCACCAAGCTCTGGTGCAAAAGCTTGCACGCCTTGTTAGCAGCCTGCACGCCACTCGCCTGTTGATGACGCACGGTTTTGTGCAGGAACAGGCTGCGCTACAGCGCGTGCTAGATGAACTTCAGGAGGATGTGACCTTCCTAGCCTTCGGCGTTATCTTCAATAAATGGATGCCACTTCACGATAACTACCTCGCTGCGTTCTTCGAAGAGGAGTTTGACGCGGAGACAGCAATCGATTCGACACAGAAGAGACCTATGATTCCTCGAAAGAAGATCCGCGCATGGATTGCATCGATGGAGGGCGGCTTGGACAAAAGTCGTGGCGTTGAAGTTACGCGCACGATCAGCAAGGCTTACTCTGGCTATGTTCATGCGGCTTCCCCTCACATCATGGACATGTACGGTGGTAACCCACCGGCGTTTCATATGCATGGCATGTTGGGTACACCACGTCATGTCGAACATCGCGCGGATTTGTGGAATTACTTCTATCGCACAATCATCGCATTCGGCTTTACAGCAAAGGCGTTTGGAGACGATGAACTGTTCGTCACCATTAGGGAGTTCGCCGATGAATTCGCCCGTATCTCAGGTAAGGACTACCAGTCGCAGGAGTGGGATGAGGCTTAACTTGTCAGACCATCGGAGTGGCACGCAAATGGACGCGATAGTTCAGTATCTCAAGAGCAACGCCGAGTGGATATTCTCAGGAATAGGAGTTAGCGCACTTGCTGTGCTGGCGTACCTGCTTCGCATGGCATTCAAACGTCAGACATCTCAGAAACAAACTGTTGCTGGTGGATCGTCTGCGATCCAGGCGGGACGCGATGTGAAGATCAATAGCAGCGGAAAGGGTGACTAGTGTCTGGGAAGCAAGGTCAGTCAGCAATAGAGGGCTCGCTAGCTATACAAGCTGGCGGTAACGTAAACATTGGTTTGCAGCTTTCTGAGGTGAAGGAACTCGTGCAGATATTCCTTGACCGCCAACTGCCGGCCCTTCGAGCCGAAGCTGCAGCCGTAGCAAAGTCCAATGCTGAGTCGTTTATCACAGAATTTGTTGCAAGGCTCGGGAAGCCGAACAGCGCTACCCCTGAGGCCTTTGCGAAGCCTGACGCTCAGGCCTGCTTTAACACCGCCCTCAATGGAAGCGCCGAGAAGGGAGAGCAAATCGACCTAGGCATTCTTGCCGATGCTGTTTTAAGACGGCTGGAGTCAGACAATGACCCTCTTATGAAGCTTGTCTACGAGGAGTCAGTGCGCGCTCTAACTAAAATGAACCGACAACAAATAGCGTTTCTTGCCTATGTTCAATATACAAAGAACGTAAGGCATACTGCGTTTACAGAGCTTAATCAGCTTGAACAGACCGTGTCCTTAATACTGAATGTAGTCGAGCCTGGCCTTGATCTCTCTGAGCCAAGTCAGGAGTACCTGGCAAGCATCGGTGCCTTGACAATCAATCGAGTTGCCAGCGCAAATCAACTGCCAGGATCTTTGCAACAGAATTACCCATTCTTACCTGAGAACTTAACAGACCTGTCCTCAAGCGCTCCGTCATTGCATCGGCTCGTAACAGCGTTTGAAAAAGTAGGCGCACCGATGGTTTTCCTTACGTCTGTAGGTAAGCTAATCGGGATGATTGCTCTCGAAAGAGCATTAGGAAAGGTAAATATGTCAGTGTGGATTCACTGATGGAACCCAACAAACGGTTCCACCCTAAAGGAACAATGGGGTCAGACTCGATTGAAATCTCACTTATCAGTGGCTGGCGGCGAAGCAAGTACCAATCGAGTCTGACCCCATTGGGTCCCTGCTGAAATTGGAGGCTTAGGTATTGCGGGTGGATCTGGATTGCTAGCTCTGATGCATCCTGCTCAATTTGGTACGGTCGATGAATTTCTGGTGCTGGCACTAGCTGAAGTACAGGGCTTGCCCGAGGGCCAAGAACTGAAGGAAATGGCTATCCGCATAAACGAGAGCAAGAAACCTAAAGGGAAGGCATTCAGCATATCTCTTCGAGCAGGCGTTCTTCTGATCGGGCTCCTGCGTCGTAAGGCTGTAGAGAATAACGAGAGTTTCACTTCCTCGTTCTGGACACCGCGGAAAATAGACAAAGTGTTATGGGCGTTTGGTCATTTATAGCGCTTAGCAATAGGGGTACATTCATATGAGCAATCTGGCCCAAGAATTTGCCGCGCGACTCTACACCGCAATTCTGGAATGCCACCGATTGAAGTATCACCCAACTCGTTTTGAGCAAATGCTTCAATCAAGTGACGCCGTTACCCTCGCGAAAAAGCTTGTAACGTCTGGCGAGTTGCAAGATGGCCTAAAGAAATTAAAGGGCATGGATAGACTTGATCTATCAATGGAAGAAATAATGCTAGAGTCAAGATTTGCACAACTTTTTACCAGAGCAGAGTTGGATGCAGCGCGCTGGCGGCTATCGCAGCTCTAATGGCTACGCATAACAACGTCTTCGAGAGCCGACGCGCCAAAAGTCGCCGCGCGTCTCAAGGCGAATGTTATGCACTTCAATCGGAAACAGTTCTATACACGGGTCAAGGGGTCAGAGTACTTGAACGAGGATTTCAAGTACTCTGACCCCTTGACCACTCCGAAATAATTGACTTCGTCGTCAAGTGCGGATCATTGTGGCGTTATGTGATCTTATAGTTAGGAAGTAAGACGCGTGAGTGAAAAAGAAAAAAATCAGCTGCCTCTTTTTACTTTTGACGAATCTAATATCGCTGCGTCGATAAAAGATGGTGGCGATGAGGCTGTTGATTCACTGTTCAGTAAATATATCGTCTATGTTGATGAGAGTGGTGATCATAGCCTACAAAGTGTAGATCAAAATTATCCGGTATTTGTATTGGCATTTTGTGTATTTCACAAGCGGCACTATAGTGAGGCGATAGTTCCTGCTTTGGAAAAGTTCAAATTTAATCACTTCGGACATGACTAGGTCGTATTGCATGAAAATGACATTCGTAAGGAAAAAGGTTCTTTTAATCGTTTCAGAAGCAAAGCGGAGAAAGAAGAATTCATCGGAGATTTAACAGAGATTATAGAAGGGAGTAATTTTATTCTTATATGCTGTGTAATAGATAAAAATAGATTTGTAGCGCGGGAAGATGGAGCTACCAATCCTTACAATATTGCTCTCGATAAATGAACCGCCCCGGGTTTCGTGGAGGCTCCAACCTTTGAGAGAATGGAGCCATGAACGCAAACAAGTCAAACAAGTTTTCCCCGGAAGTGCGTGAGCGAGCGGTCCGTCTGGTACAGGAGCATCGGGG
>JADLET010000170.1 GCA_020845975.1 Gammaproteobacteria bacterium | reverse complement strand
GCTCGGATCCATCGGCTATATACCGCCCGCCGAAGCTGAGGCAAACTACTACCGGAAACTCAGCCAGCGAGCTGAAATGCCGGTGTTACGTTAACCCACTGGCCTCCACGATTCCCGGGGCGGTTCACTCTTACAGCGGCAGCAGTAGTAATGGCCGTGGATTAGAAACTTCCCGTACCGAAACCTATGGCACGCCACAGGCCCGCACGATCACCACTACTTGGCACTCGACCCTAGCCCTGCCGGCGCTAATCACAGAGTCTGGCAAGACGACGGCCTTCACCTACGACAGTAACGGCCTGCTGACCCAGAAGACCATCACAGACACAGGGACAAGCACGAGCCGCACCTGGACCTATACCTACACCGGAAACGGCCAGCTCTACACCATCAACGGTCCTCGCACCGACGTCTCCGACATCACCACCTTCGCCTACGACAGCGCCGGCAATATCTCCTCGATCACCAATGCGCTCAGTCAGGTCACCCAGATCACGAGCTACGACGATCACGGCCACCCGCTGACCATCGTTGACCCCAACGGTCTCACCACCACCCTGACCTATGATCTGCGCGGCCGCCTGACGAGCCGCACCACCGGGGGCGAGACCACGACCTACACCTACGACAACGTGGGTCAGTTGACCCGAGTGACCCTGCCGGACGACAGCTACCTGGACTACACCTACGACGAAGCCCATCGCCTGACTGGCATTGCCGACCGAATCGGAAACTACATCACCTATACCCTCGATGCCATGGGCAACCGCATCCAGGAGGATATCTACGACCCGAACGACACCCTGACCCAGACCCGCTCCCGGGTCTACAGCACCATGAATCGCCTGCTGGAAGACCTCGGCGCCGACGACCAGTCCACCGAGTACGCCTACGACAACAATGGCAATCTGACCAGCAGCACCGATCCATTAAGCCACACCGCCGGCCGGACCTACGATGCGCTGAACCGGATTACCCAGGTCACCGATCCCAACTCCGGGGTCACCGGCTTCACCTACAACGCCCGTGACCAGCTGACCCAGGTCACCGACGCCCGCAGCCACAGCACCACTTATACCGTGGACGCGCTCGACAACCTGAAGCAGATCGTGAGCCCCGACACCGGCACCACCACCAATACTTATGATGCCGCCGGCAACCTGCTGACCAGCACCGACGCCCGCGGGGCCGTCACCACCTACACCTACGATGCCTTAAACCGCATCACCCAGGTCAGCGCCACCCTGAGCAGCACCACAGTGACCTCCGACTTCGAGTACGACAGCGGCACCTACGGCGTCGGAAAACTGACGGAGATCGAAGACGACGACAGTACCACCACCTACACCTACGACATCAAAGGTCGGGTGACGTCCAAGGCCCAGACGATCGGGTCGGTCACGCTGACCACGAGCTACACCTACGACAGCGACGGCCACCTGACCCAGATGACCTATCCGTCCGGGAAGGTAGTGGGCTACGACTACGACCTGCAAGGCCGGATTGCCGAGATCGAGGTCGACAGCACGACCTTGCTCGAGAACGTCGCGTATGCCCCGTTGGGCGGGGCAGCCGGCTGGACCTGGGGCAACAGCAGCAGCTACAGCCGGCTGCTCGATGAGGATGGGCGAGTCGCCTCCTACACCTTGGGCGGCACGGCCACCAACCTGACCTACGACGACGCGAGCCGGATCACCGCCGTCGGCAGCCAGAGCTACGGCTACGACATTCTGGACCGGCTGACCAGTTATTCCGGGGTCGCCAGCCAGACCTACAGCTACGATGCCACCGGTAACCGGACCCAATTCACCGAGGCGTCCAACACCGACACCTACAGCATCGTCTCGACCAACAACCGGATCACGAGCATCAGCGGGATCCACAACCGGAGCTACAGTTACGCCAGCAACGGCAACGTCACCGGGGACAGTACGCACACCTACACCTACGACCCCAGGAACCGCCTCACCGGCGTCGACGGCACCACCAGCTACACGCTCAATGGCCTCGGGCAGCGCATCAAGAAAACCGTCTCGGGGACCAGCACACTCTATATCTATGACGAGCAGGGCCAGCTGATCGGGGAGTACGACAACACCGGCACAGCCATTAATGAGACCGTCTACCTAGACACCCAGCCGGTCGGTATCCTGAAGTCGAGCGCGATTTACTACGTCCACACCGACCACCTCAACACCCCGCGGGCGATCAGCGACACCTCGAACACCGTCATCTGGCGCTGGGACAGCGATCCCTTTGGCACCGCAGCGGCGAACGAGGACCCGGACACCAACAGTGTGGCCTTCACCTATAATCTGCGCTTCCCGGGGCAGTATTATGACCAGGAGTCCGGGCTCAACTACAATTACTTCCGGGATTACGATCCGGTCACCGGGCGGTATATGCAGAGTGATCCGATTGGGTTGGCAGGGGGGATTAACACATATAGTTATGCGCTGAGTAATCCGGTTATATATGCTGATCCAACTGGAGAATTTGTTCCGGCGATCATTGCATGTGCAGTTAATCCAGCATGTCGGGCCTTAGCTATTAGGGCTGGTGCCTATGCTTTGGCACTGTGGAATACGTACGACACTGCGAACGATGCTCGTCATGCTTACACCACAGTTAATAATCAGTGCTCCACGTTTGACGAGAAAACCACGGCACTTGGACTGCTAGCACTCGGCATTTTTGATCCGAGTCCCGGTAACACCGCAAAATCGCTGGGAGTAAATCCATTCAAAGGTAAAACGTCAAAGGAAGTTGCTGAGATGCTCGAGAAGAAAGGATATGTTCGAAAGGGACCTGATCCTGTTGTGGGTCGAGGTACATACGTAAATCCGAAAACAGGTCGCGGTTATCACATTAACGCGAGCCATCTTTATCCGAAGGGCCCTCATGTGGGTGTTCATCGGCCACGTGGTATGCGGGATACGTTTACCCCAAGAGATTACCCAATGGAGGGGCCATGATAATTAGTTTTGAATTGAAAAAACCACAATCTGGCGAGACAGCGGACGAACTGGAGGTTTTTTTAGACCATGCTGGCCTCGAATCTCTGTTAGCTCAACTTAAATTTCTCCAAGATGGGAGGACAGAGCATGTGCACTTGATGGCGGAATCGTGGGGTGGATCACACCTTAATGAGCAACCACAAGGCCAAGAGAACACAGTAATCCACCATGTGACGATTTTACTTCGATAACGGGATCAACAACAAAAGAGGAAGTAAGCTTAAACCACGCAAGGGATCAAGAGCGCAGAATGCTTGAGAACGTATTGCTCTGCTCATGTGGTGGATCTTCGGTCCAGAGTTCTGTAACCAATCGCTTCGCCGAGATGTGCGTGACCGATTTGTTCTTCTGCATCAAGATCTGCGATGGTGCGCGCGACCTTGAGGATGCGGTGATAGGCGCGCGCTGACAATCCCAGTTGCGTCGCCGCTCTTTCGAGCAGGGCCGCCATGCTTGCATCGATTGCGCAGCTTCGTTCGATCTCCCTTGGCGCGAGTTGATGCGCGGGTTTGCCATCGCGCGCGAGTTGACGTTGTCTTGCCTGTATGACGCGCTCGCGCACCTGCGCGCTGGTGGGCGTTGATTCATTCGTGGCCTGCCTTAATGCGGAGCGCGGCAGCGCGGGCACTTCGATATGCATGTCGATGCGGTCGAGCAGCGGTCCCGAGACGCGCGCGCGATAGCGCTGGATCTGTTCGGCGGTGCAGCGGCAGCGTCCCGAGGAATCGCCCAGATATCCACAGTTACAGGGGTTCATCGCCGCGACGAGCTGGAAGCGCGCCGGGAATTCACATTGACGCGCCGCGCGCGAGATCATGATGCGGCCCGATTCCAGCGGTTCGCGCAGCACCTCGAGCACGCGGCGGTCGAATTCGGGGAGCTCGTCCAGAAACAGTACGCCATTGTGCGCCAGCGAGATCTCTCCGGGCCGGGGCGAGCTGCCGCCGCCGACCAGCGCGATGCCGGAGGCGGTGTGATGCGGGGCGCGGAACGGTCGTTCCCGCCAGTGCCGGATCTCGAAGCCATTGCCGCTGATGGAGGCGACGGCGGCGGTTTCCAATGCTTCCTGATCCGTCATCAGTGGCAGAATGCCGGGCAGGCGGCTTGCGAGCATGGTCTTGCCGGTCCCGGGTGGTCCGATCATCAACAGGCTGTGGCCGCCCGCCGCCGCGATCTCGAGCGCGCGCCTGGCGTGATGTTGTCCGCGCACATCGGCAAGATCCTCAGTGACGATGCGTGCCGGTATCGCCGGCATGATCAGGGGCGGCAGTTCGCGCGCGCCGCTCAGATGGGCGCAGACCTCGAGCAGGTGATGCGCGGCATGGAGCGTCGCCGCCTCGGCCAGGGCGCCTTCCGCGGCGTTCGCTGCCGGAACGATGAGGGCGCGTCCCGCGTCCGTCGCGGCGAGCGCGGCCGGCAGTATGCCGCGGACCCCGCGCAATTCGCCGGTCAGCGCCAGTTCACCGATGAACTCGTGGCGATCGCACGAGGCGGGTGGCAACTGACCCGAGGCGACCAGGATGCCGAGCGCGATGGCGAGGTCGTAACGGCCGCCTTCCTTGGGGAGGTCGGCTGGCGCCAGGTTGATCGTGATGCGGCGGGCCGGAAATTCGAAATTGGCGTGGAGCAGGGCGGCGCGTACGCGCTCCTTGCTTTCCTTCACCGCGGCTTCAGGCAGGCCGACGATGGCGAGCGCGGGCAGCCCGTTGGAGAGGTGGACCTCGACGGTAACCAGCGGCGCGTCAACGCCGGTCTGGGCGCGGGTGTGGATAATGGCCAGCGACACTGAATCTCATCCTTGAAATCCTGTTGTCGGATGATCCGGGCGGACCCGGACCGTAGTTGTTGCCGCGGGGACTCAGTCTGTTTTGTCCCGCAGTCTCCTTTCGAGTTCATTGATGCGCGCCGCCAGTCCGTCGAGCATTTCCCGGGTGCGCGCCAGGAGGTTTTCCTGAACCTCCAGCTCCTCGCGCGTGACCAGATCGAGCCGGGCGAAGGCGCCATTCAGCACCGCGCGGAAGTTTCTCTCCAGATCCTGCTTGAGGACGCGAGCGCCGTCCGGTACCGCATGGCTCAGGCGCTGGCTGAGGTCTTCGATGATCTTGGGGTCCAGCATCGCGGCTCCCTGAGTGTCTGGTGCGTGAACCTGGATTGTACGTGAATCAGGCATGCCGATTAAGCCTGAATCGACGCACATATTTAGAGCATTCATCGATCCCGGGCGTATCAATATAGTGCAATTGGCGCGGGTGAGGCGTGCGAAAATTCTATCTAATATATTGATAAAAAACAGATTTCAGCCGGTGGCATGGTTGCTGCAATTTACTCTGTGTCCGTGAATCACCCCGGGATCTCCATCCCGCGGCAGTAATCCTTATATGTACCCATTAAAGAGGGAAATGTCATGAAGCTAGTCAGCGCGATAATCAAGCCGTTCAAGCTCGACGATGTTCGCGAAGCCCTGTCCGACATCGGCGTACAGGGTATCACCGTAACCGAGGTAAAGGGTTTCGGGCGCCAGAAGGGGCACACCGAGCTCTATCGAGGCGCCGAGTATGTTGTCGATTTTCTCCCCAAGGTGAAGATAGAGGTGGCCGTTGATGACAGTTTGTATGAGCAGGTGATTGAAGCGATTACCAAATCGGCCCAGACCGGCAAGATCGGCGACGGCAAGATCTTTGTATTTAACCTTGAGCAAGCGGTGCGCATCCGTACGGGTGAAACCGGCTCCGACGCACTGTGACACACTGGGAGGAAATGAAATGAAACTATATAAGAATCTGGTCCGCGCACTGATGATGCTGACGTTGCTGACCGTCGCCTTCGGCGTGTGGGCCCAGGAAGAGGTGATGTCCCCGGAAGTCTCCATGGAGGCGGTGGAGACGGCGGAGGCCCCCGCCGAAGAAGCTGCTCCGGCGGAAGAGGCAGGCCCAACGCTGAATTCCGGTGATACGGCCTGGATGCTGACCTCCACGGCGCTGGTGCTGTTCATGACCATCCCCGGCCTGGCCCTGTTTTACGCCGGCATGGTGCGTTCCAAGAACGTGCTGTCGGTGATGATGCAGTGTTTCGCCATCACCTGCCTGATCAGCATCCTGTGGATGATGTTCGGTTACAGCCTGGCCTTCGATACCACCGGAATGGAGAAAGGCGTGACCAATCTCAGCTCGTTCATCGGTGGTCTGAGTAAGGCCTTCCTGGCCGGCATGGAGAAGGACAGCCTCGTGGCGGCCTTCCCTGAGAGCGTATTCATGACCTTCCAGATGACCTTCGCCATCATCACCCCGGCGCTGATCGTCGGCGCCTTCGCGGAGCGCATGAAGTTCTCCGCCATGCTGTGGTTCATGGGCATCTGGTCACTGGTGGTATACGCTCCGATCGCGCACATGGTGTGGAGTGGCGACGGCGGTTACTTCTGGGACATGGGCGTGCTGGACTTCGCGGGCGGCACGGTGGTGCATATCAACGCGGGTATTGCCGGTCTGGTCGCGGCCCTGGTGCTGGGCAAGCGCAAGGGCTGGCCGACCAGCCCGATGGCGCCGCACAACCTTGGACTCACGGTGATCGGTGCGTCAATGCTGTGGGTAGGCTGGTTCGGCTTCAACGCCGGTTCCGCGGTGGCGGCTGACGGTCGTGCGGGAATGGCGATGGCGGTGACCCAGATCGCAACGGCGGCGGCGGCGCTGGCCTGGATGTTCAGCGAGTGGCTGTCCCATGGCAAGCCCAGCGTGCTCGGTATCGTCTCCGGCGCGGTCGCGGGCCTGGTTGCCATCACCCCGGCGTCCGGTTTCGTGGGTCCGGTGGGATCGCTGATCATCGGAATCGTGGCCGGTATCATCTGCTTCCTGGCGGCCACCAAGCTCAAGCGTGCGCTGAAGTATGATGACTCGCTCGATGTGTTCGGGGTGCATGCGGTCGGCGGTATCGTCGGTGCGCTGCTCACGGGCATCTTCGCGGTGGAGGCCATCGGCGGCGTCCCGGGCAGCTTCAGCCAGTTCATGATCCAGGTGAAGGGTGTAGCGATCACCGTCATTTACTGTGCGGTGGCCACCTTCATCATCCTCAAGGTGCTGGATGTCATCATGGGTCTGCGCGTGAACGAGGAGCAGGAGACGGAAGGTCTGGATCTGTCGCTGCACGACGAGCGCGGGTACAACCTCTGACAGCCGCAACAGCGGTTGTGATTCGGAAGGGCGCCTTTTGGCGCCCTTCTTTTTTTCACGGGGCGCGCTGCCCCGGGACGTGTCTAGAGGTTGCTGTGCGATCCGTCACAAAACGGCGGCTCCTGGGTGCGCTTGCAGCCACACAGGGCGACCGGCGCGCGGGAGGTGATGGTGAATTGCACGGGTGAAAACGCGGTTCCCTGGTGGGACCCGTCGCAAAAGGGCTGGTTCGCCGATTTTCCACAGGCGCACCAGTAGTAGGTGCCGGGCGCGAGGCTCTTAACGTAGGGAAATTTTTGTGCGGCTACGGGTTCATCGGACACGGGAGTCTCCTCAGCGGCGCTGAAAGTGATTAAAATCCCGCTGATTATACCTTTCCCGACGCCGTACGGGCACCGCCCGCAGGGTAAGGAAAGGTGCTGGTCAGCCGATATCCTCGGCATAACTCCCTAACCATGCATGGGGCGTCCGATGAAGAAATCCCTGTTCGTAACGACGGCGTTGCTCGGTGCCGTCTCTTTCACCTGTCTTGCCGCGGAGACCGTCTACAAGTGGACGGATGAATCCGGTGTGGTGCATTTCAGCGATCGTCCCGTGCCCAATGCGGCGGCGGAAGAGATGCGGGTGACATCGTCGGTCCCTGACCTGATCGAGGAGGATGAGGGCGAGGCGGACGCGGAGGAGGAAGATGCGGCGTCAAAGGCGCCGGCATCCAGGGAGGAGCAACAGGCGGCCATGGAGGAGCAGCGGCGCAAGGTTCGCGAGCAGAACTGCCAGATCGCGCGCCAGACCCTGGAGCACAATGGGAGCATCGAGCGCATGTACCGGGTGGACGCCAATGGCGAGCGCGTGTTCCTTTCGGACGAGGAGCGTGAGATGGTGCTCGGCAGGTCGCGCGAGGACGTGGAAAAGTGGTGTGACTGAGGGGCCGGCGCCTGCGCGCCGGCGGATTGTCAGACCTCGATTTCTCTGCGGAAGAACTCGGGCTGCGCGATGCAGGCCTGGTGCATCGCCAGGTTGTAGTACTGTGTCCCGAACGATTTGTCCACGATGTCCTGATCCCGGATGTTCCTGAGCGCGACGTTCTTGCCCGCCAGCGTGGCGCTCCACCAGCCCGACGGGTAGACGCACTGGGGAAAGTTCAGGGTGAGCAGGTCGCTGAAACCCGCGTTGCGCATCGACCTCCGCATCGCACTGATCAGCTTCATGTGCAGCAGGGGCGATTCGCTCTGCTGGGCGATGATTCCGCCCGGGCGCAGGGCGCGGAAACAGTCGCGGTAGAACGGTTCGGAAAAAAGCCCCGCCGCCGGTCCAATCGGATCGGTGCTGTCGATGATGATGACATCGTAGCTTTCCGGTTCGGAGTCGGTCACCCACTTGATGCCGTCACCGAAGACCAGGCGCGCACGCGGATCGTCATTGGCGCCACACAGCTCGGGGAAGAATTGCTCGGACAGCCGTGTAACGCGCTCGTCGATCTCCACCTGCACCGCGGATTTGACGGATTCATGCTTGAGCACCTCGCTCAGGGTGCCACAATCGCCGCCGCCGATGATCAGCACGCTCTTTGGATTGACGTGGGTATACAGCACGGGATGGGAGAGCATCTCGTGGTAGAGGAAGTTGTCACGCTGGGAGAGCATGATGTAGCCGTCGATCGTCATCAGGCGGCCGAAATCCGTGGTCTCGTAGATCTCGATGCGCTGATATTCGGTCTGCTCGTCGTGGAGCTTGCCGGTGATGCGGAGCGAGAAGGCGATGCCGGTACTTTCGCCCACTTCGGTAAACCAGTTCTGATCCAGGCTCATGGTGCTGTCCCGTTGTTGTGTCCAGGGTTTCAAAATGCGTGATGCGCGCCTATTATAAACAGGGTTTCGGCCTGATGAACAGGCGCGATTGACGGTGGCGACAACGGCGGGGCATCCCGCAGGCAGCGGCGTAACGATGAAAGACAAGGATTGGGATCTGCAGCAGGCGCGCCTCGCCTACAACATTCCCCACTGGAGCAACGGCTACTTCGATATCGGCCAGCACGGGCATCTGCTCGCGCGGCCGGGTCGTGAACGCACCGGCGCCGGGATCGATCTCCACGAGCTGACCGGCCGCATCCGTGAGCTGGGTCTGTCGACGCCCGTGCTGGTGCGCTTTACCGACATTCTGCACGACCGCATCGATGTGCTGTGTGGCGCCTTCGCCGCGGCGATGAAGCAGGATGGCTATGGCGGCGACTATTCCCCGGTGTACCCGATCAAGGTGAACCAGCAGCACAGCGTGGTGGAAGAGATCCTGCGCCACGGCAACGGCCGCGTCGGCCTGGAAGCGGGCAGCAAGCCCGAACTCATGGCCGTGCTCGGGATGTCCGACGTGGGCAACCGACTGGTGGTGTGCAACGGCTACAAGGACCGCGAATACATCCGCCTCGCGCTGATCGGCCGCCTGCTCGGTAATCGCGTGTATATCGTGGTGGAGAAGCTCTCCGAACTGGAGCTGGTGATCGAGGAATCGCGCGCCCTCGGCATCGAGCCGCTGATCGGGATGCGCGTGCGATTGGCTTCGATCGGCAAGGGCAAATGGCAGAACACGGGCGGCGAAAAGTCCAAGTTCGGACTGCCCGCGCCGGATGTCCTGCACATGGTGCGACGCCTGGGCGAGGCCGGGCTGCTGTCGGCCCTGCGCATGCTGCATTTCCATCTCGGTTCGCAGATCGCCAATATCCTCGACATCCAGCGCGGCATGCGCGAGGCGGCCCGCTACTATGCCGAGCTGCGCGCGATGGGCGCGCCGCTGGACTGCATGGACGTCGGCGGCGGGCTCGGGGTGGACTACGAGGGCACGCGCTCGCGCAGTGCCTGTTCGATGAACTACAGCGTGGAGGAATACGCCCATAACGTGGTGCACACGCTGTGGGAGATCTGCGCCGAGCGCGGCTTGCCGCATCCCTCCATCATTACGGAATCCGGTCGTGGCATGACCGCGCATCATGCCGTTCTTATCACCAATGTCATCGACGTGGAGCGGGTGCCCAAGGACGAAATTCCCGCCGGCGACGGGGGCGCCGAGGAGGCGCCGGTCCTGAAGAATCTCCGGGCCGCGTACGACGAGGCGGTGCTGAGGCCCCCGGTTGAGGTGTACCACGACACCGTCCACTGGCTGGGCACGGCGCAGGACATGTATATCCATGGCCTGCTTACGCTGGAGCAGCGTGCCCGCGCGGAACAGATCTACTATGCGACCTGTCGCCGCATCCATCCGCTACTGCAGGGCGCCTCGCGCGCGCACCGCGAAGTGCTCGATGAACTGAATGAGAAGCTGGCGGACAAGTTCTTTTGCAATTTCTCCGTGTTCCAGTCCATTCCGGACGTATGGGCGATCGACCAGATCTTCCCGGTCATTCCGCTGCACCGCCTCGACGAGCGCCCCGACTGCCGTGCGGTGATCCTCGACATCACCTGCGACTCGGACGGCCGCATCGATTACTACGTGGACCGGGAGGGCGTCGAGACCACGCTTCCGCTGCACGCGCCGCGCGCGAACGAACCCTATCTGCTCGGGATCTTCATGATCGGCGCCTACCAGGAGATCCTCGGGGACATGCACAACCTGTTCGGGGATACCAACGCGATCAATGTGGAACTCGATGGCCACGGCGGTTACCGCCTCGGCCAGCCGCAGCCCGGCGACACGGTCGATTCGGTGCTGCGCTACGTGCGCTTCAATCCCGAGGTGCTGCTGGAGCGCCTGCGCCGGGCGGTGGCGGAAAGCCCGCTGGGTAAGCAGCAGCAGGCCCTGTGCCACGAGACGTTGCAGGACGGCATTACGGGGTATACGTATCTGGAAGATTGAAAAAACAGGACTAAGGACTTAGGACTAAGGACTGAGTGAAAATCAAAGCACTCAACCAGGACGTTTTTCTGGGGTTAAACTTAGTCCTTAGTCCTTGGTTTAACCATCACGCCCCAGCCCCAGCAGCATGTACTCGACATCGTTGCGTTGCAGGGCGGTGCGGGCCTGTTCCAGGTCTTTCAGGTTTTTGTAGGGGCCAACCCGGACACGGTACCAGGTGTTGTCGTCGCTGATGATGACGGTCTGGATCGATGCCTGCACGCCGAGCAACGCCAGCCTTGCCTTGAGATTGTCGGCCTC
>JADLET010000169.1 GCA_020845975.1 Gammaproteobacteria bacterium | reverse complement strand
GGCGATTATCTTGGCGCCACGGTGCAGGTGATCCCGCACATCACCGACGAAATCAAGCGCTGCATCCGCGCCGGCGCCGGCGACGCGGACATCGCGCTGGTCGAGATCGGCGGCACGGTCGGCGACATCGAATCGCTGCCGTTCCTGGAGGCCATCCGCCAGCTCGGCATCGAGATCGGCCACGAAAACGCCCTCTATATGCACCTGACGCTGGTGCCTTACATTCCGACCGCCGGAGAGATCAAGACCAAACCGACGCAGCACTCGGTGAAGGAATTGCTGTCGATCGGTATCCAGCCCGACATCCTGATGTGCCGCGCCGACCGCCCGCTGCCGCGCGATGAACGGCGCAAGATCGCGCTGTTCACCAATGTGCAGGAACGCGCCGTTATCTCCGCCATCGACGTGGACAGCATTTACAAGATCCCGCTGCTGCTGCATGAACAGGGTCTGGATGATCTGGTGGCGGAGAAATTCCATCTCGATGTGCCGAAGGCCGATCTGTCCTCCTGGGAGAGGATCGTGGAGGCGATCGAGCATCCGACCGCCGAGGTCACCATCGCGCTGGTCGGGAAGTACACCGACCTGACCGATGCCTACAAGTCATTGTCCGAGGCACTGCTTCACGCCGGCATTCACACCCGCACGCGTGTGCGCATCCGCTACATCGATGCCGAGGAGATCCAGCGCAGCGGCACCGGCCTCCTGCACGGCATGGACGCGATCCTGGTCGCCGGCGGTTTCGGCGAACGCGGCATCGAGGGCAAGATCCGCGCCGCCGGCTACGCGCGCGAACACAAGGTGCCGTATCTGGGCATCTGTCTCGGCATGCAGGTCGCCGTCATCGAATTCGCGCGCAGCAAGGCCGGACTGGCCGGCGCGCACAGCACCGAGTTCAATCCCACCACGCCGTACCCGGTCATCGCCCTGGTGACGGAATGGATCACGGCGGAGGGACAGGTCGAGCGCCGCACACAGGAATCCGATCTCGGCGGCACGATGCGTCTCGGCGCCCAGCAGTGCCGCCTGGAGCCGGGCACCCTGGCGCGCGAGCTGTACGGGCAGGACATCATCTCGGAACGCCATCGCCACCGTTACGAGGTCAACAACGGCTTCCTCGATGCCTTGCAGCAGGCCGGCATGGTCATTTCCGGCCGCTCACTCGACGGCCAGCTGGTGGAGATGATCGAGCTGAGTGACCATCCATGGTTCGTGGCCAGCCAGTTCCATCCCGAATTCACCTCCAACCCCCGTGACGGCCACCCCCTGTTCAGTGGATTCGTGCGCCAGGCGCGCGTCCTTGCCGAGCAGGGCGCGAAGCGCGCGCTGGCGGAGGCCTGATCGCCATGAAGCTGTGTGGTTTCGAGGCCGGGATCGACCGGCCGATCTTTCTGATCGCCGGTCCGTGCGTGATTGAAAGCCGGGAGCTGGCGCTGGAGACCGCCCAGGCGCTGAAGGAACTGACGCAGCGCGTCGGCATCCCGTTCATTTACAAATCCTCCTTCGACAAGGCCAACCGCACTTCGAGCAAGAGCTACCGCGGGCCGGGTCTGGAAGAGGGACTGCGCGTACTGGAAGAGGTAAAGAACCGCATCGGTGTGCCTGTGCTGACCGATGTACATGAGGACACGCCGCTGGAGGAGGTCGCCTCCGTGGTCGACGTGCTGCAGACGCCCGCATTCCTGTGTCGCCAGACCACCTTCATTCAGAACGTCGCCCGCCAGGGCAAGCCGGTCAACATCAAGAAGGGCCAGTTTCTCGCCCCGTGGGACATGAAGAACGTGGTGGAAAAGGCGCGCGAAACCGGCAATCAGCAGATCATGGTGTGCGAACGCGGTGTGTCCTTCGGCTACAACACCCTGATATCCGACATGCGCGGCCTGGCCGTCATGCGCGAAACCGGTTGCCCGGTCGTGTTCGATGCCACCCATTCCGTGCAGCAGCCGGGCGGAAAGGGCAGTGCGTCGGGCGGCCAGCGCGAGTTCGTGCCGGTGCTGGCGCGCGCCGCCGTGGCGGCGGGGGTCAGCGGCCTGTTCATGGAGACCCACCCCGATCCCGACCGCGCCCTGAGCGACGGCCCCAACGCCTGGCCGCTGGACCGCATGGAGGAGCTTCTCCGTACCCTGTGCGACCTGGACGCGGTGGTCAAGCGCGCCGGCTTCATCGAGGCCGATTTTTGAAATTCCCCCGGAAAAGCGTAAACTGTGCGCCGTGAAACCGGCAGTATGAACAAAAAATGGGGACAGATTTAATTTTTGACCTGATGCTCTTCATTGGCGGAGATCATCTCGCAAAAATAAAATCAGTCCCCATTTTTTATCCAACCTGAGTTGATCAAGGAATACGATGGCGAAGATAGTTGATGTGATCGGGCGCGAGATCCTGGATTCGCGCGGCAATCCGACGGTCGAAGCGGATGTCATCCTGGACAGTGGCGCGCGTGGCACGGCGGCGGTGCCGTCCGGCGCCTCCACCGGTTCGCGCGAGGCGATCGAGCTGCGCGACGGCGACGCGCGCCGCTATGGCGGCAAGGGTGTCACCAGGGCGGTTGAGAACATTCGCAAGGAGATCCGCGGCGCTCTGCTCGGCAAGGACGCGATGGACCAGGCGGCGATCGACCGCGTCATGATCGAACTCGACGGCACCCCGAACAAATCGCGCCTCGGCGCCAACGCCATACTCGCGGTGTCGCTGGCCAACGCGCGCGCCGCGGCCGAGGCCGCGGGCAAGCCGCTCTATCGTTACCTGGGCGGCGAGGGCGGTTTTACCCTTCCGGTGCCAATGATGAACGTGATCAACGGCGGCGTGCATGCCGACAACAGCCTCGACATGCAGGAATTCATGATCATGCCGGTCGGCGCCCCGGATTTCCGCGAGGCGCTGCGCATCGGCGCCGAGGTATTCCATACCCTGAAGAAAGTGCTGCACGAGCGCGGCCTCAATACCGCCGTGGGCGACGAGGGCGGTTTCGCGCCCAGCCTGGCCTCCAACGAGCAGGCGATCGAAGTCATACTCGAGGCCGTCAAGCGCGCCGGCTACAAGGCGGGCGAGGATGTCTTCATCGCGCTCGACCCGGCCAGCTCCGAGTTCTACAAGGATGGCGCCTATCATCTCGAATCGGAGGGGCGTCAACTGAGCTCGTCGGAATTCGCCGCCTATCTGCAGGACTGGGCAACGCGTTACCCGATCGTTTCGATCGAGGATGGCATGGCGGAGAACGACTGGGACGGCTGGGATCTGCTGACACGCAAGATTGGCGACCGCGTCCAGCTGGTCGGCGACGACCTCTTCGTCACCAACACCCAGATCCTCAAGGAAGGCATCGAGCGCAACATCGCGAATTCGATCCTGATCAAGGTCAACCAGATCGGCACGCTGACCGAATCGCTGGCCGCGATCCGCATGGCCAAGGATGCCGGCTACAGCGTGGTGATCTCGCATCGCTCCGGCGAGACCGAGGATACCTTCATCGCCGACCTCGCGGTCGCGACCAGTGCCGGTCAGATCAAGACCGGTTCGCTGTCGCGCTCGGATCGCGTGGCGAAGTACAACCGCCTGGTGCGCATCGAAGAGGCGCTCGCCGGCAATGGCAAGTATGCCGGCCGCGGCGCGCTGCGGTTCTTCCGCAAGGAGTGATAACAATTCTTGGCGACCGTGGCCCTGAAAAGAAGACGAGGCGGCGCGATGCCGCGATCGATGCGCAAGGGCCAGCGCCTGCCGTTCTATCTGCGCATCTTCGCCGGCGATCATAGCCGCCTGCTTTCGCGCGCCACGGTCGCCATACTGCTCTTCCTCCTGATCGTCCTGCAGATCCGCCTGTGGTCGCACGACGGCGGCATCGCCAGCATCTGGCGGCTCAATTACGAGATCGCGCACCAGACGCAGGAAAACGAAGGACTGCGCGAGCGTAACGAGGGCCTGGAGGCCGAGGTCGCCGATCTGAAGCAGGGAGTGGCGGCGGTGGAAGAACGCGCGCGCGCCGAACTCGGCATGATCCGCAAGGGCGAGACATTTTTTCAGACGGTTGAGCCCTGAGGGGCCTGCCGGGAGGACGGTATGACGGACGCGAGCGACAGAATCAGGGATCGCGGCGACGCGCCTGCTTACTGGGTGGTGATCCCCGCGGCGGGCGCCGGCAACCGCATGGGCGCCACCGTACCGAAGCAATATCTCGAGATCGCCGGCCGCAGTGTCATCGAACACACCCTCGCGCTGTTCTCCGATCATCCGCTGGTGTCCGGCATCGTGGTTGCGCTGGCGCCAGGCGATGACTCATGGACGCAATTGACGCCGTCCACCGCGTGCCCGCTGCACACCGTGACGGGTGGGGCGGACCGCCACCACTCCGTACTGAATGCCTTGCGCCATCTCAGCGTGCTGGGTCAGCCGCACGACTGGGTGCTGGTCCATGACGCCGCGCGACCCTGCCTGCGCCGTTCCGATCTCGACCGGTTGATCGCCATGCTGCAGGAGCATCCGGTTGGCGGCCTGCTCGGCGTGCCGGTGCCCGACACCTTGAAGCGCGTCAACGCGAAGGGCGATGTAATCGAAACCCTGGCGCGCGATGGCGTGTGGCGCGCGCTGACGCCGCAGATGTTTCGTCTCGATGCGTTGCGGACCGCCCTCGAGGCCGCGGTCGCTGGCGGGCACATGGTGACGGACGAAGCGGGCGCGATGGAGCACGCAGGACATGCCGTACGCATGGTGGAAGGTCACGCCGACAACATCAAGATCACCGCGCCGGGCGACCTCGCGCTTGCTGAAGTGTTTCTGAACAGGCAGCGGGAGGAAAGCGAATGATCCGTATCGGCTGCGGCTACGACGCCCACCGTTTCGCGCCCGACCGGCCGCTGGTCATCGGCGGCGTTGAGATACCCTATGAACTTGGCATGCTCGCCCACTCCGACGGCGACGTGCTGATCCATGCCCTGTGCGATGCGCTGCTCGGCGCCGCGGCGCTCGGCGACATCGGCCGCCACTTCCCGGACAGTTCGGCCGAATACGCCGGCATCGACAGCCGGATTCTGCTGCGGCGCGTGCTGGAAGAGATTCGCAAGCGCGGCTACACCGTCGTCAACGTCGACGCCACGCTGATCGCGCAGAAACCGAAGTTCTCCCCCTACATCGACTCCATGACCGCCATCCTCGCCGCCGATCTCGGCCTCCCCATCGACTGCGTCAACGTCAAGGCCACCACGACCGAGGGCATGGGGTTTACCGGAAGGGCGGAGGGGATTGCGGCGTATGCGGTGGTGTTATTGAAAGATGGTGATGGGTAATGGGTGAATGGTGATTAGAAAAAACCGTTTTGACTTGGGGCAGAAGAATGGCTTGACCTGTAGCCGTCAGGGCACTTAATTTTATTGCCATCACCCATCACCCATCACCCATCACCCATCACGCCTCATTCGCCTTTTTTGAGTGCCGCGTTGACCCGCGTCAGCAGCTTCGCGGTCACGCGCTCTTGCAGAATTTGAGGTCAGAGAAAAACTCGATCGTCGTTCCTAGGCGCGCCATTTATTCTGTCCCAAGTTTTTATTCTGACCCCAAATTCTAAGACCGGCGCCCGGCTGGTGCGTCTGCTGCTGTCGCTGCCGTAGTATGTGGAATGTGTGGCAAGGGGACAGATTTAAAATCTGTCCCCTTAACAACGGTAGGGGACGGATTTGAAATCCCTCCCCAACTGATTTATGCGTTGGCCTGGGCCAGTTTCACCCGCTTTTCATACGCCTCGCGCGCGATGCGGATGTCTTCGAGGAAATAGGGCAGTTCCTTCATCAGCAGGGCCTGCGGGCCGTCCACCAGGGCCTTGCTCGGCTCGGGGTGGAAGTCGACCAGTACCCTGTTGGCGCCGGCGACGATCCCCTGGGCGGTGACGTGCATGAGGTCGAGAATACCGTCCGGGTTGCGTGTGCGCGCGCCGACCGAGTGCGACGGGTCGATGCACACCGGCATGCGCGTCAGGCGCTTGATGACCGGCACATGGGCGAAGTCGACGAAGTTGCGGTGCGGGTCGCCCATGTTGGTCTTCATGCCGCGCAGCCCGAAGATCACCATGCGATTGCCCTCGCTGGCGAGGTATTCCGCCGCGTTGAGTGATTCCTCCAGCGTGATGCCGAAGCCGCGCTTCAGTAGTACCGGGAATTCGTGCTGACGGCCGGTGAACTTGAGCAGCTCGAAGTTCTGCGTGTTGCGCGTGCCGATCTGCAGCATGATGCCGGTGGGGTTACCGGTCTGCTCCAGCGCCGCCTTGATCTCCATGATGTGGGCCTCGTGCGTCACCTCCATGGCGATGCACTTGATGCCGTACTTGCCCGCCAGCTCGAACACGTAGGGCAGGCACTTCTTGCCGTGGCCCTGGAAGGAGTAGGGATTTGTACGCGGCTTGTAGGCGCCCATACGCGTGCAGACCTGGCCGTTCTCCTGCAGCGCCTTCAGCATGCGCTCGACATGTTCGGGGGTATCGACGGCGCACAGACCGGCGAAGACATGCAGCGTATCCTGACCGAAGCGCAGACCGTTGTATTCGAACGAGGTGGGGCGGTTGTCGCCCTTGTGGCGGCCGAGCACACGGTATTCCTCGGATACGCGCACCACGCGTTCCACGCAGGGCAGCACCGACATCTCCGCCTCATTCAGCACAAGCGTATCGCCGATCAGATAGATCTCGGTCAGGGTCTGCTTGGTGCCTGTCTCCTGATGGATGCGCGACTGGATGTTCGGCAGATGTTCCAGATGAGTCATCAACTGGCGGAACTCGGCGCCGTTGCGGTCGGTGTTGGCGGAAAGGATCAGGATCATGGCTCGTTGTACCTGTTATCTGTGTGAATAGTGTAATCGTTTAGCTGGTAATGAGTTATGGGTAATGGGTGATTAAAACACGTTGACTGCGGAGTTAAGGTGCATTTCACTCTTGCCCATCACCCATCACCCATCACCCATCACCCATCACCCATCACCCATCACCCATCACCCGGTGTTCCTCAATCCCTGAACCTCCGCGTCATATCCCCATACGCATCGATGCGGCGGTCACGCAGGTAGGGCCACATGCGGCGCACGGTCTCGCTGCGCGCGCGGTCGATTTCGACGACCAGCACCTCGGGTTCGGCGGCGGCTTCGGCGAGGATTTCGCCCTGCGGTCCGCAGATGAAACTGTTACCCCAGAATTCGATGCCCTGTGACTGGCCGGAGGGGTCCGGCTCGCGGCCGACGCGGTTGCAGGCGGCGACCGGGATGCCGTTGGCAATAGCGTGGGCGCGCTGGATGGTGCGCCAGGCGTCGCGCTGGCGCGTGCGCTCGGCCTGTTCATCACGCGGATCCCAGCCGATCGCGGTGGGATAGAGCAGGATCTCGGCGCCGGCCAGCGTCATCAGGCGCGCGGCCTCGGGATACCACTGGTCCCAGCACACCAGCACGCCAAGGCGTCCGGCCGAGGTGTCGATCGGCGTGAAGCCAAGGTCGCCCGGCGTGAAATAGAATTTCTCGTAGTATCCGGGGTCGTCCGGGATGTGCATCTTGCGGTACATGCCGGCCAGCGACCCGTCACGCTCGAATACAACGGCCGTGTTGTGATAGAGCCCGCTCGCGCGGCGCTCGAAAATCGAGCCGACGATCACGATGCGCAGCTCGGCGGCGAGAGCGGCGAGCGAGCGCGTCGTGGGGCCATTCGATATTGGCTCAGCCAGGTCGAAGACGGCGGGATCCTCGGTCTGGCAGAAATACGGTCCGGCGTGCAGCTCCTGCAGCAGGACCAGCTCCGCGCCGCGCGCCGCAGCGGCGCGAATGCCCACCGCGCTGCGCGCGAGATTGTCGTCGCGGTTGGCGCCACAGGCCTGTTGTACCAGTCCGAGTTTGATCACTGCTGTACTCATGCCGGGTTCGTTACGGAATCGATGCCGGTGTGCCTGGCAGCACCCCGGCGGGAATCTGCATGGTAGCACAGTGCAGGCTGCCATTCTGCGAGATCAGGGTCAGGCACGGGATGTCGATAATGACGCGGCCGGGGAAGCAGGCTGCGAGCCGGTCGAGGGCGATCTGGTCAGCGGGGTCGCTGTACACCGGGACCAGCACCGCGCCGTTGATGACGAGGAAATTGGCGTAGCTCGCCGCCAGGCGGCGCCCGTCGCGGTCGCGCTTGGTCTGCGGCAGCGGCAGCGGCGCCAGTGTGTAGGGCTGGCCATCGATATCGCGCAGGGCGGCCAGTTCCGCCGCCATCGCCCGCAGCGCGGGATAGTGCTCGTCGGTCTCATCGTCGCAGGTGACATAGGCGATGGTGCGCTGGTCGCAGAAGCGCGCCAGTTGATCGATATGGCTGTCGGTATCGTCTCCGGCGAGCCAGCCGTTTTCCAGCCACAGCACCCGGGTTATGCCGAGTTCAGCCTGGAGGAACTCATCGACCCGCGCGCGCGACCAGCCGGGATTGCGCGTAGGCGTGAGCAGGCACTGGGTGGTGGTGAGGAGTGTCCCCCGGCCGTCGCTCTCCAGGCTGCCGCCCTCCAGCACAAAATCGGAACGGCGCAGCGGTGTATCACCGAAGGCGCCCTGGGCATGCAGGCGGCGCGTGATCTCGTTGTCATTGCCGGCTTCATATTTGCCGCCCCAGCCATTGAAGGTGAAGTCGCACAGGATCGGCCGCCCGTCTTCGATGAGGGTAATCGGCCCGTGATCACGCACCCAGACGTCGTTCGACGGGGCGGTGAAGTACCGCACCGCCTCCATGTGTGTGCGGGCGCGCTCGAGCATGCCGGCGATATGGTCACGGTGCGCCTCGCCCTGGCAGGTGATGATGAGCCGCTGGTGGCGGCTGACCGCCGAGGCGACGGCGGCGAATACCGGTTCGACTCCCGGCAGCTCGTCACGCCAGTCGCTGTCCGCCCGCGGCCAGGTGAGCATGACCGCATCCTGGGGCTCCCATTCGGCCGGCAGGCGACGCGGATTTACGGAGGATGGATGGGGCATCGTACGGCCTCGTCTGCGGCATTAAAGGAAGCCGCATATGATGCCATCAAATGCCCGGTGGTGGTATGGGGCGGCTCAGGGAGCGGCGTGGCGGGAGGTGTTCGCGACGCTGTGGACGACGTACTGGCGTTCGAAATACACGGTGAAGTCCGGGTAGATCCAGCGCGTGATCGGAGGGTCACCGACCGCGGGCAGGATCTGGCCGGGTTTTCCGAAGGTCTGTTCGACCGTGCTCATGGTGGCGGCGCGGGCGGGGGCCGCGATGGCGGCGGAATCCCCGGCGGGCGCGGCCCGGGTCGCGCCCGCCATCAGCAACAGTGATGCGGTCAGCGCGAGGGAAATATGACGAGTTGGAGATTTCATGGGTGTCGCTCCCGGTGAGTAACGGGTCCACAGGGAAGCGGCGGCGGGAAGGAAGTCTTTAAGGGAACGGGGCGGGGAACAGAACCCCGTCACAAAAACCCGCCGGCTAGAGCGTATCCGAATGCTTTACGCAGTTACGTCCGGACGCCTTGGCGGCATAGAGCGCGCTGTCGGCCTTCTCGAACAGACTCTCGCTGTTGTCATCCTTGCTGTAGCAGGCCACGCCGAGACTGACCGTGACGGGGATGCTGTGATCGCCATAGATGAGTTCGTTGGACTCGACCGCGGCGCGGATGCGTTCGGCGAGCCGCATCGCGCCCTGCTTGTTGGTGTTGCTGAGCAGGATCAGGAATTCCTCGCCGCCGGAACGGAACAGGATGTCCGTGCGGCGTGTGCAGTCGCTGAAGGTTTCCGCGACCGCCTTGAGGATATAGTCGCCTGCGAGGTGGCCATGGTTGTCATTGATCTGTTTGAAGTGATCGAGGTCCGCCGCGATAAGCGACAGCGCATTACCGTGCCGGCGCGCGAGTTCCGTTTCGCGGATCAGCGCGCTGTTCATGGCGGCCCGGTTGTTGATGCCGGTCAGCGGGTCGGTCAGCGCCGCCGTGAGCGCGTGGCGGTACAGGATGGCGTTGCGCAGCGGATAGACCAGGCAGCAGAGCAGGTGTTCGAGCAGATGAGTCTCGTTGGCGGTGAACTTCTTCCGGCGCGTGAAAACGAGCGGGCCAAGCGTCTGCGCCGCCACCACCAGCTGGTAGGAACAGGAGTGCTTCTCCGGTTTGCCATTCGATATGGTGATCTGCAGTGGCTTGTACTCATAGGTGATGCTGTCGTGGGGGACGAGATTGTGAATCTGCCCGGAGAAGACCCCGACGAGCTTGTCGAGTTCGAGCGTGGTCTGCAGCATGCCGGCGATCTGCAGGGCCTTCGAGGTTCCTTCGGGCAAGCCGGTATCGGTCTCGATGGCGCTGGACATCAAAGCCAGATTGCCGAGCTCGTAGACCGGTTCGCTGCCTTTCTGTTTATTGTGTTGCGGCATCAGTTTTAGCCATTCCCCAGAGCTTGCCGTAAATTATGACCCTGAATTAGCAACATCCATGCCAGAGCTCATTCGTAAGAATTCTTGCTTGAATTTTAGAATGTTAGAGCGATTGCTTCGCCATTCTTAACATATTCTTCCGGCGATGAGAATAGGCCCATGGGGCGACCCGCCAACAAACCGTCACGCGAAACATGTCCTTCCTCTCGTGCCGTCTCAGAAGAAACCGATAATTGCCTGATTTGGAATATCGACTTCTCAGACTTGCCTGTAACTTGCCAAAACAGGCGGGGTAATGGGCTTGCCGAAAGTCGCCGACCTGCGCATGATGGGGCGGTCACTACGCAAGTCATCGACACCATCAGCGCCAGGGAAGGTGCACATGGAAAAGACCCCGCTGCATTCGGTGGAGGAGCTGTTGCGACTGGTGGACGGGCGTTGTCCGCCGCCTGACCGGCCGCTCGGCCGCATCCTGCTCGAGTACCGGCTCATCGAACCGGAACAACTTGAGCATGCCCTGGCCCGGCAACGCCGGGAGCGCAGCAAACATCTCGGGCGCATCCTGATCGAAGGCGGCCAGCTCAGCGCGGGGCAGCTCCATGAAGCGCTCGCCGTCAAGTTCGGTATCCCCTGCGTTGCTCTCGACCATCTGCCCCTGGATTCCGCAGTACTGGCCCGGCTGCCGGCGGAATTCGCCGTACAGCATACCGTCCTGCCGCTGGCGGCGAGCGGCGAGCGGCTGATCGTGGCGCTGGAGAATCCGCTCGACGCCACCCTGCTGGAACTGATTCGCTTCAATACCGGCGCCAGTGTCGTCCCGGTGCTGGCCTCGGCGCAGGACATCGCGCTGGCCCACAACCGCTGCTACTCGAAGGTCGACGAAGACGAGGCTCTGGAAGTGGTTCGCACGGAGGAGCCGCACGTCGACGAGGAGACGGAGGCGCCGGAGGATCCGGCTGCGCTCGATGCAACGCGCAAACCCGTCGTCCGCCTGCTGAACGCCATTCTCGCGCAGGGCATCATGCGTCGCGCCTCCGACATCAATATCCGTCCTGATCGGGAGCGCGTCGGCGTCTATTACCGGATCGATGGCGCCCTGCAGTTTTCCCGCTCATTGCACAAATCGCTGCTGCCCGCGCTGGTGAGCCGGCTCAAGATCGTCGGCCATATGAATATCGCGGAACGACGCCTGCCACAGGAAGGCAATGCCCGTCTGCGACGCGGCGGGAATGATATCGATCTGCGCATCTCGGTGATCCCGACCGTGAATGGCGAAAGCGTGGTGATACGCATCCTGGACAAGGAGGTGGGGCTCAAACCTTTTGCCCGGCTCGGCCTGCCGGAGCGTGAAGCCGGAGAAATGTTGCGCATCCTGCAGCGTCCGCACGGGCTCCTGCTGGTCACCGGACCGACCGGCTCGGGAAAATCGACCACGCTGTATGCGCTGCTGAACGAGATCCGTGCAACCGGCGCCCATATCCTGAGCGTGGAAGACCCGGTGGAATACGGCATGGAGGGCGTCGAACAGGTGCAGATCGCGGAGAAGATCGGACTGGGCTTTGCCGAGGTGCTGCGCCGTTTCCTGCGTCACGACCCGGACGTGATCATGGTCGGCGAGATCCGCGATCGTGAGACCGCCGTCATCGCGTGCCAGGCGGCGCTCACCGGCCATCTGGTCATGAGCACACTGCACACGAACAGCGCGCCGGACACCGTCGCCCGGCTGATCGACATGGGCGTCGAGCCGTACATCCTGGCTTCGATCCTGCTCGGGGTCATGTCGCAGCGACTGATCCGGCTGAACTGTCCCCAGTGCAGTCGGCCGCCGGAGACGGGCAATGTCGCGGCGGAAACGGGAGACGGGCAGCGCGGTGCCGGCTGCGCGGCCTGTAATTTCACCGGCTACCGCGGGCGCGGCGTGATCTGTGAGGTCCTGCCTGTCACGCCGGAGATCGCCGCCCTGATCAACGACAATGTCCCGCCCGCGACCCTGGCTGGCCTGGCCCGGGAACAGGGCATGAGTTCCCTGCTGGATCAGGCCTTGCGGCTGGCCCGGGAGGGCAGAACCTCACGGGAAGAGGCCCTGGCGGTCGCTGGCCCCTGAAGCCCCGGCGCAATACGCGCGTATAATATGGCCATCGCGCCAGCCTGCGCCTTGCCCGGGGATCCCTGCATGTCGTGCCCGTCTCTCCACCGGTGGATCTTGCCCCTGGCGATCGGCGGCACGCTTGCCGGTTGCGGGACCGGCAGTGGCGTCGGCGGCACTACGACCACCGCCACCGGGGTGCTCAAGGACGCCAATGTCTCCGGCCTGAGCTACCGCTCGGGACAGGAGGAGGGCGAGACCGGCCCGGACGGGAGTTTCGTCTATGAGGTGGGAAATGATGTCACCTTTTCCATCGGCGACCTGGTGATTGGCGCCGCCCCGGGGCAGTCTGTAATCACTCCCCTGGATTTCGTTCAGACCGGCGGGGTCGATTCGACCGAGGTCCAGAACATCGTGCGGTTTCTGTTGTGGCTGGATGAGGATGCCATACCGGAGAACGGCATTGAGATCACCGCCGGGCTGCGCGAGCACGCGGAGGCCACGCCATCGATCTGGAAGCCGATCAGCTTCAATGTCAACGAGACCAACCTGAACTTTGAGCTCAACTTGCTCTTCTTTGACATGAATAATTTTCGAGGTGAGCGCTCGTTGCCGTCGGCATTCGAGGCCAGGAATCATCTGACGGATACCCTGCAGTGCCTGCGGTCGGGCGCCTTTCGCGGGACACTGACTGGCGGAGACACCGGCAATTTCGGTGTCATGATCGACGCACTGACAAACGAGTTGCGCGGCTTCATCGCTCGCAACGGAAGCCAGTCAATGATTGAACTGGAGGGTAACTCCGCCGTCAGCCTGGATCAACAGGCATTCTTCATCAGCGGAGCCGAAACTCCCGAAACAAACTTCATGGGGCGCCTGCTCGATCCGGACACCTTGACCGGTTCCTGGGCGGTCACGACGGCGCAGCCGCTCAGCGGGACTTTCCAGGGCGAGAGAATCGGCGGAAGCGGCGATACCCTTTATCGATTCACGGCCACCTACAACAACGGCGCTACTGAACTGGCCGGGATTTACACCTTTGACATCAATACCGCCGGGACCGTGACCGGAGTGGCCTATGGCGTGGACTCGGATGAGTTGTTGAACCTGTCGGGCGTCTATGACAGCGCAAACCAGTCCCTCATCGCCGTTACGCCCGGGCAGGGCCTCAGGATCGATGCTTCCGTGAATCTGACGTCTGGCACCCTGAACGGTGGCGACAGCCTGGGGAATACTGTCACGGGCAGCGGTTGTCGCCTGAACTAGGGACCCGATTCGCCGCCAAAGAGAATTGATCCTCGCCTGCGCGGAAAATATATTTTCCCACCGCCTTGACTCCCCCCGTTTCCGGTTTGATTCTTATAGCGGTTTTCAGGGCAGGCGAGGAATCCGCCTGGACACAGGATACAACCATTGGTGATGAGTACATTGAAAGAAGCACGCATCGAGATCCGACCAGCAACGAAGCAGGATGCCGGGGCGCTCGCGAAGATCGAGCGGCGCTGCTTCGACACCGCGATCTACGGTCACATCCTGTTGAGCGAGAGCGAGTTCACGCGCATGGTCGACAGATCGCGCGCGCAAGTGATCGTTGCCGAGACGGCCGGGCGCGTAGTCGGCTATGCGTCGGTATACTATCTCCGCGCCAGGCGCCTGACCTGGTTCTATTCACACGCCGTCGACAGCGAGTACCGGGGACTCGGCATCGGCACGCGCCTGTTCCACGGCGTCGAGGATCTGGCCGTAGCTAACGATTGCCCCTGTATGATCCTGGAGATCCGCGGGAAACGGGAACTGTACGAACGCTACCTGCGTTGCGGGTACAAGGTGATCCGGGAGATCCCGAAGTTCTACCCGGATGGCAGCGCCGCGATCCGCATGGGCAGGCTGCTCACGGCACAGGATCTGACGCCGCCTGTCCACGCTTCCGCGCGGAAGCTCGTCGTCTGACCCCGGATCAGACTAGCGGGAGTGGTCCAGCAGGTAATCCAGCGCGGAGACCAATTCGTCGTCGCTGCACGCGGCGCACCCGCCGCGTGCAGGCATCCGGTTGAAACCGTTCAGCGTGCTCTCCAGCATGGCATCCCGTCCTCTGGTGATGCGCGCCGCCCATGCGTCCCGATCACCGAAGCGGGGAGCTTGCATCATCCCCGTGCCATGGCACATCTTGCAGGCCCTGTTGTAAACATCAGCGCCGATATCCGCCGCGCCGGCAGGCTGTGCCGCGGCGGCAGTGGTAAAGATGGCTGACAGCAAGAGACTGAGAGTGAATCGCATCATAACCAGCTCCTCATTAGAATTGCCTGATGATAAAAATTCGAAAGGATTCCATATCAAACGCGTTTCATGCGCGTCGCGCGGATTGCGCCACAACCCTGCGCGCGCATTCCATGCCGCTGCGCACCGCACCTTCCAGCGTCGACGGGTAGCCCGTCGCGACCGCGTCACCGGCGAGCCAGCAGGCTTCAACTGGAGTCTCCACTCCGGGCCTTTGTGAATTTATGCCCTGACGGCTCAGGAAGGTCGCGCGCTTCTCACACAAGGTAAAGATCTCCTCCGGCGCGGGCCAGTGGGGGAAACAGGTCGCGAGTTCAGCGACGATACGCTGCTGAAGAACACCGCGCTCCAGCTCCATGTGTTCTCCCGGGCCGCTGATCACCGCCGCAATGAGACCGGGCTCGCCACTCGAGCTCAGATCGAATGCCCACTGGGCGAGCGTTCCGTGCAGGCCAACCATCGGGAAGTCGAGCCGAACATCAGAGGAATAGCGCAGGTATACCGTGCAGATCGGCGCATAGTCAAAGCCAGTGAGCCGCTGCGCAAGCAAGCGCATGGGGACGCAACCTTCGATGAGATGCAGGCAGGCCGGCGGCGGCAGCGCGAGGATTACGTGGTCGGCGTCCAGGCGCGTTCCGTCCGCCAGCATGGCCCCGGTGGCCATGCCGCGTGAGATCTCAAGGCGAGTCGCGCGACTGTTGAGCAGGATGCGGCCGCCACGTCCCTCGATGTATTTCTGCGCCGGCTCGGGAAACATGCCAGCCAGTCCGCGGCGCGGCAGCAGCAGGTCGCTGTCTCGGCGGTCATAGGCAAAGACGTCGCGCAGCACGCGCAGGAAAATCTCGGCCGAGGCCTCGTGCAGCGGTGTATTGAGCGTCGCGAGACAGATCGGCTCCCACAGCCGCGAGACCGACTCAGGCGATTGCCCATGGCGGTACATCAACTCCTGTACGGTGAAGTCCTCGCGCAGATCCTTTGAGCGAGCGGCGGCAAGACAGAATCTCAGCGCGCCCCACTTGTCCGCGCGGCTCAGTCCTTCGGCGCCGAACAACCCGCCGAGGAGATGAAAAGGCGCAGGCAGGTCAACGAGTCTGAAGCTCAGCGGCGGGGCGGATCGGACGGACAGCGAGACCATTTCGAACGGACGACGCTCGAATACTGCGTCCTCGGAGACACCCATGGCGGCGAGCAGGCCCAGTATTCCGTGGTAGGCACCGATTACCAGATGCTGTCCGCTGTCGTACTCGCGTCCACGGTGCTGGATGCGGGCGGCGCGACCGCCGAGTCGTCCCGCGGCTTCGACCAGCGTAACCTCTATCTGCTGCCGGCACAGCTCCACGGCAGCGGCCAGACCGGACCAACCGCCGCCGATGATGAGCGCGCGGGTCATGTCAGTCGACTGTTTCCGCCAGCCGCTTTCTGTGCTGTCGTTTTTCCTGCTGCATGGTTTTCCATGCCAGCCACAGCTTGCGTATGGGCGTGAGGCTGACGCGATGTTCGAGGACATTGTAATTGTCGGCGGCAATTTCCTTCAGCGTTTCGAGGTAGATCGCGGCCATGGCAAGCCCGCCGCGCTGTGTATAGCGATCGGCGGCCGGCAGTAGTTCGAACGCCTTGCGGTAATAGCTTCGGGCGCGGTCGGCCTGGAAGCGCAACAGGTCGCGGATGCGATCGCTGGTCTGGTTTCCCATGATTTCGCCAGGACTGATGCCAAAGCGGCGCAATTCGTCGAGCGGAATATAGACGCGCCCGCGCAGGCCGTCCTCGCGTACATCGCGCAGAATATTGGTGAGCTGGAACGCCATGCCGAGATTGTGGGCATACTTCAGCGTCGCGCGATCGGTATAGCCGAAGATCTCCGCCGACATCAGCCCGACCATGCTGGCCACGCGATGGCAATACAGCGAGAGATCCTTGAAGCTCTCATAACTGTCGTGATCGAGATCCATCTCCATGCCGTCGATCACCTCGAGGAAATGCTCGGCCGGCAGGTTGTAGCGCTGAATGGATTCGGCAAGGGCGCGCGTGACCGGATGCTGGGGCGATCCCGCGAACAGGCGCCCGATCTCCTCCCGCCACCAGGCCAGCTTGGTGCGCGCCACCAGCGGATCGAGGTTGTCATCGACCACATCATCCACCTCGCGGCAGAAGGCATACAAGGCGGTGATCGCCTGCCGCTGCGCGGGAGGCAGGAACAGGAATCCGTAGTAAAAACTGGAGCCGCTGCGTGCGGCCTTTTGCTGGCAATATTGATCAGGGGTCATGGCGGGAAAGATACAGGACAACCGGTTGTCAGGGCAAAAGACCTTAAGGGCGTGATGGGTAAAGGGTGATGGGTGATTAATAGTGAAACGAGCCACACAGGCGCTGCAGACAGGCACGCATCACCCATCACCCTTTACCCATCACGCACTGATCATAGGTTTTAGTCAGCGCATCCCACATCAACCCCATCCGATCCATCCGTGTCAGCCGTGGCCGGCTGAAGACATCCTCCCGTTGGGCCGCGAGTCGGTCGAGTACGCGGCGGGCGCCGAACAGGATCATGCGCAATTCGAGACCGAGACGGCCGCGCAGTTGCCAGCCGAGCGGAGCACCCGCGTCGAGGAGTTCGCGAATACGTCCAAGCTGAAGATCGATCAGGCGAAGCATCGCGGCGTCGGTGCGCCCCGCGGCGATGGCATCCTCGCTGACGCCGCATTCGCGCATGTCCCGTTGCGGAAAATAGATGCGGCCGTGTTCGCGGTAATCCTGCCCGATGTCCTGCAGAAAGTTGATCAACTGCAGCGCGCTGCAGATGGCGTCGGAGCGGGTGAGCTTGCCAGGTTCGGCTTCGCCATACAGGTGCAGCAGCAGCCGGCCGACGGGGTTCGCCGAGCGACGGCAGTAATCCAGCACCTCGGAGTACTCCTCATAACACTTCCGCGTCACGTCCTGGCTGAAGGCGTCCAGCAGGTCGTGAAACAGTGACAACGGAAGCCGGAAGCGGCGACAGCAGTCGTCCAGCGCGATGAATACCGGGTCATCGCCGGGAACACCGGACGCGATCGCATCGAGGCGGCGCCCGTATTCACGCAACAGGGCAAGACGGGCCTCGGGAGTACGATCCCCCTCGTCGGCGAAATCATCCGCCGAACGGGCGAAGGCATAGACGGCGGCGACCGGGCCGCGCAGATGCGCGGGTACGGCAATCGATGCGACGGGAAAGTTCTCGTAATGGCGGAAGGCGAGACCCAGACAGTGCTGATAGGCCTCACGCACCTGTGCGGCGGACGGAGGGGACATCAGTCCTCCTGCATGTCGTCGGTCATGCGTCGCACATCCTGCTCGATCTGTTCCGGAGGATCGAGCGGCTTCGCGCCGTTGATGCCGAGCTCGGTGAACTTGCGCGCGCCGCTCATCACCTGGCGTTCATAGGAGCCGACCGCCTTATTGTAGGTCTCCACACTGCCCTTGAGCTGGCGACCGATCTTGTCGAGGTGTTCACCGAAGGTCGCGAGCCGTTTATAGAGATCCTCGCCGAGGTCGCGGATACGTTCGGCATTCTCGGTGATGGCATCCTGGTTCCAGCCGAAGGCAATCGCGCGCAGCAAGGCGACCAGGCTGGTTGGCGTCGCGAGGATGACCTTGCGGGCGAGCGCGTCCTCGAGCAGCGCGGGATCGTGTTCAAGCGCGGCGCTCAGAAAATGCTCGCCGGGGATAAACAGCACGACAAAATCCGGGCTGTGCCTGAACTGGTTCCAGTAGGCCTTGCCAGCCAGCTCCTGCACGCGATCGCGCACCTTGCGGCTGTGACGTTCCAGGTGCTGGCGGCGCGCGGCATCGTCCGTGGCTTCGATCGCACTGAGATACGCATCGAGCGGCGTCTTCACGTCGATGACAATCTCGCGCCCGCCCGGCATGCGCACGATCATGTCGGGACGGATCGCGCCTTCGGCGGTGCTGGTATGTTCCTGTTCGTAGAAGTCGCAGTGCTGCACCATGCCGGCGAGCTCGACCAGGCGGCGCAGCGTCAGCTCGCCCCATTGTCCGCGCACCTCGGGGCGGCGCAGCGCCTGCACAAGATTGCGTGTCTCGCCGTGCAGCAGTTGCTGGGTCATGGCTAGTGATTCCAGGTGCTTGCTGATTGAACCGTAGGCCTCCTTGCGCTCGTGCTCGATTTCACGGATCTGGTTGCGGGTCTTTTCCAGCAGTTCCTTGATCGGCGACACGAGGTGCTCGATCGCCAGTTCCTTCTTGGCCAGATCCCCCTCGGCCTGGATGTGAAACTGCTTGAGCTTTTCCTGCGCCAGGCGCAGGAATTCGGCACTGTTGTTTTTCAGCGCCTCCAGCGAGAGCGCCGCGAAGGTATCACCGAGCTGGGAGCGCGCCTGTTCCAGCGCCTGCAGTTTCTCCTGGGCCGACCGCCGCTCGAGCTCGAGCGTGGTGCTCAACTCGGCGAGGCGCAGCTCCAGCGCGATGTGACGGCGCTGGGCGTGCAGGCGCGCCAGGACGAAACCGGCGAGGAAGGCGGCAAGGATCGCAACGCCCGCGATGACCAGACCTTCCGCTGTCATGGGTGGC
>JADLET010000168.1 GCA_020845975.1 Gammaproteobacteria bacterium | reverse complement strand
CGCATCCGCCTGCTCGGCACCGTCGGCGAGCCGATCAACCCCGAGGCGTGGATTTGGTACCACAAGGTAATCGGACACGAGCGCTGCCCGATCGTCGACACCTGGTGGCAGACCGAGACCGGCGCCCACATGATCGCGCCGATCCCCGGCGCGGTCGCCACCAAGCCCGGTTCCTGCACCATCCCCCTGCCCGGCATCGACGCCGCCATCGTCGACGACAAGGGCAATCCCGTCACGCAGCCGGACAAGGGCGGCTACCTGGTGATCAGGAAACCGTGGCCGTCGATGCTGCGCACCATCTGGGGCGACGATGCGCGCTACGTCGACACCTACTGGTCCAAGTTCGACAACCGCTACTACCTCGCCGGCGACAGCGCGCGGCGCGACAAGGACGGCTGCTTCTGGATCATGGGCCGCATCGACGACGTGCTCAACGTCTCCGGCCACCGCCTCGGCACCATGGAGGTCGAGTCCGCGCTGGTCGCGCACCCGAAGGTCGCCGAGGCCGCCGTCGTCGGCCACCCCGACCCGATCAAGGGCGAAGGCATCTTCGCCTACGTGGTATTAAAGGGTGAACGCCCCGCGCCCGGCACCGACAAGGCGCTGAAGGAGGAACTGCGCGCCTGGGTCGCCGAACAGATCGGACCGATCGCCAAACCCGATGACATCCGCTTCTCAGACAATCTGCCAAAGACGCGGTCGGGTAAGATCATGCGGAGGTTGTTGCGTACGATAGCGCGGGGGGAGGAGATTACGCAGGATACGTCGACGCTGGAGAATGAAGGGATATTGTTGCAGTTGAGGGGGAAGGAATAAAACAGGCGCTAGCCTCACTTAATTCGGCACTCTAGTTTTTTGACACAAAACTGGATACCCCATATAAAACCATGCAATCAAGTAGCTGGGGCAGATACATGACACGCGAGGAATTGCTACGACTATGCGAAGAACATACTACTATACATAGTGATTCTTCAAAAAAGAATCAGAAAGGCATATTGGTTATTGCGGCAGTCACAGCCATCTTATTTGTTATATTTATCGCTGTCCCAGCTTTAAATGCACTGCTAGCTTTCTTAGTAGTCCCCATAGGCATCGGGTTTTATCAAATGTTCTGGACTCGCGAAGATGATCACCATGGTAATCATGCCATTCATGACACAGCTAAAATAGTTGCGGCGTACGAAGGCATGTCATCGGAATTCGAGGCTAAAGATATATTGTGCTCTATACGAGACACAGGCACTAATCGTGATTTGCTGAAAAAATACTATCTACATTTGCAATCAAAATATCTTGGTCTTAAGGTTGGCGGAATCTTGGCAGATTAGCAGATGCTAAACAAAATGAAACCAAAATACAGTCAGCCCTAACAGGGTTATTGCCCAAAAGTCGTTATATCAAATTCTTTCGCAAAATCTCTACCTAATCCTACAGGATCTACCCCATCCTTAAATGCTCGTTTAAGAGGATCATGATCCATATAATCTATCAATGAACTACCGTCCTTATCGTTCATCATTAACTGAGAATTAACATCAGCTGCCGATTTACAAAATATTTTGTACCATGACTCAAATGTTTCGTATGTCTTTATATGATTTTCTGTGTTTTGCAATGATGGATTAGCTGGAGTATTGATATCAAAATCAAATAAGGTCTCACATACACGTTCGATCTCCTCCATGAACTCGGCACATTCTGGTGTATTCGTGGATGCCGCTTCTAATGTGGCGCCCGCGATCCAATATGCGAGTGATTTGCACATATCCGAATCGAGCGTACTGAGCCCGAGCATTTGAAGTTCCATGCCGTATTTCTTTCTTCCCTCTAAAGTCATATTGGTAGCTGAAACCCGCACATCAGGCGACAAAATATACAACTCATAATTCAATGCCCTGTTTAATTTTTCATGTCGAATCTGAGATATCGCTGGGGAAATCTTATTCTTATAATCTGACCATAGCCGAAGCCCTCTCCCCTTATCCATAAATCTATTAAAAAATCCCATCAGATACCTCGACTGTCAAATTATGGTGGATACATGATGGTAATTATGACAAAACATAACCAAATTTATAATTTCAGCATGCAGCACGTAGATACTATTGTCGCCGTCAACTCCTGAACAAGGCTATGAAGTATCGTAGCCCGGATGAAGCGCAGTGGAATCCGGAAGTGCGTTGAAATGCCCCCGGATTACGGCGCTCTGCGCCTGCATCCGGGCTACTTGCTCGTTAGGCAGCTGTTGATTTTACATATCATAGAATGATAATTATGCTTCTTATGCATTTTGGAGTTCGCCATGAAAGTCTATTCAGCGGTAATTGAACGGTGTCCAAAAACCGGCCTGTTCGTCGGTTTTGTTCCCGGGTTTCCCGGCGCTCATTCCCAAGGGGAAACGCTGGATGAAGTCAATCACAACCTGCACGATGTTATTACCATACTTCTGGAAGACGGCGAACCTACACTGGAATCCGAGTTTGTTGGGGTTCAATAAGGTAAAGGGGTCAAAGCCCTTTACTGAACAGAGCAGCCCGACGGTATGTCTATCTCGCCACATCGAGTTTTTTCGGCCTCCCGCGCACCGACTGGCCCACTGCCCTTCCCAAGGCGGCTTCGATCTTCTCACGGAATCGATCATTTCCAAGTGGCGTACCCGTATGGGTCGCTGCGCGTATTTCGTCAATAAGCGTGGGATCGCCCCGACCCAGGAACAATCCCCGATACACCCGCTGCCGCACCTCGGCGTCTTCACCCAGTGCCGTGTAGAGTGGATGCGGCTGGGTAAGCCTGTCCACCGATCCGAAGGCATTGCAATGATAGCTCGACCAGCGGTAATCCGCCGGCGATTCCACCATGCCGGCGCGTAGCGGATTCGTCTCGATGTAACACATGCAATTCAACAGATAGCGATCCGAGTCCACCAGACAGCCTTTGTACCGCCCCTCCCACAAACTCCCCGTCCGGCGGTAGCTGTGGTTGATATAACGCACGTACCTCGCTCCGAGCCACTGCATCATCAGGGCCAGGCTATCCTGGCCAACCGGCGTCGCCAGCAGATGCACATGGTTAGTCATCAGCACCCACGCGTGCACTGCCACGCAGTAGCGTCGACTGGCCTCGCCCAGGTCCCTCAGGTAAGCCTGATAATCGGCAATATCAAAGAAGGCGGGTTCGCGGTTGTTACCGCGCTGAATAAGGTGGACGGGCACACCCGGCAGATGGAAACGAGGCTTTCGCGGCATATCGGCATCCTTGCCTGATAATGTCGGATAGAGTGTGCCACAACAGCTGCGATTGTGTCAGGGGTTGGAGAAAGGGCTTTGGCCACTTATTGCCTTCAGTCGCCGTCTTCATTCTCCATCGCCAGTTGCGACTTGAGATGATAGGCATCGATGTCGAAGTCGGTGCTGTCCGCGACCGCGGCCAGGACCCGGGGCGTGACGCGCTCCCGCTCCTCCTCGGTCTCGAAGCTTGAGAAGTTGGCCGCGGCCGCCTCGGCGAACAGTTGCTCCGTCAGCCGTGCTGCCCGCGCCTCGTGGCTCTCGATGTCGGGATTGGCACCGGGAGGGATGTTTTCCTCGATCCACGTCTCGACCCACCTCAGGAAGCGATTGCTCATGACTGCCTACCCATCTCCTGCGTAAAATTTGGGGCCGGTTTCCCTGCCCGCTGTTCGACCTGAGTATACGTCGGGAGCCCCCGCCGCGCATCCGTTACGAGATAACGGGGGACAGGCCACGTTTTTCCGCTGCAGGAGTTGCACCCTTCCCACAGCGATTCAAAACCGGGGACGGATTGTGAAATCCGTCCCCTACCTTCATTGGTTTAATCCAGCGTCCGCTTATAGAACCGCAACCCCAGCGCCAGCACCGCCGCCATGAAGGCGAGGATCGGCCACAGCTGCGGCCACAGTTCGTGCAGCGTATCGCCCTTCAGCAGGATGCCGCGCACGAGCTGCAGGAAGTGGGTCAGCGGCAGCACGTTGCCGATGGCCTGCGCCCATTCGGGCATGCCGCGGAACGGGAACATGAAGCCGGACAGCAGGATCGAGGGCAGGAAAAAGAAGAACGTCATCTGCATCGCCTGCAATTGGTTGCGCGCGATGGAGCTGAAGGTAATGCCCAGCGTCAGATTGGCGGCGATGAACACCAGCATCATGCTTGGTGGATTCAAAAACCGGGGACGGATCGTGAAATCCGTCCCCTACCCTCACCTTCACGCCGCCCTTTCCGGAAACAATCCCGGCATCCAGCGCGAGGCGAGCGCCGCGGGGAAGGCAAGGCGCAGCGGCGCGCGCGTGCTTGTTGATGTGAGCACGCCTTGTTCGATGAGCGCGGAGACGACGCGCCGGGCCTGGCGCTCGCCGGTGCCAACGATAGCGGCGGCATCGCCGCGCGGGAGTTCGCCGCGGTAGAGCACGGCCTCGAGGACGGCACTGGCCTTGGGTGGGAGTGTGTTGAGGCGGACCGCCTCCTCGGCCCAGAGCAGGATACGCGCACGGAGCCGGTCGGGCTGCATCAGCCCTTCCATGAAGGTCACCTGGTCGAGGCAGACGGTCAGGAAGAACCGCGTGAACTCCGCAAGGTTCTCCTCGCTCAGGTTGCCACTGCCGTCGAGGTCGTTGCGGCGCGGCTGGTCGCAGGCGGCGAGATGCGCCTTGTAGGCATCGACGTTGCGCGCCAGCCCGCGCGCAATCGACCAGACCGCGCCGGTGTCGAGGGCTTCGAGCAGGGTCGCGTGCGAGACGAGGCGCGCGACGCGGCCGTTGCCGTCAAGGAACGGGTGGATCCACAGCAGACGGTGATGCGCCGCCGCTGTCGACAGGATAGTCTCGGTCTTGAACCGCCCCGGGTTTCGTGGAGGCTCCAACCTTTGAGAGAATGGAGCCATGAACGCAAACAAGTCAAACAAGTTTTCCCCGGAAGTGCGTGAGCGAGCGGTCCGTCTGGTACAGGAGCATCGGG
>JADLET010000167.1 GCA_020845975.1 Gammaproteobacteria bacterium | reverse complement strand
CTGCTCGCCGGTGTCGGGCTGGGAGACCAGCAGGTCATCGACGTTGACGCCGATCTTGGCGGCATAGGACGGATCCAGCGCGTGCTCGGCATCGATGAAGGCCGCGGTGCCGCCGGCCTTCTGCGCCTCGGCGATCACCTGCAGGGTGAGCGTGGTCTTGCCCGAGGATTCGGGCCCGTAGATCTCGATGACGCGGCCGCGCGGCAGACCGCCGATCCCGAGCGCAAGATCGAGCCCGAGCGAGCCTGTGGAGATGACGCTGATATCGCGCTCCACGCCCGCGTCGCCCATGCGCATCACCGACCCCTTGCCGAACTGACGCTCGATCTGGCTCAAGGCCGCGCCCAACGCCTTACGCTTGTTTTCTTCCATCGTTTCCCCCTGCTGATCCGTGTGAATCGGCAATCCCTTGCGCGATTGTCATTGCGTGAAAGCTAGCGCCGGGATTATCCCATAGAATGCCCGCGCGCGAACACCCCGCGACCCGGCGCAGCGCGCCCTGTTCCGCGGCGGAACCGGGCATGCCTCACGGGACAGCAAGGGCCGGATCCGGCGGGCGCACCCGGCCGCCGGAGACTCAGCCGGTCACCTGCCGCAACGGCCAGGAACCGACTTCCAGGTAGGTACGACGGCTCGCGTCGGGAACCGACTCCAGCAGGGAGTAGGCCGTGACCTCCCAGGTCAGAGGCTCGATATGATCCTCGCGGGGCGGCTGCAAGACCTTTCGAGCCAACGTCATGTGTGGGAGATAAGGCCTTGTTTCCACCGGACCTCCGCCCGCCACCACTGCCGCGCGCAGGGTTCCGACCAGGGCGCACAAGGCCGGCGGCGCCTCGCGCGGCCCCAACCACAGGATGCGCGGGCGTGGCCAATAGCCCACACGCTCGAGGGACAGCGTAAAGGCTGGGCCCGGGACACCGGCCACGGCGCGCTCGATGGCGGCAGAGCATCCGGCCTCGACGTCGCCAATGAAGACCAGCGTGACGTGCAGGTTGGCAACCGGCTCGGGACGCCCGTCGCGAATACGCAGCCCCGTTTCCAGCCGATCCTTCAAACGGCTGCGCAATTTCTCATCGGGCCACAGCGCGAGAAAGAGCCGGCGCGCCCTCACCCGCGGGGAGGCGCCGTCAGAGTTTCCCGCGCCGCTGCCCGACAATCTCGATTACCCCCGCGAGCGCCGCCGCCACCGTCTGGCGCCGCACAGCGGCGCGGTCGCCGTGGAAATACCGGGTCTCGCTGCGCGCCAGCAGACCCGCGCCGTCCCAGGCGAGACAGACCGTTCCGACAGGTTTCTCCGCGCTGCCCCCGTCCGGCCCGGCGATGCCGCTGACCGCCACGGCCACCTGGGCCGCGCTGTGCCTGAGCGCACCCGCCGCCATCTCGCGCACGGTCGCCTCGCTCACCGCGCCATGCGCGATCAGGGTCGCCTCGCTCACCCCGAGCAGCTCGTGCTTGGCGGCGTTGCTATAGGTGACGAAACCGCGCTCGAACCAGCCGGAACTGCCCGGGACAGAAGTCACCGCGGCGGCGATGCCTCCGCCGGTGCAGGATTCCGCCGTGGCCAGCATGTATCCATGGCCGCTCAGCGCGACGCCGACGCGCTGGGCCAGACGTTCGATTTCCTCATCCATCGTGGCCTCCTCCCCGTCCCGGGCTTTTTATCCCGGCGTTATCCGGTATAGTAGCGTGCCTGTCGAATCCACCACAAAACCTTCAAGGCCCGGCATTGTTAAATCCGCTCCTCGGCTTCATCGCGACACTGCTGATCTACCTGCTGCCGCATCATGCCTGCGCCCGGCTGATGCGCCGTCTGGCGCGCGTGCGCGCCGCCGCGATCAAGAACACCCTGATCCGGCGCTTCATTGCCCGTTACCGGGTCGACATGACGGAAGCGCTGCAGGCGGATCCGGCGGCCTACCCGGATTTCAACGCCTTTTTCACCCGAGCCCTCGTCCCGGGCGCGCGGCCGATCGTCTCCGGCGCCGGCGAGATCGCCTGCCCTGCCGATGGCGTGGTCAGCCAGGCGGGCAGGATCGAACAAGGACGTCTGCTGCAGGCCAAGGGTATCGATTACACGCTGGAATCCCTGCTCGGGGATGATGGAGCACTGGCGGACCGCTTTCTGGGCGGGAGCTTCGCCACTGTGTATTTGTCCCCGCGCGATTACCATCGCGTCCATATGCCGCTCGCGGGCGTCCTCGCGGACATGCGCTATATCCCCGGACGTCTGTTCAGTGTGAACGACTACTCCACCCGCCATGTCCGCGGGTTGTTCGCGCGCAACGAACGGCTCGTCACCCTGTTCGAGACCGAGACCGGTCCGATGACGGTGATCCTTGTCGGGGCGTTTTTCGTCGCCGGCATCGAAACCGTCTGGGCCGGCGAGGTCTCCCGCGAGCGCCCGCACGGCCGCTGGCAACGTCAGCCCGCCGGCCACTCCACTCCTGTCGAGCTCGGCCATGGAGAAGAGATGGGGCGCTTCAACATGGGCTCCACCGTCATCGTGCTGTTCGGACCGGGACGTGTGCGCTGGACGGAAACCCTCGTGCCTGGCACGAAGGTGAGGATGGGGGAACTGATGGGCCGTGTGATGGGTGATGGGTGATGGCGGGAGCCAACTGCAATGGGCTCCCTTTCGTCAACTAATCACGCATTAACCTTCACGCATTGTCGGTCTTTTCATCACCGTTCACCCATCACTCATCACGCCCTTCCCAGCGTAAACGCCACCACTTCCCCGATCGATTTCGTCCCCAGCGCGGCCATGACCAGGCGGTCGACGCCGAGCGCGACGCCGGCGCAATCGGGCAGTCCATGCGCGAGCGCGGCGAGCAGGCGCCCGTCCGGCATCACGTCCGGCAGCCCGTCGAGACGACGGCGTTCCCGGTCACGCTCGAAGCGGATGCGCTGCTCCTCAGGATCGCCGAGCTCGTGATATCCGTTGGCGATCTCCATGCCGTCGATATACAGCTCGAAGCGCTCGGCGACCGGACAGGGGCCGGAGCGGATGCGCGCCAGCGCGGCCTGGCTGGGCGGATAGTCGTGAACGAAACACGGCGTGCCGACTCCCAGGCCGGGCTCGATGAAATGGGTCAGCAGCAGATCGAGCCAGGCGTCCGGCCCGGTGAGCGGCAGCTCCGCACTGCGCGACAAGCCGTGCCGGCGCGCGCAATCGCGCAGCGCGTCCACGGAAGTCTCGAACGGATCGATCCCCAGGCGACGCCGGAACAGTTCCCGGTAGCTCACCCGTTCGAAACGCCCCGTCAGACCCAGCACCTGCGCCGCCAGCGTCTCAACCTCATCCATCATCGCGGACAGGTCAAAACCCGGCCGGTACCATTCAAGCAGGGTGAACTCGGGATTATGAAGGCGCCCCGTCTCGCCGTCGCGATAGGCCTTGCCCAACTGGTAGATCGGGCCGCTGCCCGCCGCCAGCAGACGCTTCATGGCGAACTCGGGGGAGGTCTGCAGGTACAGGGTGTATCCGGCGGGAAACCCGGGGCCGGTATAGCGGGACTGCAGACTGCAGAGATGGGGATCAGTGACGGCGGAAGCGGAAAGGGTCGGGGTTTCCACCTCGAGCACGCCGCGCGCGGCAAAGAATCCACGGATGCGGGCCAGCAACGCGGCGCGCGCGCGCAGATTGCTCAGCGGCGCGCCCGGTCGCCAGTCGAGAAATGCGTCGGTGACAGACCTGGAGTCTGTCACCGATTCATCAGACTGATCGTCGCCGGTATCCGTTGTGCTCAAGTCTTTACGCGGGAGACATACTCGCCGGTACGGGTATCCACCTTGATCGTCTCGCCCTGATTGACGAACAACGGGACGCGCACGACCGCCCCGGTCTCCAGCGTCGCGGGCTTGCCGCCGCCACCCGAGGTGTCGCCGCGCACGCCGGGATCGGTCTCGGTAATGACGAGCTCGACGAAGTTGGGCGGGGTTACCGCCAGCGGCGCATCGTTCCACAGCGTGATGATGCAGGTCTCCTGGCCCTTGAGCCACTGCGTGGCGTCGCCCAGCGCCACCATGGGCACCATATATTGCTCGAAGGTTTCCGGCAGCATGAAGTGCCAGAATTCGCCATCGTTGTAGAGATACTGCATCTCCGTGTCCATCACGTCGGCGCTTTCCAGCGTCTCGCCCGATTTGTAGGTACGCTCATTGACGCGGCCGGTCTTGAGGTTACGGTATTTGACGCGGGTGAAGGCCTGACCCTTGCCGGGCTTGACGAAATCGAGATCGACGATGCTGCAGGGATCGTTGTCGACCATGATCTTGAGGCCGTTCTTGAATTCATTGGTGCTGTAGACTGCCATGATATCTTCCTGGTTGTTGTTTGAATGCGTATCCGCCCGCGGACCGTCACTAACCACCCAACGCCGGAATCCCCTACAATAGCAGGCACCCGAACGGTGGGCGAACTCGGTCGCCTCTGAATAAAGCCATCCCCGTGCAAGCGGGGATCCGGTCATGTGTCATCCTGCAAAAACCCGAACTCCCGCCTGCGCGGGAATGACAGACTGAATCAGAGGTTCCTTTACAAGGGCATTATGATAGCGCGAACTCCCCTTACATGGCAGTCCGACGGCTGGCAGCAGGAGCTGGCCGCCGGTTTCCGCCGCCCGCATGAACTGCTGACCGCGATTGGGATCGCCCCCGGACAGATTGCGACAGGAATCGACAGTGACAGCGCTTTCTCCATGCGCGTGCCGCGCGCCTATGCCCGGCGCATGCGGCGCGGCGACCCGGCCGACCCGCTGCTGCGTCAGGTGCTGCCGCTTGCCGATGAACGTCAGCCCGCACCGGGGTTCACCGCCGACCCGGTCGGCGATCACGCCGCCCGGCGCGGCGCCGGCGTGTTGCACAAATATCGCGGCCGCGCCCTGCTGATCACCACCGGCGCCTGCGCCATCCACTGCCGCTACTGTTTTCGCCGCCACTTCCCCTACACGGAGGCGCACGCCGCCGATAACGAATGGGAGGATGCCGTGAACATCATCGCCGGCGACGCATCGCTGCGCGAGGTCATCCTGAGCGGCGGAGATCCCCTGTCACTGACCACGTCGCGCCTTGCGCGGCTGGTGCACAAGCTCGAAGCCATCCCGCACCTTGCCCGGCTGCGCCTCCACACTCGCCTGCCCATCGTACTGCCCTCCCGCATCGAGGACGGACTGATCGAGCTGCTCGCGCGCGGCCGATTGAAGCCCGTGATGGTCGTGCACGCCAATCATCCCAATGAGATCGACGATGAAGTCCGCGCCGCACTGGCACGACTCGCCGACACCGGCATCGCCCTGTTCAACCAGTCCGTGCTGCTGCGCGGCGTCAACGACGATGCAATGGTGCTGACGGAATTAAGCGAGGCGCTGTTCGAGGCCGGCGTGACACCCTACTACCTGCACCAGCTCGACCGCGTCCAGGGCGCCGCGCACTTCGAAGTGGACATCGACACCGCGCGCACGCTGCACCGCCAGTTGCGCGAGAACCTGCCGGGATATCTGGTGCCGCAGCTCGTGCAGGAGGTTGCCGGCGAGCCGTTCAAGCGACCGGTGTAGCCAATAAGGTGATGGGTAAAAAAAATGGGAGCGGATCAGAAATCCGCCCCCATTTTTCAATCACCGTTTACACTTCACCCATCACCGGGATATCAATCCGTCCCGTCACTCAGTCCTTAGTCCTTAGTCCTTAGTCCTTAGTCCTTAGTCCTTAGTCCTTAGTCCTTAGTCCTGCCTTTTTCACGCCTCCTGCCGCGCCCCCGTAAGCTCCATCGCCTTCAGCGCCGCAATACGCTCTTCCAGCGGCGGGTGGCTCATGAACAGCCGCTTCAGACCCGACCCTACCCCGCCGGAGATACCGAAGGCGGCGAGCTGGTCGGGCAGCGGCTGGGGCATGCGCTGCTTCAGGCGCTCCAGCGCGGCGATCATCTTCTGCCGGCCGGCGAGCGTGGCGCCGCCCTGGTCGGCGCGGAATTCGCGCTGGCGGCTGAACCACATCACGATGACTGAGGCGAGAATGCCTAATACCAATTCGGAGACAATCGTGGTCACCCAGAACGCCGGGCCGTGGCCGCGTTCGGTTTTGAACACGACGCGATCGACCAGATGGCCGATGACGCGCGACAGGAAGATCACGAAGGTGTTGATCACACCTTGGATCAGCGCCAGCGTGATCATGTCGCCGTTGGCGACGTGGCTGACCTCATGACCGAGCACCGCCTCGGCCTCGTCGCGGCTCATCGAGCGCAGCAGGCCGGTGCTGACAGCGACCAGGGCCTTGTTGCGGCTGGCGCCGGTGGCGAAGGCGTTGACATCGGGCGAATCGTAGATCGCCACCTCGGGCATGCCGATGCCGGCCTGGCGCGCCTGGCGCTGCACCGTCGCCACCAGCCACTGCTCGGCCTCGTTCGCCGGCCGCTCGATCACGCGCGCGCCGGTGAAACGCTTGGCGGTCCATTTCGAGATCGCGAGTGACAGGAACGAACCGCCCATGCCGAACACCGCCGCGAAGATCAGCAGCGAATTCAGGTTCAGATCGACGCCCTGCTGGTCGAGGATGCTCTCGACGCCGAGCACGCGCAGCGAGATGCTAAGCACGATCATGATGGCCAGGTTTGTGGCCAGAAACAACAGGATACGTTTCATTCCTTCCTCGTTTGTTCAAATATAACCAGGTGGTTACGACGCTAATTATGGTGGCGCGCCGACGAAATTCAAGTCGCCGGCGGCGCCGCCCTAGACCGGCTCCAGGAGGTCTACCTTGCGGAATCCCTGCGGCAGCTTGAGTCCACGCCGCCCGCGTTCGCCGCGGTAGTGTTCCAGCTCCTTCGGTTTCAGCACAGTATGGCGCTGCCCGGCGGTGACCTTGAGCGAGCCCCCCGCCGGCACCACCGTCAGGGCGGAAATGAACTCCTCGCGTGAGGCGACCTTGGCTGAGGCGAGGCCCATCAGCTTGACGCCCTTGCCGCGCGCGAGCAGGGGCAGCTCGCCAACCGGGAAGACGAGCAGATGCCCTTCATTGCTGCCAACGACGACCAGATCATTCTTCTGGTCGGCGACCGCCGCCGGCGGCAGCACGAGCGCGCCGTCGGGCACCGACAGCACGCTCTTGCCGGCCTTGTTGCGCGAGAACAGGTCACCGAGCTTCGCGACAAAGCCGTAACCGGCATCACTCGCAAGCAGATAGAGATTCTCGTCGGCGCCGAACACGACACCGGCGAAGGTCGCGCCGTCGGGCGGACTGAGGCGGCCGGTCAACGGTTCGCCCTGGCCGCGCGCGGATGGCAGCGTGTGCGCCGGCAGGGCGTAGGCGCGGCCGTGTGAATCGAGGAAATACGCGGACTGGTTACTGCGCCCCAGCGCGGCGGCCTTGAAGGCGTCGCCCGCCTTGTAGCCGAGGCTCGCGGGATCGATGTCGTGCCCCTTGGCGGCGCGCACCCATCCCTTCTCGGACAACACGACAGTCACCGGTTCGGTCGGCACCAGCGCGGTCTCATCGATCGCTTGCGAGGCCGCGCGCTCGACCAGCGGCGAACGACGCGCGTCGCCGTACTTGTCGGAGTCGGCCTGCAGTTCGGCGCGGATCAGCTTCTTCAGGCGCGTCTTCGAACCCAGGGTTTTCTCCAGATCCTCGCGCTCCCCGTTCAATGCCTTCTGCTCGGCGCGGATCTCGATCTCCACCAGTTTCGCCAGCTGGCGCAGGCGGATGTCGAGGATCGCATCGGCCTGGATCTCGCTCAGGCTGTAACGTTCCATCAGGACCTGGCGCGGCTGGTCCTCGGTGCGGATGATATGGATGACCTCGTCGAGGTTCAGATAGGCGGCGAGCAGGCCGTCGAGGATATGCAGGCGGCGCAGGATAACGTCGAGCCGGTATTGCAGCCGCCGCGTGACGACGTCGGCGCGGAACTGCAGCCATTCCTCCAGCAGCAGGCGCAGATTCTTGACCTGCGGGCGACCGTTCAACCCGATCACGTTCATGTTGACGCGATAGCTGCGCTCGAGGTCGGTGGTCGCGAACAGGTGCGACATCAGCGCCTCGTAATCGATGCGATTGGAACGCGGGATGATCACCAGGCGCGTCGGATTCTCATGGTCCGACTCGTCGCGCAGGTCCTCCACCCTGGGCAGCTTTTTCGCGCCCATTTGCTGCGCGATCTGCTCCAGCACCTTGGCGCCGGAGACGCCGTGAGGCAGCGCGTGGACGACAACAGCCTCCTTCTCAATCTCATAGCGCGCACGCATGCGTATGCTGCCGACACCGGTTTCATACATGCGCCGGATCTCGGCGCGCGGCGTGATGATCTCCGCCTCGGTCGGGTAATCAGGGGCGGCAATGTGCGCGCACAGATCCGCGACCGAAGCGCCCGGCTCATCGAGCAGATGGATGCAGGCGGCGGCCACCTCACGCAGGTTGTGCGGCGGAATGTCGGTGGCCATGCCGACCGCGATGCCAGTGACACCGTTCAGCAGCACATGGGGCAGGCGGGCCGGCAGCACCACCGGCTCGTCCAGCGTGCCGTCGAAGTTGGGCTGCCAGTCGGCAGTGCCCTGGCCAAGCTCGGCGAGCAGAAGCTCGGAGTAGCGTGACAGCCGCGCCTCGGTGTAGCGCATCGCCGCGAACGACTTCGGGTCGTCGGGCGCGCCCCAGTTGCCCTGGCCATCGATGAGCGGATAGCGGTAGGTGAACGGCTGCGCCATGTGCACCATCGCCTCGTAGCAGGCGGAGTCCCCGTGCGGATGGAATTTGCCGATGACGTCACCGACGGTGCGCGCCGACTTCTTGTACTTCGCCGCCGCCGACAGGCCAAGCTCCGACATCGCGTAGACGATGCGCCGCTGCACCGGCTTGAGCCCGTCGCCGATGTGCGGCAGCGCGCGATCGAGAATCACGTACATCGAATAGTCGAGATACGCCTTCTCGGTGAATATCCGCAGGGGGCGGCGTTCGACGCCTTCGTAATCGATTTCGAGGGTTTCGTTCATGACACCATCCGACTAACGATTGAAATGCGTGATGGGTAATGGGTGATGGGTAATGAGTAAAGCACCCATTACTCATCACCCATCACCGCCTTATATCACTGGCTCCGCCAGATTCCCCTTCTCCTCCAGCCAGCTCTTGCGGTCGGAGGCGCGGCGTTTGGCGAGCAGCATGTCCATCAGGGCCACGGTGTCGTCGCCTTCCTCGATGGTGAGCTGGACCAGCCGGCGGGTTTCCGGGGCCATGGTGGTCTCGCGCAACTGCAGGGGATTCATCTCGCCCAGCCCCTTGAAGCGCTGCACATTGGGCCTGCCCTTCTTGTGTTCGGCGGCGATGCGGTCGAGGATGCCCTGTTTTTCGGCCTCGTCGAGGGCATAGTAGACCT
>JADLET010000166.1 GCA_020845975.1 Gammaproteobacteria bacterium | reverse complement strand
GCAGTGCAATTTCTCAAGATGTGCGCAACAGCAGACCCCATGCTGGCATCCAGCTGTAATATGATTGCTCGTCAGGTGGCTCATATAAAGCAGCAGCTCGATGACCTGCTGGATATTGCCCGAATCATGCAGGGGAAAATTACACTGACGACCGAGCATCTCAAGATTTCCGACATCGTGGATCAGGCGATCGAAACCAGCAGCCCCCTTATCGAATCGCGCCGGCAGGAGTTGGTCGTCTCTCAAGCGACCACGCTATGGATCGCGGGCGACCGCACACGACTGGTGCAAACGCTGTCTAATCTTCTGAACAACGCCGCCAAATATACCCACGAAGGCGGCAATATCACGCTGAGAGTGATGCGGGAGGGTTCGGAAGTGGTTATTGCGGTACGTGACAATGGCATCGGCATCTCTCCAGACCTTCTGCCTCATGTTTTCGATCCCTTTACTCAGGCCGACCATTCCCTGGCCCACTCTCAGGGTGGGCTGGGGATTGGCCTGAGCATGGTGCGTCAGCTGGTCGAATTACATGGTGGCAAGGTTATGGTGGAAAGCGCTGGCATTAATCGGGGAAGTTTATTTACGGTCCGGTTGCCGGCACTGCAGACCGAGCACCCCGCACCAGGGGCAGGGCTGACAGAGACCGCGGTGGCAATGTCAAAATTGCGCATTCTGGTCGTGGATGACTATCCTGATGCCGCTGAAAGCATGATGCTGTTGTTGCAAGCCAATGGGCATGAGGTAGAAACAGCCGGCTTTGGTTTTCAAGCAATCGAGCGGGCCAGAGTATTCCGCCCGCAGGTCGTGCTCCTCGACATCGGCCTCCCTGATATGGATGGCTATGAAGTTTCCAGACAGATGCGCGATATGCCGGAGAGCAGGGAGGCTAAAATAATTGCCTTGACGGGTTACGGGACGCACAAGGACGTTGAACGTGCGCGCCTGGCAGGATTCAACCATCACTTACTTAAGCCAGTGGACTATGAGACGTTATCGTCCATATTGTCATCCATATAAAGCCGCAAGTATTTCATGAGCAGGTCAATTCTCCATTAGCCGTTTAGACAATAGTCGCACGCTAAAATGGCCTTATATCGACGAATGGAAACGGGCTCCGGCGGGAATCGTTGAAGAAGCGTCCAGGGTCCGCTGAAGGAGAGGCGAGAATATGCGTCTCTGTCTGGGGAGCAGGAAGCGGGACTTGCAGCCGGCGGCCGCGAGCGGTGCATTGATCCGCTCGCCTTCGATGCCTTTGAGATTATCCCGTCCGTGATTCCCGATCCGTGGCTCCATGCCTGCCCGGTGTTTCAGTTCATTCTGGATGGGCCACCATCGCCCCGCGCGCGGTTCAATCCCGGTGTTGCGGGTCACGCCGGCGATCACCGGCCGGAGGATGTATCCGTTGTGCGGGCACCTGTGCATTGGTTGGGGACACCTCACGAAGCGCCCGGCCTTGGCCAGGCGCGCGCGGTGATGCTGATCACTGCCCTGAGTTTGTTGACATCTGGCTCAGCTCGCGTTCGGCTTCGAGCCAGTCGCCGAGTTCGCCGCCTGGAGAAAATCCACGCCGTTCGGCCCGGTAATATGCAGCCGCCGCGATGGCCTCGGGCGAAGGTTCCGGGTTGGCCGGCTTCTTTACGGATGGCGATCGCCGGGCGCTGCTTGTAGCCTTGGCCTTGGAATTCGCTTTGATATCGATCACAGAATTCATTTTGTGCTCCTTGAGATAACAGCCGAAACTCTGGCACGAATGCCATGGGTTCCGATAGGATCGGTGAACCGGATACCGGACGCATTGTCCAGCCATTGGTGATTAAATCGCGCCAGACAAGACGGGGTCTATACGTACGGCTACGTACGTGACTGACCGGATGAATCAGCGCATTTTGCGCTGTTTCTTCGTTGCACCAGGCGGTGGATTGGGGGAGGGTCCGGCGGACTGCGTAATCGCAGCCAGTTCGATCACGGTCTTGGCGCCAGTCTTGCGCATGATACGCATGCGGTGCAATTCCACGGTGCGGTAGCTAATGCCGAGATGGCGCCCGATTTCCTTGTTGCTGCCGCCGGCGGCGACAAGCTGAATGATCTCGCGTTCGCGCCGGGTGAGCGAGGCGAGGCGGGCTTCGGCCTCGCTGCGAGTTTGCACATCTCGAAAACACGCAGCACACCGCTGCAAGGCGCTTCTTACACACCCCAGCAGCGCCTCGCCCTCTACAGGTTTTTCCAGGAAGTCGAAGGCGCCAGACTTGAATACGCGCCTGGTTGCTTGTACAGAGCCGTGCGCTGTGAGAAATATGATTGGCCGGCAATCGTTGCGTGCGGCGAGCACAGCCTGCAATTCGATACCGCCCATGCCAGGCATCTGCATGTCGAGCAATATGACGCCAGGGTGTTGCGGATCATGGGCCTCGAGGAATGCCTCGGCATCCTGGAAGGCCGCAACCTTATACCCCGCGGCTTCGAGCATCTCCGTGAGGGCGTCACGTATCGCGGCGTCATCGTCAACTACGAAGACTGTAGCGTTCGCGCTCATGCCTGATGCGGCAAGGTGAAATGAAATACAGTACCGCCTTCCATGGGCTGCTCAGCTCTAATCTGGCCATCATACGCCTCAATGATGGAGCGGCAGATGGCGAGTCCCATTCCGAGACCCTTGGGCTTGGTGGTATAGAAGCGCTCGAACAGCCGCCTGGCGGCATCGCCAGTGAATCCTGGGCCATCATCCTGAACGGTAACGTGCACCATGTCCCCGGGATCAGCGCTGGTGCGTATCGTAATTGTGCCAGCCGCCTTGCCGGCCGCCTGAATGGCCTCGATGGCGTTTTGCACCAGGTTTACCAGGACATGCTCGATCTGTACTTCCAGGGCCATGATGGTGATCGGCGCCGCGCTGGGCATGAACTTGATGCGCACATTGCGGGCGAGCGCCTGCGGCGTCAGAAGCTCGATGACAGAACGAATCAGCGCGTTCAGTTCCACCGGTTCGCGCTGCTGTGCATCGCGCGTGAGGAATTTATGCAATTCACGGATCACCTGACCGGCGCGCTGTGTCTGTAATGTGATCTTCTCGAATTTATCAATCAGACCGTCCGGTTCGACCTGTCCACGACGCAGATGCTGAAGACCCGCCTCGCTGTAACCGGAGATGGCTGTGAGCGGCTGGCTGAGTTCATGGGCCATGACGGCGGCAAATTCACCCGCGGTATACACGCGGTGCAAGAGTGTCAGTTCCTCCTGGCGCTCGCGCGCCGCATACTCGATGCGGCGCTGCTCGGTAAGGTCATGCAACGTTCCGACGAACAGGCGCAGGCCATCGCGCACGATCTCGGATACGTTTAACCAGACCGGAAATGTGCTGCCGTCATTGCGCAGCCCCTGAATCTCGCGCCCGACACCTATAACATGGGGCTTGCCGCCCTGTAGATAGCGCGTAATGTACGCGTCGTGCTCGCTGCGATAGGGCTCGGGCATGAGCATGTTGACTTTGCGCCCGATGACATCATTCGCCGCGTAGCCGAACATCCGCATGCCGGCACGATTAATGCTCAGGACAACGCCATGTTCATTGACGGTGAGAATGGCTTCTACAATGCTGTCCTGCACCAATTTCATAAAATCGCGCTGCGCCTCCAACAGGGTAGTGCGTTCGCTCACACGGTCCTCGAGCCGGCTGGTCATGATCCGCAGATCATCCTCGGCGCGCTTGAGTGCGCTGATCTCGATATACATCACGACCACGCCCCCGACGCAGTTGTCGGCGGTGCGGTAAAGGGTGATGCGGCGCAGGTAGCAGCGTCCTTCATCGTTGTGCAATTCCCGGTCACACGACATGAGGGTACGCAGCACCTCGTCGATATCTCCCGGCAGCGCCGAATCATTGATATGTGCGCTGATGTCGTCGATCGGTCGGCCGACATCGGAGGGGGTCAGATTGAACAGGCGCGTGGCGGGCGGGGTGAAGCGCTGGATTGTGTGGTTGGTGGCCAGCAAAAGTGTGGCTATATCAGTGCTGGTCATCCAGCAGGTCAGGTCGTCGTTGGCGGATTCGAGCTCATCGACCTTCTTCCCCAGCTGGTGGTTAACCGTGGAGAGATCCTCGTGGCATGATTGCAACTCCTCACTCATCGATATGACTTTCTCGCTTGCGATCTTGTCGAGTCCCCCTTGATGCGCATTCCACATCCTCGTGCGTACCAGTTTTCCACGGTGTCGGCGCCCCCGCCACCCTTTGGCTTGGCGTGATGCGCGCAGCGCAACCAGGGCTGGGGGCGCGGATTAGAGCGTGCAGTAGGATGCGGGTCGCAGTATTGAGGCGGTTACAGGGGCGGGTTGGTGGCGCCCCCTTCACGGGTGATTCTGGCTTGCGGGATTTCTTGCCTGTCTGAGTTAGCATGACCATGTTGCGTCGACTCGCGGCTGTATTTATTCTCCTGAATACAACCTTACATCAAAGGTGCTTCCGACGTCATCCTGAATCGCGACCGGTTATCCGTAGATTCGCGGCGTTCAATGCCTGGGACGAGATCATGCCATACCCAAAAGTATCAGGTGGCCTGTATTCCGAAGTTATGCAGCAAGGTACTTTTTGACCAGATCAGGCGATAGCCGGGAGATGTATTCCGTCGGCAGGCCGAGCAAGAGGAAAGCCGGATCGAAGGGGACATTTGATGCCGGATCAGGTTCGCCTGATGATATCGAACACATCGAAGTTATTGATTATTAAATCCCACGGCTTTTCCGGAGGATGGTTAGTATGCTGTCCGCTGTCTTAGTAGCGTCCACGCACCTTCGATACGTAGTTCACCAGTTCCTGGCTCTCCTGGTTCATGCGCATCAGGTTGGCGTGGGTGATGCGGAATAGCGCGCGCATGACGCCGTAGACGATGTGCGGGTGTTTGTCGAGAAGGGATTCGAAGGCGTCGGGCTTCATGCTGTAGACGAGGGCGGGACCGACCGCGCGCAGGGTGGCCTTGCGCGGCGTGCGATCGACAAAAGCGCGGGTGCCGGCGACTTCGCCGACCTTCATCGTATAGACCACAATCTCCTGTCCGAGCACGTTGCCGGTCACGGCAAGTCTGCCGTCGATGAGTATGAACAGGGTATTGTCCGCCTGACCCTCGGCGACGAGCCGCTCGCCGTCCTGCAGTTGGCGGGCCTCCATGATTCCGGCCAGGATCTGGCATTCCTGGTCGCTGAGATCCTCTCCGACCGCCGAGGTGCGGAGTCGTTTGGCGTCCACCTTTTCGCTCATACGGGTCGTTCTCCCTCAAACTATGATTCGTACAGTGGGGAATTTTAATGCAAGTACAGCGCCAATCCTAATGATGTCTCAGCGACCGAAGACCGCGCCGATGCCGATGTGGAACTGCGGATTATCGCGCTGACTGTCTCTGGGCCACAGGCGCAGGTCGTCGGGCCGGATGACGGGATAGACATAGCTCGCGTCACCGATCTGTCCTTCGCGGGTTCCGGTCAGGGCGCCGCCGACGGTCAACAGGCGCCCGGGGGCGTAGTCCAGGGTTTCCAGATAGCGCTCGTCTGTTATCAGAAAGCGTCCGCCGGGTGTCCGGTCGGTATCGGGTTGCTGGGAGGAACTGAGCGGATAGGCCAGCACCTCGATCTGGGTGCCATTCTGGGTATTGACGCTGTTGACGATGACGCCGCCCCAGAGAAATGCCGCGTCCGTGTAGAACTCCGGATTATCGGCGACCTCGGCCGGATTCGATTTGGCGTCGTAGCGGGCCGTGTCGAAGCGGGGGGTGCTGGCGCAGGCCGCCAGTCCGAGCAGCGTGGCGGCCAGAATGGGCCAGGTCAATTGATGCATGGATCTACTCCTGTTTCTTCGCCGCGGGGCGATGGTGATACCGATAGGGATAATAATACGGGTGCCACGGGTACCAGGGATCGTAGTACCAGTAGGGCGGATAATCCCGCGGGTCGGGATCGAGACGCTGCGGCCACAGCAAGTAATCGTTCGCCCGCACAAGCGGGAAGTTGTAATCGTATTCACCGATCTTGCGTGTGACTTCGTCTTCGATCACGCCGGAGACTGTGATCTCGCGTCCTTCCGCGTAGAGTGCCGGGTCGAGGAACCCGTCGATGATGGCGATGAAGCGGCCGGCGCTGCGATCGGTCATGCGCGGCTGGCCGGAACGGTCCAGCTCGCGCGCGACGATCTCAACCTGGGTTTCATTCGCCTGGTTGTCCACCACCGCGATGGTGCCGCCCCAGCGCACGTGGGTGCCGACGAAACGCGCTGTATCCGAGCGCACCTCGGCGACCATGGGATTGCCGGCGGGCTCCTCCTTGATGGCCTTCGGGATATTGGAGGCGCATCCCGCGAGCAAGGTCGCGCACAGCAGGGCGGTGAATGCCGATGCGAGTTTCATGTTTCTGAGACCTCCCGGCCGGGACAAAGTTGCGCGGCGCCGCACGCGTGGATACGTGATCAATTATAAGGAAAGATGCCGGCCGCGAGGATCCCTTCGTGCACGCACGGTTTCCAGGCCGGGTCAGGGCTGTCATAATTCGCCGGATCAATGGCTTGGAGCCTGGTTCCCGCGTGACACGCATCCATCTGATGGCCCTCAGGCATTCCGCCTTCTACAGCCCGTTTCTGCTGACGGTGGCGGGCGGGCATCTGCGCGCGGAAGGGCTGGAGGCGACATATACCCTGGCGACGCCCGGCCGAACCATCGCGGATGCCCTCGCGGACGGCGGCTGTCATGTGGCGCAGTCGGCGGTGGCCACCAGCTTCGCCGCGCTGGAGCGCGGGGAACACGTCGATGTCGTACACTTCGCGCAGATCAACGAACGCGACGGATTCTTCCTCGCCGCGCGCCAACCCGAGCCGGATTTCACCTGGGAGCGTCTGCGCCATCGCAAGGTGCTGGTGGACCACTTCTTCCAGCCGCTCGCGATGTTCCGTTACGGACTGTGGCGCATGGGCGTCGATTTCGGCGCGCTGGAGGTCATCGATGCGGGAGGTGTGGATTCAATGGAGCGCGCGTTCCGGAGCGGAACCGGAGACTATGTGCACCTGCAGGGGCCGGCGCCACAACAGCTCGAGCACGAGGGCATCGCCAGCGTGGTCGCCGCGGTCGGGGATGCCGTGGGACCGGTGGCCTTCAGCAGCCTGTGTGCGAACCGCGCCTGGCTCGACACTGACATGGCGCGCGCCTTCATGCGCGCCTACCGCCGCGCGCGTGAACAGGTCATCGCGACGCCGGCTGACGAGATCGCCGCACTGCTGCGCGCGGCGGGTTTCTTCCCCGCCATCGATCCCGCCGTGCTTGCAAGCACTGTGGCGGCCTATCAGCGCCTGGGGTGCTGGACCTCAGGTCCGGCAATCTCGCCCGACGCCTATGAACGCCTGCTCGATGTCTTTCTCCACGGCGGACTGATCACGCGGCGGCATCCCTATGAGGCCGCGGTGGTGACGCCGCCGTGAACCGGGGCGGCACGATGGCGCGGATGCCTGGCATGGTCGAGCCGATCGATATGGCGCAACAGGCGACCGTGGTGGAGGCGACCCATGCCTGGATCGCGCGCGCCGGTGCGCTGTACGGACGCCGCTTCGAGCCGGTGCCGGTATTGTTCGATCTGAAAGGCCGCGCCTCCGGTATGTACCGCGTCCAGCGCGGCATGCGCGTCATTCGCTACAACCCCTGGCTGTTCGCACGCTATCCGGATGACAGCCTGGCCGTTACCGTGCCGCACGAGGTCGCGCATTACATCGTCGACCGCCTGTTCGGCCTGCGCCGGGTACGCCCGCACGGGCGCGAATGGCGTTCGGTGATGAAGGATTTCGGCGTAGAGCCGACCGCCACGACACACTACGACCTGGATGGAATCCCCATGCGCAGGCAGCGCCGCTACCCCTATCGCTGTGACTGTCTGACCCATCAGCTTTCGACGCGACGTCATAATCTGATCCTGCGCGGGACGACCAGCTATCAGTGCCGTCGTTGTGGCAGCCTGCTCAGTCACTGCGGTGGAGTGGTGTAGCGGTTCCCGGTCGATTCGTCACCGCTGATCGGCCGATGCTGGGGAGAGAAGCCACGGAAAAAAGCCGGGCAAGTAGCTCGCTTGCCCGGAATGGTTGCATCATGCATTGGGGACAGCCCGAGCCGTGTGAAGCGGAGGGTGAGTCCACGGCACATTGGATATCGCCAGACTGGAGGGGAATCGTGACATCCTTCACCGCTCAGGCTGAAACGCATTCTGCGTGATGACTTGTCATGTGTAAATGCGGCATATTGTCGCAGGCGCCGTCGCTATCGATCGAATCATTGATGAACCGGATGGATGCTTTTCCGTCGCGGCAATGACATCTGATCTCTGGCCGAAAACCCACTTCCCGGACTCCGGGATACGATCGATGAACGGAGTGCGCGCGATACCCTTTATTTGATAGATTTGTCGGGCGGGATGTCGAGTCCCCGCCTGAGCGCCGGCAGGTCGATCCGGCTGTCGATTCACGATAACAATAAGGAACCGGAAATGGACAGGAGAGAACTTCTTCTCGGCGCTGTAACCCTGGCGGTGGCCACGGCCGCGGGCAGGGCCATTGCTCACGACGATCATGAAGAGATGAAAGACGATTCGGCTGAGTCTCACCAGCATCATCACGACCGGAAATCCTTACGCAATGAGAAACTGATTTCCGCCGCCACGGACTGCGTTACCAAGGCGAATGTCTGCCTGCAGCATTGCCTGGTTTCCCTTGGCGAGGGAGATTCTGAACTGGGTGAATGTGCCCGGAGTTCCAGCGAGGTGATCGCGCTGTGCAGCGCGCTGCTGTGTCTGGCCGCCGCCGAGTCCCGGAACCTGCCGGCGCTCGCCAGGGTCGCCATGGACGTCTGCAAGCACTGTGAAAAGGAATGTGAGAAGACCGACAAGCACCCGGAATGCAAGGCCTGCGGCGAAGCCTGCGCGGCGTGCTACAAGGAGTGCAAGGCGATCGCGGCCTGATCCAGGTCTACAGATCATCAGGGATTGAGTTTGTCGACCCGACTCAGCCGGCCCGTGGGATCCTGAAGCCGGGTCTCGTTACTGCTCTTTCTGCTCGAGCTCTTCCCAGCGCTGGTAGGCCTGCTGCAGTTCGCCGTTCACCGTTTCGAGACGGGCCAGCGCGGCGGTAATGGCGGGCTTGTCCTGCTGATAGAATTCGGCGCGGCCGGCGTCGTCTTCCAGCTTCCGCTGTTCGGCCTCCAGCGTCTCGATGCGCCGGGGCAGGGATTCGAGTTCGCGTCTTTCCGCAAAGGCCAGTTTGCGTCGTGCGGGCTGCGCCGCCTTGGCAATGGGCGTCCGCGTGACGGCCGGTTTGGCCGCGGCGCGCGCTTCCTGTGGCGGGCGCCGCTGGCGCAGCCAGTCGTCATAACCGCCGACGTATTCGCTGACGCGGCCGTCGCCCTCGAAGATGATCGTGCTGGTGACGAGGTTGTCGAGGAAGCTGCGGTCGTGGCTGACGATCAGCAGGGTGCCGTCATAATCGGACAGCAGATCCTCCAGCAGTTCCAGGGTATCCACATCGAGATCGTTGGTCGGTTCGTCCAGCACCAGCATATTGGCGGGTTTGGTGAACAGGCGCGCGAGCAGCAGCCGGTTGCGTTCGCCACCGGACAGGATGCGCACCGGCGAGTCGATGCGTTCGGGCGGGAACAGGAAGTCCCTCAGGTAACCGACCACGTGGCGCGGGCTGCCGCGCACCTCGACGAAATCGCTGCCCTCGCTGATGTTCTCGCGCACGGTCTTGTCCGGATCGAGCAGCTCCCGCTGCTGGTCGAAATACGCGATCTGCAGCCGGTTGCCCTGGATTACCTCGCCGCTGTCGGGTTGCAGTTCGCCGAGGATCAGCTTCAGCAGGGTGCTCTTGCCGCTGCCGTTCGGACCCATGATGCCGATGCGATCGCCGCGTACGATGCTGGTGGAAAAGTCGCGGATGATGCAGTGTCCGTCGTAGCTGAATCCGACGTGGCGCAGATCGACCACGCGCCGCCCGGAGGACTCTCCGGTGTCCACCGCGAGGCTGGCCTTGCCCACGACCTCGATCCGGCGCGCGCGTTCACGGCGCATCTGCTCCAGCAGGTGGACGCGACCCTCGTTGCGTGTGCGCCTCGCCTTGATGCCCTGACGGATCCACACCTCGTGTTCGGCGAGTTTCTTGTCGAAGCGGGCATTGGCCTGTTCCTCGGCCGCGAGCATCTCGTCCTTGCGGCGAAGATAATTGGCATAATCGCCCGGAAACGAGGTGAGCTGGCCGCGGTCGAGCTCAATGATGCGGGTGGCGAGCCGGCGCAGGAAGCTGCGGTCATGAGTGATGAAAATGAGACCGCCGTTGAAGGAAAACAGAAAATCCTCCAGCCAGCTGATCGCGGCGATATCCATGTGGTTGGTCGGTTCGTCGAGCAGCAGCAGGTCGGGCGAGCTGACCAGGGCCTGTGCCAGCATCACGCGGCGTCTTACCCCGCCGGAGCAGGCGCTGACCGCCTGGTCCGGCGGCAGGTCGAGCCGGCTTAGCACGGTTTCGATCTGCTGCGCGATGTTCCAGCCGTCGCGCACCTCGATGCGCTGCTGCAGCGCCGCCAGATCAGAGAGTGCGCCTGGGGCGGGGGCGTCGAGCTGTCGCGCCGCGCGATGGTAGTCGGCAAGCAGATGGCCGAGTTCGCCGAGACCCGCGCCGACCGTGTCATAGATGCTCGCATTGATATCGAGCGGGACTTCCTGTTCCAGATGCGACACGCGCAAGGTATCGTGCCGCCATATCTCGCCGTCGTCCGGCTGGGCCTGGCCGCTGAGCACGCGGAACAGGGTGGACTTCCCTGTCCCGTTGCGGCCGATCAGACACACCCGCTCACCCGTGGAAATCTCGAGGTTCACATGGTCGAGCAGGGGATGATGGCCGTAGGCGAGCGAGACATCCTTGAGCGTGACGAGTTTCATGCGGAATGAGCCACCCGCGCGCCGCGCGGGACGGCGCAGGCGGCGGGGTGGCGGACTTTACGTTTGCGCGTCGCCGCCTGTGGAGGCGTTTTTGCGCGTCGCCAGGCGTTCGACGATCTTCAGGCGCTCCTCATCGGAGAGCTTGTACCACGTATTGGACTCTTTCTCTGTCATCCCGCATCCGGTGCAGATACTGTCCTCCATGATGCATACGCTTATGCAGGGTGATTTGACTGCGCTTCCCATGGGATTTCACCTGGTTTGTGTTGTCGGGCAGTGCTCATGATCGAGCCGGCGCATTATCGCATATTTCACGCCCGGCGCAGCGACCCGCGACGTACGTTGATGCCGCAGGTTTCGTGTGGCCAAGGCTGTTTCGCCGGCGTCAATCTGGCATGCGTCGGGGTGCGGCTGATGGGATATTTCCTGATTCTTTATTGGGTTAGTCAGTATTTCGAACCTTCTATGTTCACTCACATGCCGGCTGGCGTCCGAAGTGGATTGTGACGTCCATGTGACAGCGGGGCTGGGGTGGGCGACAGTTCAGGCGGGCCCGAAGTCCGCTTGTAATTAAACTGTCATACGGTTGCTTTATAAAAGGCTCTGTTTGAAATCAACGCCCCCGGGCCGGGGGTGGCTGGAGGGGGCGGCCGGCGGTGAGCGGAAATCCCAATCCGCCGGACCGGGCCGGGTGCTCAAACTGAAGATGCACATCAATTGAGAGGAAGATGACATGGTGAGAAAATCGGTTGCAATGGCGACAGTCACCGCGGTCCTGCTGGCCGCCGCCGCGTCCGCACAGGCCGCGCGCGACTATATCAGCATCGTCGGTTCGTCCACGGTCTACCCCTTCTCCACGGTAGTGGCGGAGCAGTACGGCAAGGCGACCAAGTTCAAGACCCCCAAGATCGAGTCCACCGGCACGGGCGGTGGCTTCAAGCTGTTCTGCGCCGGGGTGGGCGTCGAACATCCGGACGTCACCAATGCCTCACGCGCGATCAAGAAGAGTGAATACGACGCCTGCCAGCAGAATGGCGTGAAGGACATCATTGAGGTCAAGGTCGGCTATGACGGCATCGCCGTCGCGAACTCGAAGAAGGCGCCCCAGATGCAGTTGACGCTGCGCGACATCTTCCTGGCCCTGGCCAAGGAAGTGCCGGATCCGAAGGGCGGCGATCGCGTGGTGTCGAACCCCTACAAGACCTGGAAGGATGTCAATCCTGCCCTGCCGGCCACCAAGATCGAAGTGCTCGGCCCGCCCCCGACCTCGGGTACGCGCGATGCCTTCGCCGAGCTGGCGCTGGAAGGCGGATGCTCCACCTTCAGCTGGATCAAGGATCTCGCGAAGAAGGATAAGGACCAGTTCGCGCGCATCTGCATGACTGTGCGTGAGGACGGCGCCTACATCGAAGCCGGTGAGAACGATAACCTGATCGTGCAGAAGCTGGAGAGCAATCCCAATGCGGTTGGCGTGTTCGGTTACAGCTTCCTGGACCAGAACCGGGACTATGTCCAGGGCTCCATCGTGGACGGTGTCGCCGCCGAATATGATGCGATCGCGGAAGGGAAGTACCCGATCTCGCGGCCCCTGTTCTTCTACGTCAAGAAGGCCCATATCGGGGTGATCCCGGGCATCGAGGACTTCCTCAAGGAGTTCAGCAGCGAGAAGGCCTGGGGCCCTGAGGGTTACCTGTCTGACCGTGGCCTGATCTCCATGCCGGACGCCGAGCGGGCCAAATATCGCGATGCGGCGGTGAAACTGACCCCGATGTCGATGTAATATCCACGGTGTGGCGGGCCGCGCAACCCCGCCCCCCCAATT
>JADLET010000165.1 GCA_020845975.1 Gammaproteobacteria bacterium | reverse complement strand
TCACAATGGCTTCACCCATCAGGACCCCGGCTTCATCGACGTGGTGGCGAACAAGAAGGCCGAGGTCGTCCGCGTCTACCTGCCGCCGGACGCCAACTGCCTGCTGTCGGTGATGGATCACTGCCTACGCAGCCGCCATTACGTCAACGTCGTGGTCGCCGGCAAACATCCCGCGCCGCAGTGGCTGACGATGGACGCGGCCGTCAAGCATTGCACCGAGGGCATCGGCATCTGGCAGTGGGCCAGCAACGACCAGGCTGTGGCGCCCGACGTGGTCATGGCCTGCTGCGGCGACGTGCCCACGCTGGAGACGCTGGCCGCCGTCTCCATCCTGCGCGAGCATCTGCCCGAGCTGAAGATCCGCGTGGTCAACGTCATCGACCTCATGAAGCTGCAGCCACAAAGCGAGCACCCGCATGGCTTGAGCGACACGGATTTCGACGAGATCTTCACCCGAGACAAGCCGCTCATCTTCGCCTTCCATGGCTACCCGTGGTTGATCCACCGGCTGACTTATCGCCGCACCAACCATGACAATATCCATGTCCGCGGCTACAAGGAAGAGGGCACCATCACCACGCCCTTCGACATGACGGTGCTAAATGATTTGGACCGCTTCCACCTGGTGATGGACACCATCGACCGCCTGCCGCAGACCGGCGACAAGGGTATCTACCTGAAGCAGCAACTCAAGGACAAGCTCATCGAGCACAAGCAATATATCGACAAGCACGGCCAGGACATGCCGGAAATCCGCAATTGGAAATGGGGTGCTAAGGAAACAGGGATGAAAGGATCCACGCGCAAATGAGCGGTGTACTTACCAAAGTCTATCCAGTCCGGCAAAGCGAGACTGCCTGGACGCTCGCGCTTTTACTGAAGTGCATGGACAAGCTGCCGCCCGCGGGTACAGCAGACTTGGCAGCAAGGCCAGAATTGGCCGGTGACGTCCGTGAACCAGACGGCAAGCGTGAGCGATCGCTCGGCGGCGTGGTGAGCTGTGCTGCAATGAACACTTACCCGTATAGACAGAACAGTGCGACGCAACAGAGAAGTTGACAGACCACACCAGCCCAAGGCAGTCATGCTGTCGAGCAAAGGGGAAACGCATGAGTCTATTTACGATGGAACACAGCAAGGCGGCGTACCGCGCCGACTTCGTGATGCACGGTTTGCAGCCATTTAGCCGTTGGCATGCGGAGCATCATCAGCGGCCAACGGCGCTGATCTGCACGCCGACGATCCTGAGCGCGACGCTGGTTTTCTTTCCTGCACTGGTGTTGTTGGGTAATCTGTGGCGCGCCTGCGCGCTGACGCTCGGCGTGCTGATCGGCTACCTGTCCTTCTCCATCACGCACCATGCCATTTACCATTGGTGCGCTGACATCGCCTGGCTAAAGCAACGCAAGCAGTGGCATGCGCTGCACCACCACACCATCGGGCAGTCGGGCTGCTTCGGAATGACCAGTGCATTCTGGGACCATGTTTTCGGAAGCGCTCGTCGGCAACATTCGCCACGTACATGGCCTGCTCTTCGATAAGGAGACCCGGGCCATCAAGGCACTCATCCGGCACTACCGTCATCGCCGGCAGAGAAAATGACATCGGAGCAAACATGACGTTACCAGAGACAGTATCACCCCGATGGGCGGCCACGGAAGGTCTTCCGTTTCCCCTGGGCCCGACCCGGATAGAAGAAGAGGGCGCCTACAACTTCGCGCTTTACTCCAAGCATGCGGAGAGTGTCACGTTGCTGCTCTACACTGAGAGCGACATCGTCAATTCCGTATTCGAATATCGGTTCGATTACCTCAAGAACAAAACCGGCAGGGTCTGGCATTGCCGCATCCCGTTCGTGTCGATGCGGGGTGCGTCCTACTACGCGTACAGTGTCGAGGGACCCAAGCCTAATGGCCGTTTCGAGTGGCACGGGTTCGATCGCGACAAGATCCTGCTCGACCCCTATGCAAAGTCCGTGTTCTTTCCCCCGCCTTTCGACCGGCTTGCCGCCGCCCGGCCTGGTTCGAACGCGGGCAAGGCGCCCTTGGGTGTCCTTACGGGCGACAGCGAGCACTTCGACTGGCAAGGCGACAGTTGCCCCCGGCACGAGGCCGATACCGTCATCTACGAGCTGCACGTCGGAGGATTTACCAAGAATCCCAACTCCGGAGTCAAGGACGAAGCGCGTGGAACGTTTGCCGGCTTGGTCGAGAAAGTCCCGTACTTGAAGGACCTTGGCGTCACCGTGGTGGAGTTGATGCCGGTGTTCCAATACGACCTTTCCGACGGCAACTACTGGGGCTACATGCCGCTGAACTTCTTCTCCCCCCACCATGGCTATCTCAGTGACCACACGGTCAAGGCGCAACACAACGAGTTTCGCGACATGATCAAGGCGCTGCACCAAGCGGATATCGAGGTAGTCATCGACGTTGTCTACAATCACACGGGCGAGGGCGATCACACGGGGCCGGTCTATAGCTACAAGGGGATCGACAACAGCACCTACTATCTGATGGCGGACCGGCCGGGCGCGCCCTACGAAAATTTCTCCGGCACCGGCAACACGCTCAATTGCGCCAACCGCTACGTCCGCAAGATGATCATGGACAGCGCCCGCCATTGGGCGCAGGAAATGCACGTCGACGGATTCCGTTTTGACCTCGCGTCTCTCTTTACCCGCAAAGCGGACGGCTCGGTCAACGCCAACGACGTGCCGCTGCTCAGCGACATGGCCTCCGATCCGGATCTGGCGCACCTGCGGCTGATTGCCGAGCCCTGGGACGCCGCCGGGATGTATCAACTGGGTCGGGCGTTTCCGGGGATCATGGCTTGCCAGTGGAACGGCAGATACCGGGACGATCTCCGGCGCTTCGTCAAGGGAGATTCCGGCATGGTGCCGGCCCTGATGTGCCGCCTGTACGGCAGCGACGATCTGTTTCCCGACGATCGGTTGAACGCCTATCATCCCCATCAGAGCGTCAATTACATCGCCTCTCACGACGGATTCACCCTCTACGATCTGGTTGCCTACAACCAGAAGCGAAACTGGGCCAACGGCCACGGCAACGCGGACGGCATGGCGGAAAACCACAGTTGGAACTGCGGTTGGGATGGTGACGAGGGCGCGCCGCCGGAGGTCGTGAAACTGCGCAAGCAACAGATCAAGAATTTCTGTTGTCTGCTATTCCTGTCGAACGGGACGCCCATGCTCCGTGCGGGAGACGAGTTCATGCACACGCAGGCGGGGAACAACAATCCTTACAATCAGGACAACGAGACGGCCTGGATCGACTGGGACCGGCTGGATGCAAACCCGGATATGTTCCGCTTCTTCAAGTTGATGATCGCCTTTCGCAAGGCGCATCCGTCGCTGGCGAGGAGCCGGTTCTGGCGCGACGATATCCGTTGGTACGGGGTAGGCCACGATACCGACCTTGCATACGATTCCCGTAGCCTAGCCTTTGCCCTGCACGGCGGATCGCAACAGGACATCGACATCTACGTAATGATCAACGCCTTTTGGGAGGAACTGACTTTTCAGATACAGGAGGGAGCAGCGAACGCGTGGCGGCGAGTGGTCGATACCGGCCTCGAAAGCCCGTACGACTTTCTCGAACCCGGCAACGAAAGCCCCTTGCAGTCGCTGCATTATCGCGTGCCTAGCAGAGCTGTCGTGGTGCTGATTCGCGACAGGAACGGGGGTTGACCGCAATGAAAGTAAATCCTTTGGCGGGGAAACCCGCTGTGCAAGATGAACGTGGAACCGGAGAAGGCGGCGTAGTCAGCGATATTCAGGAGGTGACGCAGCATCTGGTAGAACATTTTCCCGCTTACGGCGATGAACCGGAATGAATTGCTCGACAAATGGGTGGTGCTTTAGCGTGAATCGGGAGAATCGCACTCGCCAGGCATATGGTGTGGTGGCCTGAAGCGGCAGCAGGACGAAATTACAGTCAAAAATTCTAAGGAGCCATTATGGAACACAAGCATGAATCTGACAACGATGACGCGATGAAGTCCAGAACCAATATTGCCTTGATCGTCTTTTTGATCATCGGCGCTTTTTTCCTGATTACCGAGCATAGGGCGCACCTGGTCGGGTGGCTATCGTCCTATGGGATATGGCTTTTGTTGCTAGCCTGCCCCTTGATGCACCTGTTCATGCACGGCGGTCACGGCCATGGCGGTCACGGGTCGAGTGAAGCATCGAACGAATCAACTGAGGAGAAGAAATAATGGATCACAACTCCGCTCCGGCCTACGGACTCTGGTCGCTGGTGATCATCAACTCGTTGGTGTTCATCATCTTTGCTTTTAGCTTTGCCAAACCCCAGTCATCACGCGACTGGCGTTCGTTCGGCGCATTCTCGGCTTTTCTGGTTGCATTGTTTACCGAGATGTACGGGTTCCCGCTGACGATCTACCTGTTGTCGGGTTGGCTGTCAACGCGCTTTCCTGGCGTCAATTGGATGTCACACGATGCAGGGCACTTGCTGGAAACAATTTTCGGCTGGAGAACAAATCCTCATTTCGGACCTTTTCATATCATCAGCAACATCCTGATCGGCGTGGGCTTCGTGCTGCTTGCCTCGGCGTGGAAGGTGTTATATGCAGCGCAGCGCAATCACAGGCTTGCGACTACCGGACCTTATGCGCGCGTGCGGCATCCCCAATACGTGGGCTTCATTCTGATCATGATCGGGTTTTTATTTCAGTGGCCGACCCTGGTAACGCTCGCGATGTTTCCGATCTTGGTGTTCATGTACGTACGCCTCGCGCAGCGTGAAGAGCGGGATGCACGCACGGAATTCGGGGATGCTTACACCCGCTACGAGGCGAACACGCCCGCATTCTTTCCTAGGTTTGGTGCGAAAGCCCGTGCATAACGCGACGACGGTTGACGCCCTTGACGATGAGCGGCCCCATTCAGGCCAGCTTTGTGTGCCGATATGCGGTATTTTCGATGCAACCGCGGCCATAGGATCCATATGAGCGCGAATATCATTGTCAAGCGATTGCTCCGGCCTGCAATGGACCGGCAAGAGTACGAAATGTGCGAACACAAAGGCATTGGTCATCCTGACACACTCACCGATGCCATGTGCGAAGCGGCGAGTCGAGAGCTTTCGCTGGCTTACTTAAGGGAATTCGGTCGGGTCATGCATCATAACCTCGACAAGGGGCTGTTGATCGCCGGTGCAAGCGCGCCTCGGTTCAGGGGCGGCACCGTCACGCAACCCATAAAGGTTGTGATCTGCGGCCGCGCGACCGAATTCAAAAATCATGTGGACGTTCGCGAGATTGCCGTGACGGCGGCACGACATTATTTGCAACAACACATCCGATGCGACACAAATAACTTCACGATCATGGCCGAGATCAGGGAGGGCAGCAAAAATCTCCAGAATGTGATGCCGGGCCGACGAGAGGTGGTGTTGTCCAACGATACGTCTTTCGGCGTAGGATTCGCGCCGTATTCGCGTCTTGAACAAACCGTTCTTGATCTCGCCAAGGTTCTGATCTCAGGTGAGTTCAGGCAATCTTTCCCCGTCGCCGGCGATGACTTCAAGGTTATGGCCTATCGCGCCGCCGTTAATGGCAGCCCAGTTATCACGATTGCTCTCGCCCTGGTTGACCGCTACGTGGAGAGCGTCGAGCATTATTTCTCGTTGAAAAATGCGATTCGTGAGTGCCTGCTTTCAAAGCTTCCTGCCGCTGCCGAGCTCCGGATAAATATGCTCGACGATGACCATGCAAAGGATGAGCGGGGAATTTACGTCACTGTATCCGGGTTAAGTGCGGAGATGGGTGATGATGGCCTGGTGGGTCGCGGCAACCGCGTCAGTGGTTTGATCACACCGAACCGTATGATGTCGCTGGAAGCCGCTGCCGGAAAAAATCCTGTATCTCATGTCGGTAAAATTTACAACGTGCTGGCAATGCTCTTGGCGCGTGACATTTACGAGAAAATCGGGGCGGTGGAAGAAGTCAACGTGCAACTCTTATCCACAATCGGCAGGCCAATTCACCAGCCGCAAGTTACGGTCATCGAGCTCGGGGTCGAGAAGGATATTACTGGCGCACTAAGCACGCAGGTAAGGATGATCGTTAATAACTGGCTAACGAACATCGACAAGGTCACCGATCGCATATTGAGCCAGCAAGTAGCCATTTTCTAGCGCATAAAGATACTAAAGGACTGATTATAACGAGGAGGTGAACCATGCATTACGGCGGCTGGCACAACCCCGTACCGGTGAAGGCGGCAAAATGACAGAGGCGAATGAAGAGGTGTTCCTGCCGGATGAGGACAACATATCCTTCGCCTGCGGCCGTTCCGCTATGGACTTCGGCGCACAGGTGTTTATGAAGTCATGGCAGGCGCTGCTGCAGCGCATTGCGTCGAAGAGCGCTGCACTCGCGGATGGCGGTTTGCAGGAGCCGCGCCGATGAGTTCGCGGATCAGCCCGCTGGCGGGCCAGTCCGCGCAGGTTGCACAGCGGGTGGATGTCTCGAAGCTGGTTGACGCCTACTACAGCCAGCACCCCGACCCCGCAGTGCCCGCGCAGCGTGTTGCGTTCGGCACCTCCGGGCATCGCGGCACGTCGTTCGATGCCAGCTTCAACGAAGCACACGTACTCGCGATCAGCCAGGCGATCTGCCTGTACCGCCAGGGGCAGGGCATCGACGGGCCGCTGTTCATCGGCATCGACACTCATGCGCTGTCGGAGCCGGCATTTGAGAGCGCCCTGGAGGTGCTGGCCGCCAACGGCGTCAACGTGATGATTGCCAGGGGCGGCGAATACACGCCGACTCCCGCGGTGTCGCACGCTATCCTGGTCTACAACAACGGCCGCAAGACCGGGCTGGCCGACGGCATCGTGGTGACGCCTTCGCACAATCCGCCTGACAGCGGCGGATTTAAATACAATCCGCCGCATGGTGGCCCAGCCGAGACCGCTGTCACCGGCTGGATCGAGGCCAAAGCCAACACGCTGCTCGACACCGGCCTGAAGGACGTGCGCCGCATCCCGTTTGATCAGGCCCGCCGAGCCGCCACGACGCGCGAGCACGATTACCTAGGCGACTATATCGCCGATCTCGGCAACGTGATCGATCTCGATGCGATCCGAGCCTCCGGTCTGCGCCTGGGTGTGGATCCGCTGGGTGGCGCCGGCGTGCATTACTGGGCGCGGATCGCCGAGCGTTACCGGCTGGACCTGACCGTCGTCAGCGATCAGGTCGACCCGACCTTTGGCTTCATGAGTCTGGACTGGGATGGCCGCATCCGCATGGATCCGTCCTCGGCCTACGCGATGCGGCGGCTGATCGGCCTGAAGGATCGCTACGACATCGCGTTCGCCTGCGATACCGACCACGACCGCCACGGTATCGTGACCCCCAGCGCCGGATTGCTGCCGCCGAATCACTACCTGGCGGTGGCTATCGACTACCTGTTCCAGCATCGCCCACGCTGGAACAAGCATGCCGCGGTGGGAAAGACGGTGGTCAGCAGCGCGCTGATCGACCGCGTGACGGCCAGACTGGGCCGCGAACTCTACGAGGTGCCGGTGGGCTTCAAATGGTTCGTCGATGGCCTGTTGGATGGCGCTTTGGGTTTTGGCGGTGAGGAAAGCGCCGGCGCATCCTTCAGTCGCATCGATGGAAGCGTATGGACGACCGACAAGGATGGCATCGCTCCGGCGCTTCTGGCGGCGGAGATCATCGCGCGCACCGGGCGCGATCCCGGCGAACGCTACCGTGATCTTGCCCGCGACCTCGGCGAGCCGGTGGCCGACCGCGTCGAGGCGCCGGCCACGGCAGAGCAGAAGCAGAAACTGGCGAAACTCTCGCCACAACAGCTGCAGGTCACGCAACTGGGCGGCGAGCAGATCGAGCGCGTGCTCGACCGCGCGCCGGGCAACGACGCGCCGATCGGCGGCATCAAGGTGGTCACCGCCAGCGGCTGGTTCGCCGCACGGCCGTCCGGCACTGAGGACATCTACAAAATCTACGCGGAGAGCTTTAGTGGCATAGACCACCTGCGCAGCTTGTTGAGCGAGGCGCAGTCCGTCGTCGACCGCACGCTGGCAAATCAGTGACGTGCATTGCATATATTAAGGAGTGACCATGTCAGACCCACTCGATCAGCTTTGTATCAACGCCGTGCGGTTTCTGTCGGTAGACTCCATACAGCAGGCGAACAGCGGGCATCCGGGCATGCCGCTCGGTGCGGCGGCGATGGCCTATGTGCTGTGGACACGCTGGCTCAAACACAATCCGCGCAACCCCGACTGGTTCGATCGCGACCGTTTCGTGCTCTCGGCCGGACACGGCTCGATGCTGCTTTACAGCCTATTGCACCTGACTGGCTACCACCTCTCCTTGGACGACATCAAGCAGTTCCGCCAGTGGGGCAGCAAGGCGCCGGGACATCCCGAGCGCGGCCATACGCCGGGCGTGGAAACCACCACCGGGCCGCTTGGGCAGGGTCTCGCCAATGCGGTGGGCATGGCCATCGCGGAAGCCCAACTGGCGGCGCGCTACAACCGCCCAGGCTTCAAGGTGATCGACCACGCCACCTACGCGCTCGTCAGCGACGGCGACCTGATGGAGGGGGTAGCGGCGGAGGCGGCCTCGCTGGCCGGACATCTGCGGCTCGACAAGTTGATCTGCCTGTATGACGACAACCGCGTCACGCTGGCCGCCGGCACCGACATTACCTTCTCGGAGGATCGCGCTCGCCGCTTCGAAGCTTATGGCTGGCACACAGTACCGGTCGCGGACGGCAATGACCTTGCGGCGATCGACGCCGCGCTGCGGGCCGCGCGCGCGGAGACGGCGCGGCCCTCGCTGATCCTGGTGCGCACCCACATCGGTTATGGCTCGCCCAACAAGCACGACAGTTTCGCGGCGCACGGTTCGCCACTTGGCGCGGATGAGGTGCGTCTGACCAAGCAGAATCTCGGCTGGCCAACCGAACCGCCGTTCCTGATTCCCGAACCGGCGCTGGCGCATTTTCGTGAGGCACTGGCGCGCGGTGAGCGCGACGAGGCGGCGTGGAACGCGCGCATGGCGGTCTACGCGCAAGCCTTCCCCGAGTTGGCCGAGGAGCTGCGGCGTAGTCTGTGTGGAGAGTTGCCGCCGGACTGGGACGCGGACATTCCAATCTTTCCGGCCGACGTCAAGGGCATCGCCACGCGGGTTGCCTCGGGCAAGGTGATGAATGCGATCGCGCCGCGGCTGCCGGCGCTGACCGGCGGCTCGGCGGACCTCGATCCGTCCACCCACACCGCGCTTGAAGGCTTCGGCGATTTCCATCCGCCGGCCAGCCCGGAGGACGATACCCAGGGCGCCGACCGCGGCGGCTGGAGCCATGCCGGACGCAACCTGCACTTCGGCGTGCGCGAGCATGCGATGGGCGCGGTCGTCAACGGCCTGGCGGCGCACGGTGCCACCATTCCTTATGGCTCGACCTTCCTGATCTTTTCCGACTATATGCGGCCGCCGATCCGGCTGGCCGCGCTGATGGGGCTGCACGTCGTGCACGTGTTCACCCATGACAGCATTGCGCTCGGCGAGGACGGACCCACCCATCAGCCGGTGGAGCAGCTGGCTGCGCTGCGTGCGATTCCGAACCTCACTGTGATCCGTCCCGGCGACGCCAACGAAACCGCGGCCGCCTGGCGGGTCGCGCTGGAGACGCGCGATCGTCCGGTGGTGCTGGTACTGAGCCGGCAGAACCTGTCCACGCTCGATCGCGACTGCTATGCGCCGGCCGACGGCCTGCGCCGCGGGGCATACGTATTGTCTGATGCGTCAGACGGCAAGCCTGAACTGATCCTGATCGCCAGCGGCTCCGAGGTTGGACTGATTGTGGCCGCGGCGGAACGTCTACAGGGCGAGGGCGTCGCGGTGCGCCTCGTTTCCATGCCGAGCTGGGAACTGTTCGAGGCCCAATCGCAAGCGTACCGTGATTCGGTGTTACCGCCCTCCGTCCCGGTGCGGCTTGCGGTCGAGGCCGGAGTGAGCCAAGGATGGCATCGCTACGTGGGTGATCGCGGAGATGTGCTCTGTGTGGATCGCTTTGGCGCCTCGGCGCCAGGGCCGGAGATGCTGCGCGAATATGGATTCAGTGTGGAAAATGTGTGCCAGTGGGCGCTGGCCCTGTTCGAAAAAACGAAGGAGAGAACCCATGAATAGCAAAATACCTGTCAGCCAGCCGCTATACGGTCTGCTACACACGGACGTTGAGGGATTCGACTCGCTGGCCGAGCTGGCCCTGGATATGCGTTCATCTTGGAATCATGCCACGGATCAGGTGTGGCGGCTGCTGGACCCCGAGCTCTGGGCGCTGACCCAAAATCCCTGGGCCGTCCTGCAGACAGTCTCGCGGGAAAATCTCCAGCGTATTTTGGCCGATCCCGCTTTCCGCAAAAACATTGATGACCTGGTACAGGTCAGGCGGGAGGCGGCGGAGGCGCCCGCGTGGTTTCAGCAGGCCTATCCGCAATCGCCGCTAGGCTGTGTTGCCTATTTCAGCATGGAATTCATGTTGAGTGAGGCGTTGCCCATCTACTCGGGCGGGCTGGGTAATGTGGCGGGCGATCAACTCAAGGCCGCCAGCGATCTGGGCGTGCCGGTGACCGGCGTCGGGCTGCTCTACCAGCAAGGCTATTTTCGTCAGATTATCGACTCGGACGGCGCGCAACAGGCTCTGTATCCGTATAACGATCCGGGGCAACTGCCGGTCACACCGTTACGTAAATCGGATGGCGAGTGGTTACGGCTGAAACTCGACCTGCCGGGCCACCCGATCTGGCTGCGCGTCTGGCAGGTTCAGGTGGGAAGAGTGAAACTGTACCTACTGGACAGCAATGATGCGGCAAATTTCCCGGCGTACCGAGGGATCACCAGCGAACTGTACGGCGGCGGACCGGATTTGCGCCTGATGCAGGAGCTGATCCTTGGGATCGGCGGATGGCGGCTGCTCGCCGCGCTTGGCATCGAGCCGGACGTCTGTCACCTGAATGAAGGGCATGCGGCGCTCGCCGTGCTTGAACGCGCGCGCAGTTTCATGCAGGTCACCGGGCAGTCCTTCGAAGCCGCACTGGCCGTAACTAGAGCGGGCAATCTCTTCACCACCCACACGGCGGTGGCCGCCGGCTTTGACCGGTTCACTCCGGACCGGATCGAACACTGTCTGGGAGGTTATGCGCAGACCCAACTTGGTATTACCCTTCATGATCTGCTGGCCTTGGGCCGCCAGAATCCGGACGATGTCTCGGAGCCTTTCAATATGGCCTATCTGGCAATCCGCGGCAGCGGGGCGGTGAATGGCGTGAGCCGTTTGCATGGCAAGATGAGCCGACACCTGTTCGGATCGCTGTTTCCGCGCTGGCCGGCGGACGAAGTGCCGGTCGGACATGTGACGAACGGCGTGCATATGCCGACCTGGGACTCGGCGGCCGCCGATGATCTCTGGACGCAGGCCTGTGGCAAGGATCGCTGGCTGGGGACGACGGAAGCCCATGAACAGCACATTCGCGCCATCTCCGACGCCAGTCTCTGGAAATTTCGCACTGTCGCCAGCACGGCGCTGGTTGACTACGCCCGCGAACGCTTGTCCCGGCAACTGGCCGCGTCAGGCGCGTCGCCCGAGGCAGTTGACGGTGCGAAGCAGCTGTTTGACCCCAATGTATTGACGCTGGGTTTTGCACGCCGCTTCGCGACCTACAAGAGACCGAACCTGCTGCTGCACGATCCGGAGCGACTGCTGCGCCTGCTGACGAATCCGCAACGTCCGGTGCAACTCATCATGGCGGGCAAGGCCCATCCCGCGGACCAGGCAGGCCAAGCCCTGATCCAGAAATGGACGCAGTTCATCCGGCGTTCCGAGGCGCGCCCTCATGTGATCTTTCTCAGTGACTACGATATGCATTTGACCGAGCAGTTGGTGCAGGGCGTGGATGTCTGGCTCAACACCCCGCGCCGGCCGTGGGAGGCGAGCGGCACTAGCGGGATGAAGGTGCTGGTCAACGGCGGCATCAATCTGTCGGAATTGGACGGCTGGTGGGCGGAAGCCTACACGCCGGAGGTAGGATGGGCGATGGGTGACGGCCGGGAACATGGCGACGATCCGGTCTGGGATGCGATCGAAGCCGAGGCACTCTATGACCTTCTTGAACGTGAGGTGATCCCCGAGTTCTATACCCGCGATGAGCAGGGTACTCCCCGCGCTTGGGTGGCGCGGATGCGGGAAAGCATGGCGCGGTTAACACCGCGCTTTTCCACCAATCGCGCGGTGCGCGAATACACCGAGCAATACTACCTCCCGGCGGTTACAGCCTACCGTGAGAGGGCTGCCGACAAAGGCGAAAACGGAGTGCAGATAGTTAATTGGCGGCACGCGCTGGACCAGAAATGGGCCACGCTACGCTTCGGCGAAGTGAAGCGGGAAACCGAGGGAGAGCAACATATATTTGAAGCTCAAGTGTATCTCGACGACCTCGACCTGGAGGCCGTGCGGGTAGAACTTTATGCCAATGGCATTGAAGGTAGTGTACCGGAGCGCGTGGAGATGAAGCGCGTGCGGCAACTGGTGGGCGCAATCAACGGTCATGCCTATCGCGCGGAGGTGCCTGCAGCCCGCCCTGCGACGGACTATACGGCGCGACTTCTGCCGCATCGCGACGGCGTGGCGGTTCCATTGGAAGCCGACCATATCCTATGGCAGCGATGATTCAATACTGAATTGACAATAACGAGAAGGAGGCAGCAATGTAACGACAAGGTAACGAACGCAGCTTCAAGGATCCGGTTTGCTGTATGGGGATTAGCCGCACGACCGCCATGGAGGAATGCGTATACCAGGATAAGGTTTACTACTTCGATGCAGGGACCTGCCGAGAGGTGTTCGAGGCGGAACCAGAAAAATACATTTGGCATCACCGCCAGCATGGGATTACGCAATAGTAAATCTGCAAGTACTATCGATGCCTGGCTGACTTAGGTGAGTGCCGCTGACGAGACATATAAAATAAAAGGAACTTCATTATGAAAGAAGAATTTGCGCATTCCGGAGCCTGGGGCCTTGCCGCGATCGTGACCGTGGTGGTGTCCTGGGTACTGTATCATTACCTCGCCCCGAAAACGTGGCGCGAGTGGGCGAGCGCGGGGGTGGTGCAGGCATTCATCATCGCTCTGTATGCGGAGATGTATGGTTTCCCGCTCACCATTTACCTGCTCACGCGGTTTTTCGGACTAGATAGACACAATCTCAACGCCAACCTCTGGTCTTCGCTGATCGGCGTGGGCGAGACGGGCATGATGATCTCGATGCTGTTGGGTTATGCACTGCTGATTGTCGGTATCGGTATCTTCATTCGAGGCTGGCGTGAACTCTACCGTGCGCATCAACAGAACCGACTCGCAACAACAGGCTTGTACGGCCTGGTTAGGCATCCTCAGTATACGGGGCTGTTCATTGGGCTCTTCGGGGAGGGTGTCGTACATTGGCCGACGCTGTTCTCGGTGGGCTTGTTTCCCGTCATCATGCTGGCCTACGGCTTGCTGGCACGCAGTGAGGAAAAACGGATGGTCGAGCAGTTCAGTGAAGAATACCGTGCCTATCAACGGAGGGTGCCGATGTTTTTTCCACGCATGGGTCAATGGCGGGCGCTCGTTGAACCTTCCAATGCGAAGGAGGAGGACAAAGATGACCCTGCCCCCCGGTAATGAGGTTGCGAGAACCGCAGCGGACAGTCAAGTTTTCCGGACAGGCGCGCTACGCCGCAACGGGTGTTCTGGCGTGCGGTACGAGTTTGATAAATGAGGCGAGATATGATGAGACAGCGTCGTTTTTTTGATTGCCCGTTGAGCGAAAAGATGCTCTATACAGCGTTTCTACTACTCATGGGCGTTGGCTACCAGATGGCGCTGGTGTTTCTGTACACCAGTCATGAGGGGCACGACGGCAAGCCGGGTCTGTCCATCGAGGACATCGTCGACACCTACTATGGTAACCGCAGCGGTACGCGGCTGGAGGCGGCAATCCGAGGCCCCATGGCCGGCTTCCTCCAGAAGATCGAAGACCGCCACCAAATCGTGGCCTGGTTGAAAGAAGGGGCATCCGAGAAGGGATACAGCGCCCGTATTCGCCCTATCTTGGGAAAAACCTGCCTGCAATGTCACAGTCCGGCCTCGGGGCTGAAGGTCCCCGACCTTTCCACCTATGCGGGCATCCGGGCGGTGGCGAACGTGGATACCGGCGAATCGCTGCATACGCTCATGAAGCTTTCCCATATCCACCTGTTCGGCATTGGGCTGGTCGCATTGGGGATTGGTCTTATATTCCGCCTCTCCGCCGTTAGTACCTGGCTCAAGGTGACACTTATGGTATTGCCTTTCGTGGCGATAGTCGCCGATATCCTCGCCTGGTTTCTCACCAAGTGGGATCCGGTCTACGCCTACACGGTGGTGGCCGCCGGTGCGCTGCTTGGATTGGCGTGGACGGGACAGATCCTGATCTCGCTATATCAGCTCTGGTTCTTGCGGGCGCCGGAGGAAAAAATTTAATCGCATAAGGCAGGAGATCAAGGATCTCCAGAGCAAGGGCAAGAAAGTTGGCATGGTGGGCGACGGTGTCAACGACGCCCCGGCGGTGATTCAGGCCGACGTGGGTGCCGGTACCGATGTGGCTATGGAGAGCGCCGATGTGGTTCTGATGAAAAGCGATCCCTATGATGTTCTGGGGGCCATTGAACTGTCGCGCGCCACGTTGCGCAAGATGCACCAGAACCTGTTCTGGGTGGTGGCCTACAATGTGATCGCCTTTCCCGCCGCTGCCGGGGCGTTCTATCCCTTGGTTGTGAGCCCGGAGGTGGCGGTGCTGGCCATGTCCGGCAGCTCGGAGTTGGTGGCGGTGAACGCGCTGCTGCTCAAAGCGCACGCGGCTCGAGGGCATCCGCGCGTCCGGCCCGGGTCCGCCACGGCGAGCGGTGTGGAGGACCAGGGATGAATCCCAAGGCGTGGTCGCGCTCGCAGAAGGTGGCAGGCCTGACCACGCTGGCCGCCATGCTGTTGGCGTTCGTGCTGGACAATTCGCCTGCGGAGGAATGGTACGGGCTGGTCCATCACCTGCCTGTTATGGTGCGGGTGGGTACGTTTGCCATCGACAAGCCGCTCATCCTCTGGATCAACGACGGGCTGATGGTGTTTTTCTTTCTGCTCATCGCCCTGGAGCTGAAGCGCGAGATTCTGGAAGGGCAATTGTCCACGGCCAGATCTATTGCCACCCCGGCTTTCGCCGCGCTGGGCGGCATGGCAGCGCCAGCGTTGATCTACACCGCGTTCAACGCCGGCGACCCGGTGGCCATGCGCGGCTGGGCAATCCCTACCGCCACGGACACGGTGCTGGCCCTTACGGTACTCGTGCTGCTCGGCACTCGGGTGCCGACCTCGCTCAAGGTGTTTCTGACGGCGCTGGCGATCTTCGACGACCTGGGGGCGATCTTGGTCATCGCGCTGTTCTATACCGAGCGGCTCGCCACGCCGTCGCTGGTGATGGCGGCCTTCGGGATCGCGGCGCTCATCGGGCTCAATGTCTTCAAGGTCACCCGCACTGCGGCCTACGTCGTCGTCGGCGTATTTCTCTGGATAGCCGTGCTCAAGTCCGGCGTGCATGCAACGCTCGCCGGCGTGGCCATCGGCCTCGCGATTCCGATGAAAGTCACGCAAAACGGTCAACCCTTTTCGCCGTTGCGAGAGACCGAACACCAGCTCTATCCCTGGGTTGCGCTCGGCATAGTGCCGGTGTTCGCGTTTTTCAATTCTGGTATCGTACTCTCAGTGTCCACCGCCAACGCCTTGGTTTCACCAGCTTCGCTGGGCATTGTGCTGGGACTCTTGGTCGGCAAGCAACTGGGGATATTCGGCGCCGTGTGGCTCGCGGTGCGGTCCGGCGTGGCGAAGCTGCCGGAGGGGACCAACTGGTGGCAAGTGTACGGGGTGGCGCTGGTAGCAGGGATTGGCTTTACCATGAGCCTGTTCATCGCCGGCCTCGCGTTCTCCGATCCGGCGGTATTCCGCAGCGCGCGGTTGAGTGTTGTGGTCGGTTCGCTATTCTCGGCAGTTATCGGGGCGGCTGTGTTGTGGTGTGCAGGGCGCAAGAAATCCGGGGTATCTGCGAAACGAGAGGAGCCATTTCCATGATGATCACACCGTTGCCATGGATGTGGGTGTTGGTAGCTGGTCGGAACCTGGATGCATGTCGCGATGAATTTGAAGAGGTGTACCATGGAAAAAGATCCGGTGTGCGGGATGCTGATGGGTCCCAAACAGGCAGCGGCGCAGCGCGTCCACGAGGGCAGGACTTATTATTTCTGCAGCACCGAGTGCCTGAAGAAATCCGACCAGGCGCCGGCGCGCTACGTCGCGGTCACTCAGTCACATGCCAAGAAAGATCACCCCTGAATGATACGCCTGACCGTGCCGCGCAAGCCGACATGAACGTGCTGACAGTCGCTACCCGCCGAAGCCCGGCCAGCAGGCCGGCATCTCCTGGCTGTGCAAGATGGTCGCGGCCTTTGCGCAGCCGCGGTGCCTGGAGAATCTCGTGCAGTCTGTGTTCGACACGTTGCGCGATTGGCACAGTGCACACTGGTGCTGGGCGGCGACGAGTGCTACGGCAACGAGCGTGCCCTGCAGGCTGATCTCTGGATGGCGGCCGCGAACGGCATCCCGGGCGAGTTTGCTAGTGCTTTTAACGAGGGTAAGCTGATCAGTGTATTGAAGGGTAACGGTAGTGTCACCGAGAAAATCCCACACAATGTGGCCAGTTTCGGTGACAAGGACACCGGCGCGAGAGTGATCTACGCAGTCGACCTCACAGCATTGATCGAGCAGCTTGTGACGACCTATATCGTGCAACATTACCGCAAGCTGTCCTGCTCTATTAAAGGGGCGTACCTGACGGGCGCAGGGGATGGAGAAGTGATCGGCGATGCAATGATGGTGGGAACGTGTCGCCACCGTGGAGGCATGTTCGTGAGGCCCCCACGGGGCGTGTCACACAGGAGGGGAGCACCATGGTGAAAGATCCGGTATGCGGCATACAATCGAATCGCGGCAGAGGCGTTATTATACGTATGGGAGCATATTAACGATATGTCAATCCGCAGATTTATTTTCATTGCTTCTTTAATTTCCACAATAGCGGTTTTGAGCGCTTGTGAGCGGCCGGAGTCCGAGCAGGTAAGGCAACGGCAACACATGCCGGCGCCCGATTTTGTTGCCGATGCAGAGCGGGGTGAGACCTTGTTTCATGCCCATTGTTCGCGCTGCCACGGCAAAGCCGGTAGCGGTACCGATTACGGGCCACCGTTGATACATCCGATTTATCGGCCGGGCCACCACGCGGATCTGACGTTTTACTGGGCGGTGAAAGATGGCGTGAAACAGCACCATTGGCAGTTTGGTGACATGCCCCCGGTGAGCGGCGTATCACCCGAAGATGTCGGGAATATTGTCGCTTATGTTCGACGGGAGCAGCGCCGTGCCGGTATCCGCTAAGGCGAGGCAGAGACACGTTTCTACTATACAGGCAAGGTCATGGTCGGGACAGCTGAACGAGGGACAGACATGAATCATAACAAGGAGGCGAAATGCCCGGTATGCGCTATGGAAGTCATGCAGCACCAGAACGAGGTCGTTTATCAGCAGATGCATTTTGCGTTCTGCTCGGAGCAATGCAAGGTGCGGTTTCTGGCCCATCCTCATTTGTACATCGGCTATCCGGGTATAGCGGCGCCCATACAGGAAGGGCAGGTGGTGCTGAAACGCAGGCGGCTGCGCCTTGATCAACCGCTTTCCGTCGAGGGTAAGGTGCTCGTCGACGAGGTGTTGCGCGGGATGATGGGTGTCAACGCCGTCACTGTCGCCGGAGATACCATTGAAATCACCTATGATCTGCTCCAGGTGAGTCTGGAGGAAATGGAGACTGTCATTGTCGAGGTCGGCGCTCGTCTGGGCGGGGACTGGGCGGAGCGCTTGCGCCGCGCCCTGATCCATGCAAGCGAGGAATTGGAGATCGAAGCCAGTGAAGTCACGCCGCCCCGTCATTATCTCCCCTGACACGGTGCCGGATGGCGCTTCCTGTATGCCGCAGCTGGGGCCGGGACAGGATCCCATCACGGTGTACACCGAAGGTGACGAGCTTTTCGAGGCCATGTTGGCGGCGATCTGCGGTGCGCAGCAGCAAATCTGCCTTGAAGCCTACATCTTAGCCGCCGACGCCGTCGGGCGTCGTTTCACCGAGGCCCTGGCCGAGCGGGCCGGCGCCGGGGTCGAGGTGCGCGTGATGGTGGATGCACTGGGATCGTTCCTGTGCTTCCCCCGGCGGTTGGAGCGTTCTTTGCGTCGGAGCGGTGTCAAGGTGCGGCGTTTTCACCGCTGGCGGTGGCGAGAGCCCTGGCGCTACAACCGACGTGATCACCGCAAACTGCTGGTGGTAGACGGCCGCGAGGTGTTTCTTGGGGGTTTCAATATCCACCAGAACGGCTCGCGCAGCGTCTACGGCGAAGGACGCTGGCGCGATACCCATGTGCGGATTACAGGCGTTTTGGCCGCACAGGCCGAGACTCTCTTCGATGCCTTCTGGCGCGGCGACCGCCATAGACAGCCGGTAGAGACGCTGGGGACGGGCAGTGTCCTGCTCTCCAATCATACCCGCGCCTGCCGCCAGCGTCTGCGCTGTATTCTGCTGGCGATGTTCGCCGATGCCCGTGCGACGTTGTTTCTGACCACGCCCTATTTCGTGCCCGACCACCGTATCCGCCAAGGGTTGCGGAGTGCGGCGAAACGGGGTGTGGACGTGCGGCTATTGGTTCCCCGTATCAGCGACGTCCGTCTGGCGCGCTGGGCCGCCAATGCAGTTTACGCTGAGCTGCTCGAGGCAGGTGTCAAGGTATATGAGTACTTACCCCGCCTGCTCCACGCCAAGACCGTTGTGGCGGATGGTAGCTTTGCCTTACTGGGCACGGCGAATCTGGACTATCGCAGCCTGTTTCTGAATTACGAATTGGTGCTGGCTAGCCGTGATTCAGTGCTGTGTAACGCACTGCAGGACCAGTTCGAGACCGATATGCGTGAATCAGCCGAGGTGCAGCTTGAGCACTGGCGCCGCCGCCACTGGGTCATGCGCCTCGCCGAGGGCGTGGCCTGGGGCGTGCGGCGATGGTTGTAAGTCGGAGCTATGGGGAGGCCGGGCGTGTCCAAGTGAAGTGCTCGTAGGCCCCGGACCAGTACATGCCGAAGCTGATGGCGAATAGCAGTTCTTCCAACGGCATGCGGAAGATAGAGATACCGGACAGCGCCTCGAGGTTCCATACCCGGTCGATATATCCGGGTGCCGACCACTCGAGGCCGGTGAGAAAAATGATGTAGTAGACAAGAAACAATGCGCCGCCAACCCAGGTCTTGGTCGCGAGATCGGGGCGGCACAACGTGGTCGCGACAGTACCCACTGCCATCGCGGCAATGCCCGGATAGATGGGGTTCCACGGCCAGAAATAGAGGAGCGGAAATAACAAGAAGGGCGAGGCAAGCGCGAGACGGTGATAGCGGTGGCGGGGTGAACAGTGTTCTTCGTGACTGACTACTGCGATATCTTTGCCGGTGAACACGTTGTACAGCACCGCACCGACACCGCCAATGCCGAAACAGAAGATCAGGCTTTCGATATCGAAACCAGTGCGCTGCGCCAGGTCGAACAGACTGGGTGGGTTCCAGTACTCGGGGACGAACAAGGGCTCGGTCAGGCCGAACGGCGCGGTGAACAGACTGGTCCACATCATGGTGCGACGGTGGGTGGGAAAAACGGTGTAAATAATTGCCCAGGGGAGCAGAAATGCGCTGGACCATGCCAGCCAGACGTTTTGGTCCGTGATCATCGTGTAATCTGCTCCGGCTGTCTCGCCAAGTCGGTAGATACTAACTCTATTGTTACGGAGAGTGAATTATGACCGTATCCGATGATAGGAAGCGACTGCAGAATGCTGAATTCGTCGAGGAATTGCTGTATACGGCGTTCTTGTTGTTGAGGGGTGTCGGCTATGTCATGGCTTTGAACTATCTTTATCTGGGCCATCAAGGCCACGATGGCAAACAGGGACTGTTGGTTCTGGACATCGCGGAAACCTACTACGGTAACCGCAACGGTATTCAGCTCGAAGCGGCTATCTCGATCGCGAGGAACGCCACCACCTCATGGCCTGGCTCAAGTCCGGGGCGCCGCACGAAACCTTTGAGTCACGCATGCTACCCGTTTTGAAGCGCAATTGTCTGGGCTGTCACAGACCGGCATCGGGTATGCCTGCGCCCGATCTGTCGGATTTTTGGGCGGTGCGCAAAGTTGCCAAGGTCGACACCGGTATCTTGCTGCTGTCATTGGTGCGGCGGTCGCATATTCATCTGTTCGGCACCGGGCTGGTGCTTGTTGGGGGTGGGGATGATATTCCGTCAGGCGAGGTTGTGGGAGAGGCTGAAGGGAGCGCTGCTGGTACTGCCATTTATCGCCATCGCGGTGGAGATCCTCGCCTGGTACCTGACCCATTGGGGTCCGCATTATGCGCTCACGATGGTGATTGCTGGTGTGGTAACTGATGGATCATGCCCTCGCGGTTTTGGTGCGTTGAGGCCTATAACGAAGAGGAAGGCTAAATGATGCGTAATAACTGGCTATGGACACTGGTGGCGTTGTTCGCCTTGGCAGGATTATCCTACGGACTGTACCAAGCGTTGCAATCGCCGCCCTTGCCGGCGGGACTACTCTATGGCAACGGTCACATCGAGGGCACCGCAGTCACTGTGAGCGCAGAAATCGCTGCAGTTGTGACTGAGAGCGGTTTGGTGGAGGGCCGCGAGGTGCAGCAAGGGGAGCTTCTGGTGCGTCTCGACGATGCTGAATTCAAGACACGACGCGTGCGTGGCCAGGCCCAGGCGGTCGCCATCCAACGCAGTCAAACGGCGGCCGAGGAACAGCTACGCACTTGGCGCCATCATCTCACCACGGCCGAGAGCGATCTCACCCGATTTCGGGAGCTACGCCAGCGCGGCACGATCAGCCCGCAGCAGCTCAGTCAGATGGAGGACCGTTTCCGTGAGGCTCAAGGCCGGGTAGGTGCCTTGGAGGCGCAGATCGCCGAGATCCGCGCTCGGCTCATCGCGGCCGAGCAGGAGGTTACGCTATTGCAACAGCAGCTGGAAAAGACCGAGATCCGCGCGCCCCTCACGGGAACCGTGCAGACTAAGACCATAGAGGTGGGCGAACTGGCAACACCGGGGCGGGCGATGGCAGTGCTGGTGGATCTGTCGCAGGTGGAGCTCAAGGTCTATATCCCAGAAAGCGACATCGGCAAGGTGAAGCTCGGTGATCTGGCACGGGTTAGGGTGGATGCCTTCCCCGACCGTTATTTCGAGGCCACCGTGAGCCGCGTGGATCAACGCGCCCAGTTCACGCCCAAGGATGTACACATGCCGGACGAGCGTGCGCGCCTGGTGTTCGGCGTGGTGCTCGCGGTGGACAACACGGAGGGTTATCTCAAGCCCGGCATGCCGGCCGACGCCTGGGTGCGCTGGAAGCCCGAGGCGTCATGGCCTAACAAACTTACGGTGCCACTCTAACCATGAATACCCTTGCCCAAGACTGGGTGATCGAGGTCGAGGGACTGGGCCGGCGTTATGGGCAGCGGGCGGTGCTTACCGGTCTCGATCTCAAGATCCGTCGCGGCGAAGTATTCGGACTACTCGGCTCGGATGGTGCTGGCAAGACGACGACGTTGCAGATGCTTGCCGGCATACTTGATCCGAGCGAAGGACGCGCCACGGTATTGGGTTACGACAGTGTGCGCAAGGCAGCGCAGATCACCGCGCGCATCGGCTACATGTCACAGATATTTAGTCTCTACGGGCGTTTGACGGTGAACGAGAACTTGGATTTCTTTGCCGCGCTGCACCGAGTACCGGAAGCAGAGCGTGCTGAACGCAAGGCGCGGCTGCTGGCGTTCGCACACCTTGAGCGGCATCGCGACCGGATGGCGCGCTTTCTTTCCGGCGGCATGCAGAAAAAGCTCGCGCTGTGCTGCGCCTTGATCCATGCGCCGCCGCTGCTCATTCTCGACGAGCCGACCACCGGTGTTGATCCGGTATCGCGGCGCGAATTCTGGAACATTCTCTACCAAGCTCTCACTGAAGGCGCCACCATTCTTGTGTCCACACCCTATATGGATGAGGCCGAACGTTGCACGCGGGTAGCGCTGTTGCATGATGGGCGGCTGGTCGCCTGCGATACGCCGGCACGGTTGCGCGCCGGTCTGCCGGGGAAAATGTACGAGCTCGTTGCGCGCCCGCAACGCCGCGCTCTCGCCGCGTTGCAACGTGTGCTGCCGCAAGCGGCGCCCTATGTGTTCGGTGAGCGCTTGCACTTGCGGTTACCGCTTGGCGGTGGTGACGAGGGTGAGTGGCGTGCAGCGCTAATACGCGAGGATGTGCAACTCGAGACGGTACGACCGATCGCCCCCAGTCTGGAGGACGTATTCGTTGCGTTGCTGCCGAGCGCAGAGGTCGCGCCTCCGCTCGCGGCCGAAGTGGCGGTGGGCGCCGCCGGCCCAGCCATAGAGGTGCAGGATCTCAGTATGCGCTTCGGCAACTTCACCGCGGTGGATGGCGTGAGCTTCGCGGTGCAGCGCGGCGAGATTTTCGGCTTCCTGGGGCCGAACGGATCGGGCAAAACGACCACCATCAAGATGCTATGTGGACTGCTTGCGCCGAGCACCGGGCGAGCGACGGTCGCTGGTGTTGAACTTGGTGCCGACCCGCGCGCGCTTCGATCCCGCATCGGCTATATGTCGCAGCGCTTCTCGCTCTACGAAGACATGTCGGTGGGCGAGAACCTCGATTTTTTCGCCGGGGTTTATCAGGTACCGCGCGCGCAGCTTGCTGCGCGCCGCGGCTGGGCCTTGCAGCTCGCCGGGCTGCGCGGCGAGGAGAGTCGGCTCACGCGTACTCTCTCCGGCGGACTCAAGCAGCGCCTGGCGCTCGCGTGCGCCGTGCTGCACGAACCGCAAGTGCTGTTCCTGGATGAACCGACTGCCGGGGTCGATCCCTTGTCGCGGCGGCGCTTCTGGGAGTTGATCGGCGAAATTGCCGAGCGCGGCGTCAGCGTGTTGGTCACCACGCATTACATGGACGAAGCCGAGCACTGCCATACCCTCGGTCTGCTCTATAACGGTCGGTTGATCGCGTTGGATTCACCGCAGGCACTACGTACTGGGATGCGCGCAGGCGAAATGCTCGAGCTCGAATGTGATCAGCCGATCCAAGCGCTGGCGCTGTTCCGCGATGAGCCTGGCGTCCAAGCGTCGTTTTTCGGCGACCGGTTGCACCTGCTGGTGGATGACGCCGCAGCCGCGAGGACACACCTGCTTGCGCGTCTTGCACAGGCCGGCCATAAGGTGCAACGCATCGAAACGGTCCCGCTCGGAATCGAGGATGTGTTCATCGCCTTCATCCAGATGGAGCAGGCGCGCCTCGAGGCCGTTGACGTACGGCGGAGGAAGGCGAGATGAAGAGCCTCATCTTTGCCGTGATGTTGAAAGAGATGCGCGAGATACGCCGCGATCCGATTACGATCGCGGTCGCGGTGGTGCTGCCGCTGTTGATGCTCTATCTGTTCGGCTCGGCGCTGTCGCTGGACGTCAAGGATGCGAGCTTTGCGGTCTACGACCAGGATGGCGGCCCGGCAAGCCGCGCTCTGATAGACCGCTTCTCGCAATCCGGTTACTTCAAACGCACGCACGATATTCGCACGGAGGACGAGATCGCCGAACTGCTCGATCGCGGACGCGCACGCTTGGTGCTGATTATTCCGCCAGATTTCGCGCAGCAGTTGGCTCGCGGCGAAACCGCCGAGCTACAGGCGCTTGCCGATGGTTCGTATTCCACCACGGCGATGGTAATCCTCGGTTACGCCGAGGCTATCGTTCAGGGCTATGCGCTTGAGCGGACGCGCGAGCGCTTGGCTACACAGGGTGGGGTTGCGCCGCTCGCTTTGGTGCGGATAGAGAGCCGGGTATGGTTCAACGCGCCACTTGAAAGCGTGAACTACATCGTGCCCGGTCTGTTCGGTGTGATTCTGATGGCGTTTCCGCCGCTGCTCACTGCGCTCGCGGTAGTGCGCGAGAAAGAGGCGGGTTCGGTGCAGCAGATCTTCGTCTCGCCGATCCAGCCATATGAATTCATCGCCGGCAAGATGATTCCCTATGCCGTGATTGCCTTCTTCGAGATGATCATGATTCTAGTCGCGGGGCTATGGTGGTTCCATATCCCGTTCCGAGGCAGCTTCCCGCTGTTCTTGGCCGCGACGGTGATTTATGTGTTCTGTACCGTCGGGATCGGGTTGCTCGTTTCGAGCATCACCCGTAGTCAACTCGTCGCCATGCTGCTGTCGCTGCTCGCGACGCTGATGCCTTCGTTTTTGTTTTCCGGGTTTCTGTTCCCGATCTACACCATGCCGACGATGTTGCAGCTATATACTTATCTTTTTCCGGCACGCTACTTCATCGAGATTTCGCGCGGGATCGCGATGAAAGATGTGGGCTTGGAGGTTCTGTGGCCGCAGTTCCTGGCGCTGTTGCTTTACACCGCACTGGTCTTCGTCGCAACCACGCGGCTGTTCCGCAAGAAGGTAGCGTGATGACACGCTACGGCAGGTTCGCGGCGCTGATTCGCAAGGAATTGATCCAGTTCCTGCGCTCCCGCTCCATGTTGGCGCTGATCCTGTACCTCTACACCGGCGAGGTCATCATGTGCACTTACGCCATGTCGTTCGATGTGCGTAATCTGCCGACAGCGGTCGTGGATCTCGCGCACTCGGCGGAAAGCCGCGCACTGGTGAAGGATTTCGGCAGTTCCGGGTATTTCAAAATCACTCATACTACCTCTACTGATGCCGAGATAGCGGCGCTGTTAAACCGCGGTGAAGTGCTGGCGGCGGTGGTAATCCCGTCAGTGTTCTCCCGCCAGCTTGCGCAGGGTATGCCGACTAGCGTGCAGATTATCCTCGACGGCTCCAATGCCAACGCCGCGAGCGTCGCCCAAGGCTACGCACAGCGCATAGTGCAGAACTTCGCGCTGCAGCGGGCACCGCCGCAACTCATGGCTGGTCAGCCGGCGGTCGAGCTCCGCCCGCGCGTCTGGTACAACTCAGAACTCGACTACCGCCACTTCATGGTGTTGTCGATGATGGCGCTGGCCAGCATGATGGTGGGCATGATCACGGCCGCAGCCAGCATCGTGCGCGAGAAGGAATCGGGCACGATGGAGCAGTTGCTGGTGACGCCGGTGTCGCCGGGCGAGATGATCGCGGCCAAGATGCTGCCGCCGCTGCTGTTCTGCCTGCTGGCTTTGTTCCCGAGCCTGCTGGTGGCGGCCGTGTTCGGTGTGCCGCTGCGCGGCAACCTTGCGCTGTTCATGCTGTTCTCCGCCGTGTTCCTGCTCAGCAGTATGGGCATCGGCATCCTGGTGGCGGTGATTGCGGACACGTTGCAGCAGGCCCTGCTGATCTCGTTCTTGGTGCTGTTCCCGGTGCTGTTTTTATCCGGAACCATTGTGCCGCTGGAGAGTATGCCGCTCGGCCTGCAGTATCTGGCTGAGGTGAGTCCGCTGCGGCATTATATGGATGCGGTGCTGGGCTTGTTCCTGAAGGGCGTGGGACTCGATGTGCTGTGGCCGCGGCTCGCGGCCATGCTGGCAATCGGGGCCGTCCTGCTCGCGCTAAGCGTATGGCGATACCGGCGGCGTCTGGTTTGAATGCAACTCGGAGGTGAAGCATGGAGAAGGATCCGGTCTGTGGCATGCTGGTTGACCCCAAGCAGGCGGCTGGGCAGCGCCAGTACCAGGAAAAAACTTATTACTTGTGCAGCCCTGCCTGCCTGGACCGGTTCGATCAGGCACCGCAGCGTTACGTTCCGACCGATAAGCCTGACAACAGGAAAGAGCGGACGGGGAATTAATGGCGAAACGATCGGCCTTACTGATTATCCATGTACAGGCCATCTCTCAGTCATGAAGAAGTGACATCGCGATGAGCACCATCATCATTGAGTCCGTGCTGACCTGTCCACACTGCGGCTTCTCAAAACAGGAAACTATGTTGACAGATGCTTGCCAGTTCTTTTACGAGTGTAGCAACTGCAAGGTCATGTTGCGGCCAAAGCCAGGTGACTGCTGCGTGTTTTGTTCGTTCGGATCGGTGAAGTGTCCGCCGATCCAGCAGCGCGAATGTTTCGGATAGGAGGGGCTGTCCTATAGGTGTGAATTGAGGCCGTGTGCATGGCGAATTAATGATAGAGTCATTGTTGGAAGCTGTGGTTAGGGTTGCTAATAGGTGGAATACCAGACTGAATAATTCCCTCATAGATGGGAACATTGCCAATTATAATCGAGGTATCAAGTATGTGGATTATGTTAAGGTAGGAGTAAATCGACGAACTCTCTGAAGACTCCTCGCTGATTGATGGGAGGATCACAGACGTCCTTTGCAATACAACGTCACAGTTTGCCTACCGTTCAGGGGGTGCTCCTGACCCCCGCAAAGTGCGTTCGCTGACTACTTGAGTCTGAATCCGTCTGCGGACTCGGTTTATGGCGATTGAGCATGATTGTGTTTATAGATGTTTGCCAT
>JADLET010000164.1 GCA_020845975.1 Gammaproteobacteria bacterium | reverse complement strand
CCACTTCCACACCTCGTCGATGAACCGCGTGCGGCCGAGGTCGTGGCGCGTGACGCCCTTCGCCGCGAGCTGGCGTTCCACCACCATCTGGGTCGCGATGCCGGCGTGGTCGGTGCCAGGCTGCCACAGGGTGTTGTCGCCGCGCATGCGGTGGTAGCGGGTCAGGGCATCCATCAGGGTGTCCTGGAAGGCGTGGCCCATGTGCAGCGTGCCGGTGACGTTCGGCGGCGGGATCATGATGCAGTAGGGCTGCCCGTCTCCGGCGGGGGCGAAGTAGCCTTCATCTTCCCAGTGGTGATACCAGCGCTGTTCTATGGCGTGCGGGTCGTAACTCTTGTCCATGGCGGAATGCGGTCCTGAAGCGGCTCGTTCGGGTTGTTGAGCGGATGAGGGGCTTATTGTAGCGGAGAATGCCCGCCCGCGGCAGCGACAGCCGCGCCGCTCAGTCGAGCTTGTGCGTTTCCGGCTGGCAGCCGTGCTCGCGGTAGCGGCGGAAACGCTCGCGTCCAGCCAGTTTGACATCCTCCAGCTGGTCCACAATCTCGGCGACGCGCTCGAAGCGGTCGAAGAAGTCGGGCATCGCGGCGGCGAGGTTGATCAGCACATCGCGCGCGGGCGGCGCGGCACCGCCCGCATGGCCGATCAGGATCTGGGGTGGCGGCTGTGGATCGTCGCCCAGCAGCGCATGGGGCAGAAAGCTGCCGGAGCGGAAGGTCCACAGCAGTTCGTCGAGCCTGCGGGCATGCGCCTCCGAGTCCGCGTGCAGGTAGACCTTGTGCCCCATCTTGCGGGCCTTCTCCGCCAGCCGGCAGCAGAGGAGGTCGCGTGCCGCCGGGGCATCGCCGGGCAGGATGTAGAAATCAACGCGGGGGGAGGCGGTCATGGGGTGTTGACAGTGATGGTGCGAGTAATGGGTAAAGGGTGATGGGTGATGGGTGAGCACACATCGCCCGGACACTTGATCCGGATAATTCATGTAGCCCGGATAAAGGCGCGCAGCGCCGGCATCCGGGAAACCCCGGCCATCCCCTGATTCCACGGTCTACGGATTCCGCACGGGGCGTCATCTGAACGTCTTCATCCCTGGGCCTGGTCGATCAGGTACTGCGTCAGCAGCGGGATCGGCCGGCCGGTGGCGCCCTTGACTCCGCCGCTGAGCCAGGCTACGCCGGCGATGTCGAGATGCGCCCAGCGATAGTCTTTGGTGAAGCGGGCGAGGAAGCAGGCCGCGGTGATGGCGCCGCCATCGCGGTTGCCGACGTTGGCCATGTCGGCGAAGTTGCTCTTCAACGAGTCCTGGTATTCCTCCCACAGCGGCATCTGCCAGGCGCGATCGCCGCTCACGGTGCCCGCCTTCAGCAGTTCTTGCGCCAACTCGTCGTCGTTGCTGAACAGGCCGCTGGCCTCCTTGCCGAGCGCGACGACGCAGGCCCCGGTGAGGGTGGCGACGTCGATGACCACGCGCGGCTTGAAGCGCGCAGAGTACGTGAGCGCGTCGCACAGGATCAGGCGACCCTCGGCGTCGGTGTTGAGTATCTCGATGGTCTGGCCTGACATGCTGGTGACAATGTCGCCCGGCTTGGTGGCGTTGCCATCCGGCAGGTTCTCGCAGCTCGGCACCACCGCGACGACGTTGATCGGCAGGCCCATCTCGGCGACGGCGGCCACGGTGCCAAGCACGGAGGCGGCGCCGCACATGTCAAACTTCATCTCGTCCATGGTGGCGGCCGGCTTGATTGAGATACCGCCGGAGTCGAAGGTGATGCCCTTGCCGACCAGCACGTAGGGCGCCTCGGTGCGCGCGGCGCCATGGTAGCTGAGGGTGATCAGCCGGGGCGGCTGGCGGCTGCCGCGCGAGACCGACAGCAGCGAGCCCATCTTCAGCGTCTTCATCTCCTTCTCGGTGAGAATCTTGGCCTGCAGCCTGCGATTCCCGCGCGCCAGCCGGAGCGCCTCGCTGGCCAGGTAGCTCGGCGTGCAGATGTTGCCAGGCAGGTTGCCAAGGTCCTTCGCCAGCGCCATGCCATTGGCGATCGCCTGGCCCTGTTCCACCGCCTTGCGGGCGATGTCCAGTTCCGTCTCATCGGTGATGTTGAGGGTGAGCCGGCGCAGCTGAGGCGCGCCGTTGCCGTCCTGCTTGCTCTTCAGTCGGTCGAATCGGTAATGCGCCTCGCGCGTGACCTCGGCCGTCTTGCGCAGGCGCCAGGCGAGATCGCGGTCTTTCACATCGAGCTCGGGCAGGAAGGACACGGCTTCCTTGACGCCGAGATTCGCCAGCGCGGCGGCGGCGCCGTGGAGGACCTTGCGGTAACGGGCGGCGTCGAGCTCCTTTTCCTTGCCGCAGCGGACCAGCAGCACGCGGTCGCAATTCAATTGCGGCACGTTATACAGGCACAGGGTCTGTCCCGGCGTGGATTTCATGTCGCCGCGTTTCAAAATGTTTACAATATGGCCGTGCGACAGCCGGTCGAGATCCTGCGCCGAGGGGCTCAGTCGATGTCCATCGAACACGCCCACGACGGCGCAGGCCGACCGATGCTTGCTGGCGGCGAGGTTTTTTACGGTGAAATTCATGTGTGCTCCAGAAGGTCGGGTCAACGTTAACCGGGAAGGCGGCGACGCGCTATCGACCGCCGCGGACGTTCGCTGGTCCCGCGGAAGTTTACCGCAATCAGACTGATTTTCCACCTGCCGCCTCTCAGCAAGGATCCCGCGCTTGGTCATCGACCGCTACATTCTCAAGGAAATTCTCTACACCCTGCTGGTGGTGCTGTTTGTGCTGCTGATCATCTTTATCAGCAATCGCCTCGTGCGTTTTCTCGCCGACGCCAGCACGGGCGATCTGGCCAGCGAATATGTCTTGACACTGCTGGGGGTGAAGGCCCTGACAGCGCTGGTGATCATTCTGCCCCTGGGCCTGTTCATGGCGATCCTGCTCGGCCTGAGCCGGCTCTACAAGGATAGCGAGATGACCGCGTTGGCCGCGTGCGGTGTCGGCGTGCGCGGCATCTACCGCTCGGTGATCGGGCTGTCGCTGGTGGTCACCGCGGTGGTTGCGGCCGTCTCTTTTTACATCGCGCCGTGGGCCGAGGAGCAGGGCTATCGTCTGCGCGACGCGCAGGAATCGCAGTCCCTGCTGACAGGCCTGGTCGCCGGCAGATTTACCGAATCGACGGGCGACGACGGGGTCATGTATTTCGAACGGATGTCGGAGGACGGCAAGTTGATGCAGGACGTCTTCATCCAGCAGCGCAGGCGCGGCGCCGACGAAGTGGTGCTGTCGGCCCGGAGCGGACGCCGCTGGCAGGACGATACGGGCGCGCAATACCTGGTGCTGATGGACGGCTACCGTTATGAGGGTCTGCCGGGCGTGGGCGATTTCAAGGTCATCCGCTTCAAGGAACATGCCGTGCGGATCAAGGCCCGCGATGTGGCGCCGACCCAGCGCAAGCAGAGCGCACTGTCCAGCGCCGCGCTGATCCGTTCGGATGACCCGTCCGCCGTGGCCGAATTGCAGTGGCGGGTCTCGATGCCGCTGTCGGTGATGCTGCTGGCGTTGCTTGCGGTGCCGCTCAGCCGCACCAGTCCGCGCCAGGGCAAGTACGCCAAGCT
>JADLET010000163.1 GCA_020845975.1 Gammaproteobacteria bacterium | reverse complement strand
GCGCGTGAGTGGGGGGCAAGCGATTTCGGCGTGGTTTCCAAGGGATGGGGAATGCGCTCCACCCGTGAGCGGGGACAACTGGCTGAATATTTTAGTTCCATGCATGACGCGAGTGACATCGGCCGGTGCGCCAGCCTTGGCGTGCTGGACGAGCAGAGCGCACGCGAGCTCAAGGCGATGGGTCTGGAGAACTATCATCACAACCTGGAAACCGCCGAGAGCTATTTTGACCGCGTCTGCACCACGCACAGCTACCAGGAAAACATCGATACCGTGCGCCACGCGGTGAAAGCGGGCCTGCGCGTATGCTCGGGCGGCATCCTGGGCATGGGCGAGAGCCTCGACCAACGCATCGAACTGGCGCTGACCCTGCGCCAGCTGGGCGTCGAGTCCGTCCCGCTCAATTTCCTCTCGCCGCAGGAAGGCACCCCGTTCGGCCAGATCGAACCCCTCTCTCCGCTGGAGATCCTCAAGAACATCGCCGTATTCCGTTACCTGCTGCCACGGGCGGAGATCCGCATCGCGGGCGGTCGCCAGTTCCTGCGCGACCTGCAGTCCATGATCTTCATGGCCGGCGCCTCGGGTATCATGATCGGCGACTACCTGACCACCAAGGGACGGCGCGTGGAAGACGATCTGCAAATGCTGCGCGACCTGCGGCTTGCGCCGGGAGAAGACACCCAGCAGCGCCGCCAGGCTGCCGGTTCCGCCGTCATGACCGCCTGATCGACCCATGATGGATCTCAAGGGCCGCCTGCAACAGCGGCGGCTCGACCGGCTGTACCGTACCCGCCCGGTCCTCGACGGCCCGCAGGCGGCGGAACTTTCGGTTGATGGACAGCGCTGCATCGCCTTCTGCAGCAATGATTACCTCGGGCTGGCCAATCATCCTGCGGTGGTCGCCGCACTGACGCGCGGCGCCGAACGTTACGGCGCCGGCAGTGGCGCCTCGCATCTGATATGCGGACACAGCCGCGCGCATCATGAACTGGAGGAACAGCTCGCGGCCTTCACCGGTCGACCGCGCGCGCTGCTGTTTTCCACCGGCTACATGGCGAACCTCGGCGTGCTCAGCGCGCTCGCGCAGCGCGGCGACCGTATCTACGCCGATCGCCTGAGCCATGCCTCGCTGATCGACGCGGCACTGCTCGCGGGCGGACGTTTCCGCCGCTATCCTCACGGCGATACCGACCAGTTGCAGACCTGGCTGCGGCGCGATGATCCGTCCGGGCAGCGCTTCATGATCACCGACGGTGTCTTCAGCATGGACGGCGATCTCGGCCCGCTCGACAGGCTCGCCCCGCTCGCGCGCGCGCAAGGCGCATGGCTCATGGTCGACGACGCCCACGGCCTTGGCGTGATCGGTCCGGATGGCCGGGGTTCCATCGCGCACTTCGGGCTGGGTGTCGACGAGGTCCCGATCCTCGTCGGCACCCTCGGCAAGTCCTTCGGAGTTTCCGGCGCCTTTGTCTCCGGCAATGAAGATCTGATCGAGACCCTGATCCAGTTCGCCCGCACCTACATCTATACCACCGCGCTGCCGCCCGCGATCGCCTGCGCGGTCACCGCCGCGCTCGGTCTGGCCCAAACGGAAAGCTGGCGCCGGGAGAAAGTCAGCGCCCTCGTCGAACGCTTCCATCGGGGCGCCCGCCAGCTGGGTCTCGCCGTCCCGACACTCCCGGTAACCGCGCCCGCCGTGCCGATCGTCCCGTTGATCATCGGCGAGGCGGACGCGGCGCTCACCACGGCGGATGCCCTGCGACAGCGCGGCTTTCTTATCAGCGCAATCCGGCCGCCGACCGTGCCGCACGGTGGCGCGCGCCTGCGCATCACCTTCAGCGCCGCACACACGGAAGAGCAGGTCGACCGCCTGCTCGACGTCCTCGCGGAGGTACTGTGCTGATTCACACCGAAACCTGCGGCAGCGGACCCGTCTGCGTGCTGTTGCACGGCTGGGGTATGCACGGTGGCGTGTGGCGGGAGACCGCGCGGGAACTGGCGGCACATCACCAGGTGATCAGCGTCGACCTTCCCGGACATGGGCATAGCGCGCCCCTGCCGGACCAGGATTCCCTTGCCGCGCTCACCGCCGCGATCGCCGGCGTCGTGCCTCCGCAAAGTCATATTGTCGGCTGGTCACTGGGCGGAATGGTTGCCATGCGACTCGCCATCGACCACCCCGATCGCGTCGCACAACTGATGCTGGTCGCCTCGTCGCCACAATTCGTGACCGGACCGGACTGGAATCATGCCTTGACTCCGGAGGTGCTGGAGGACTTCGCCCGGCGTCTGCGCGCCGACGCGAGCGCCACCGTCCGGCAATTTCTCGCCTTGCAGGTGAAAGGCAGCGAACAGGAGCACCGCACGCTGACGCGTCTGCGCGCACTGATGTCCGAGGCGCCGCCGCCCCACCCCGCGGCACTGGAAGGCGGTCTCTCGATCCTGCGTTCCGTCTCACTGCTTCCGCTGCTCGGTCGGATCACCCGGTCCGTTACCCTGATCCACGGGCAACGCGACACCCTGATCCCGTGGGCGGCGGCCGAAGCCCTGCGGGAACGCCTCCCCCGGGCCCGGCTGCACCTGATGCCGCGCGCGGCGCACGCCCCGTTCCTGTCTCACCCCGGGGATTTTCTCGCCCTTGCGCAGGAGGCACTCAATGGACCGCGATGACGCCCTCGATACCGAACGCTTCAGCATCGACAAGGCGCGGGTACGCGCCGCCTTCGACCACTCGGCCCCGAAATATGACGAGGTCGCTGTATTACAACACGAGGTCGGACGGCGTCTGCTTGACCGTCTCGAACTGATACGCCTCGAGCCATCCATGGTGCTCGATGTCGGCGCCGGCACCGGACGCCTCAGCGCGGCGCTGGGCCGGTGCTACGGTTCGGCGCGCGTGATTTCGCTGGATCTTTCCGCGCGCATGCTGCAACTGGCCCGCCGCCGCGCGGGACTGTTCAGGCGACTGAGCCGGCGCTGCGGTTTCGTGTGCGCGGACGCGGAAAATCTGCCGTGCGCGGATGCCAGCGTGGATCTCGTCGTCTCAAATCTCGTATTGCAATGGTGCAATGACACGGACAGGGCGCTGGCCGAGTTCCGTCGGGTGCTGCGCCCGGGCGGCCTGCTGATGTTCACGACCTTTGGCCCCGACACACTGCGCGAATTGCGCGCGAGCTGGAACGGAGTCGACGGCCGCATTCACGTCAACCGTTTTATCGACATGCACGACCTCGGCGACGCGCTGCTGCGCGTCGGCCTGAGCGAGCCTGTGATGGATCGCGAGGACTTCACCCTGACCTATCCCGACGTTGCCGGCCTGATGCGCGATCTCAAGGCGCTCGGCGCGCACAACAGTACGCACGGCCGCCCGCGCGGACTGACCGGTCGCGGGCGACTCTCCCGGGTGGCCGAGGCCTACGAGCGTTTCCGTGACAACGGCCGCCTGCCCGCCACCTATGAGGTCGTCTACGGTCATTGCTGGGTCACAGCGGAATCCGCGCCCCGCCATTCGCGTCATGGCGAGGTAACAGTGCCCCTGTCCCGGATTCAGCGGGCGCGCTCAGGATGAAACGTCGCGGATTTTTTGTCACCGGCACGGATACCGGAATCGGGAAGACCTGGTGCTCGGCGGCTCTGCTCGCCGCGCTGCGCCGTCGCGGTCATACCGCGCTTGGCATGAAACCGGTTGCCAGCGGATGCGCGGTAACCGCGGAGGGTCCGCGCTCCGATGATGCCCTTCTGCTGATGCAACAGGGGACGACGCCCGCGCCGCCCTATGAGCTGATGAATCCCTATGCGCTGACCGCGCCGATCGCGCCGCATCTGGCGGCGCGGCACGCAGGGGTGGAGATCCGGCTCGAGCGCATCCTGGCGACCCTCGCCGAGCTGAGCAGGCGGGCTGATTTTACCGTCATCGAAGGGATCGGAGGTTGGCATGTGCCGCTCAATGCGCGGGAGACGGTCGCCGACCTGGCCGGCGCCACCGGTCTGCCGGTCATCCTGGTCGTCGGCATCCGCCTCGGCTGCCTCAACCATGCCTTGCTGAGCGCCGCCGCCATTCGTCATGGCCCCGGCCTGGCCGGCTGGATCGCCAACCACGTGGATGCGGACACCGCATACGCGAATGAGAACATCGATAGCCTGCGCGAACGGATCGACGCACCGCTGCTCGGGGTACT
>JADLET010000162.1 GCA_020845975.1 Gammaproteobacteria bacterium | reverse complement strand
CCCTGTTTCAATCCGAGCTACTTTCATCAGTGGTAAACGTATTGCCTTCGCCATGAAGCCATATCAGGGATTTTCCCTGAATACTCACACGAAAATCCACGATATGTCACATATGACATATGTGTCAACGGACGAATTATCTAGAACAGGCCGCCCGTTTGAACATGTCCCCCTCTTCTTGCCTTCACGTCGCAAGTGCCTACCCCGGCATGCGCAGCTGCCCTTCGTGCGGCTCAAGGAAGGCGTTGGCGGCGCGTAACTGGGTCAGCGCGCGCTCATAGTCGTTGAAGTCGATCCGCGCGGTGAAGTCCTGCGCCCGATCGAGCATCCTGATGTACGGATCGGTGTTGCCCTGACGCGTGAGCGCCCGCAGGGCCAGCAAGTAATCCTCCCGGTAGACCGTCGGGATGATAATCCGCGTCCGGCCACCGTGCACGAGTTCGGCGTTCAGCATGACGCGGGCGATGCGGCCGTTGCCGTCGGCGAAGGGATGAACCTCGGCGATGAGGAACATCATATACAGCGCGCGGGTTAGGGGGTCCTCGAGGGCACGGCAGGGTTCGAAGCCTTTTATCAAGGTTCCTGTAACCAGCTCTGGCGTAACGAACACCGTCTCCCCCGCGCGGTTCACTTCTTCTTTGAAGCGCCCCGGCTGCTTTTCGGGGCGGCCGGCGAGCAGCGTGGCGTGGCGCGACTTTAGTAGCGCAATCAACTCATCGGCCGTGCCAGGAACGCGGCTCATCTCCTCGCCGTTGGCAACGACCTGATAGGTGCCGAGGATATCGTGGGCATCGGCCGGGCGCTGGGGAACAAGCTTGCCGCGAAAAACGATATCGGCCGCCTCCTCCACCACGAACTCGGTGCCTTCGATGTAGTTCGAGAAATAGGCTTCGAAGAACGCGAGATTACGTATACCCTCCGGGGTGAGCGACGGCGCCTGACGCACGGGTAGCACCGCACGGCGCAGTGCCGCGAAGAGCGTCATGAAGCGCTCCAGGCGATGCGCATCGTAGGGTACGCCGGCCGCGCGTGCGCGCGCCGACGCCGAGTTCAGTTTTGTCTTGCGCGTCCCGAGGATCGTGCCGATCAGGGCGTCCAGGGCCTTGAATTCTTCGCGCAGCTCAAGCTCCGGGGCGATGCGCCGGGCGGCATCGCGCAGGCGGTTGAGCTCGTCCTCGCCATGGACGCGCGCGATTTCATCCAGGTACTCCTCAATCTCCTCCCGCGACCAGCTCTTGAGCGCGCCGCTGCGCGCGCGCGCCGGCTGCAGGTTCTCAAGCAGCGCGCGCGGCCGCGAGGCGAGATACAGGCCTTCCATGAACGGGCTGTCGCCTTCCACCGAACCCTCGCCCTTGAGCAGCCGGATGGTGATCCCGGGCAGCGTGACGCGCTTGGTGTACTTGTAGGTGAGGAAGATCGTATCGTCGCGCGCCACCCCGCCTTCGAGCGCCGAGCGGTGGCTCACCACCGCGCCCGGGTAGTAGCGCGCGAGAATGCGGTACAAGTGCCGGCGGATAATGCTCTCGGGCGGGTCTTTGAGATTGGTGGTGTAGAGCTTGGGGGCAATGCGGCGCAGCCGTCCGGCACGGACTTCGCGCGAGATGGCGACGGACTCTTTCGGCGTGGCGCTGCCGTAGACAATCTCTTGCGCGTGTGGTTGTTGGATTTTTCGCATTAACGGGCGGCTAGGTCCGGGAATTGTTAAGAATCTTAGAATAACTGGCGGCAAATGTTAAGTATTTTATAATAAAGTGCGAAATCGGGACGACCAATGGGTAGCTTCATTTGTTCCTGGAGGGCAACAGGCCGCCGGTCCACTCGATCGTGCCGCCGACACGCACATAGGCCCCCTGGCCGATACGCCGTATCCAGCCGTTTTCATACTCGTGCACCAGTTGCTGGTAGGCACCTAAAGCCTCCAACCAGCGCGACACCGCCCCGACTCAAGTGAAAAGTATTTTGAACATAATTTAACAACTATTTCTTGTTAATCGGGTGTTTATGTAAACCATACACCAACGAATACGCCATGCAATGAGCTGGGTCGTATCCTTGGTCATGTGTATAAGTATCGACATTTATGAATACATGTCATGGAATATACACATTCTCTGCCGCTCGAGGTTGGGCCCACCTCACCGACCCACGTCGTGAAAGACAGCTATCTTCAGACCTCCACGACGAAGTCTGGCCTGAAGTCCGGCGTCAGATCGTAAGGAGCATAACCGCGCGGGTTGCACACCACCCGGGTGCCGCCGACCTCGTAATCGAAGGGATCATGGGTATGGCCATGAATCCACAACGCCACCCGGTCACTGCCCATCAGTTCCTCAAGGTTGCTCACGAAGGCCGGGGTCAAAGGGTCCCGGGCAAACTGCGGGGACACCGAGCCTGATGACGGCGCGTGATGAGTCACCACCACCGTTTTACCGCTAAAGGGTTCCGCCAGCCTGTTTGCCAGCCAGTTCCGGCTGGCCGTATGCAGGCGCAAGGCATCTTCCGGTGTGAAGCGCCGGCCGTGATTTTGAATGATTGCAAAATCATTCATCCCCTGTCGCGCCCGCCGCATGGCCAGATGTCTATCTCCCTCGCTGAACAGGGCGAAATCGGTCCACAACACACTGCCGAGAAAACGCACACCATCGATTTCAATCTTGTCGTCATTGAGCACGTGGATAGAATCTGGCGCGCAGGCCTTCAGCTCATCGACCAATGCGATGTCGTGACGATAGAACTCATGATTACCGGGCACATAGATGACCGGCTTGTCCGCAAAACAAGACTTTGCCCAGTACAGTCCTTCCAGGCCCACACCGATGTCTCCCGCCAGCACCACGACGTCAGCGTCGGTGGCTGGCGGCTCGAATTTGGCGAATTCGATATGCAGATCATTCAGGATGTGGAGCTTCATGTGTCTACTTTGCATCGCGTCAGGCCTATTTTCCAGCATGATAATCTCGCCACGGAGAATATGGCGCGTATTAGAAAACAAGCTCCCACGGCGATGGATCATTTCCGATCCCTATCTGCATCCTCGCATCTGATGGCAGTGCCATCATCGAGAGGACGCAAGATAAGCAGAGGACAGTCTAGGCGTACTCAGCAGCACGCGTCACCTCGAAAATCAGACGGAAATAATGTAAGGTTTCAAGAATATTTCCCCGTGACTACTCTGCTAGATTTGAATCCGACGTAACCGTCGCCGCTGCGGTCAATCAGCGACACCCTTGCCGGCGTAGCTGGCACCCCACGCACCTTCGGCCCAATCCAGGTGCGAGTCGTCGAAAGACGGCGGGCCATCCTTCCACCTCACGTCCTGATGTCCTGCGGCAGGATACCTTTTGAAGCAACGCGCGCTGATCGTGCGCCAGCGGTACACATCAAATCCTGCTTCAACCCACCACGCCCGTCTCTGTCGGAGAAGCGTAGCGACTCCACAGAGACGGGCGCCCTCGGACTGGCGCAATGCCAATCCCACCATGGCTTTATGCGGACGTTCTTCTGATGCAAAAGCCCACAAAAGCTCCCCCAGGCGGCGGCTGATCCGGAGCGATCAGACCCGCCAGCACCCGACCCGCGGTCCGTGCAATACGGATCGTCCAGGGGTGCCAGGTCTTCGGGAGATCACTGCCCTGCTGTCGGTAGTAAACAGCCGCGCGGCCAAGCGTCAGAGGCCATACAGCGCGACCGGCGCTTACTCCGGTTTAACACTTACCAAGCGAAGGGTCAGCACCAATGGGCAAGGTCGGAGGCAATCGCAACTTCGGCTACGGCAAGAAGATGGACTGGGCGGGCAAGAATGCCCTCGCCGATCGCTATGGCGAGGGTCACTATGCCACCCGTGCGGCCCATGCCGAGCGTTGGCAACAGTTTGTGGCCTACGCCCGGACTCTGGGCATCACGGATGCCCGACAAATCGACCGGAGCATCGTTGAGCGCTATGGAAAAGAATTGGCCGAGCAGGTACACCAAGGCGAAAGGACCGTGAGTTATGCCCAGAACCTGCTCTCCACCGTCAATGTCGTGCTGCAAACAATGCGAGGCGACAAGGCACTGCAGATATCCCCAGCAACACTGGTAGGACAAAGGGCCCACGTGCGCAGTAGTGCGCCCGCCGGGATGGAAAGGGATCGAGTAGAAAGGGCCATACAGGTAATGAGAGACAAAGGGGAAGTGCAAATCGCCACCGTAGCTGCACTGGCCCGTGATCTGGGCCTGCGCTTCCGCGAGGCCTCGCTGCTGGATGCCAGGGGCGCGCTGAAACAAGCCCAGACCTTAGGAAAGATCAATGTCACTGAGGGCACCAAGGGTGGCCGCGGTAGAGAGGTGGATCGCTGGGTACCGGTAGCGGAAAGGGCCATGCAGTCACTCATAACCGCTGCCAAGATCCAGGGAGACGCCCGCAATCTGGTCCCAAAGGACCTGTCCTTCAGTCAGTGGAAAGGCCATGCCCATCATGCCTGGTCACACATAGCAGATACCCATAACTTACGCGGCTTTCACGACCTGCGTGCCGCCTATGCCTGTGAACGCTATCTGCACATCACTGGACATCCGGCACCTGCCATAGCGGGAGCGCGGCGGGCAAGCAAACACGACGACAAAATGGCCCGGCAGATCATCGCCCAGGAATTGGGGCATGGCAGAACGGATGTGGCAGCGGCCTATGTGGGGAGCGCCAAGTGATGGCAGTGCCATCAAACCAGCGCCAGGCGGCAAGACAAGCCAAGGAGTTGCTGGCACGCACACTACCCGGCTCGCGCCGAGGATCGATCCGATCCCACCTGCAGCGCGCCGAAAACATCGGAGATACGATCTGGCGCCGTTGGCAGGTGGGTCCCCATCAATGGCAGGTCAAACACCTGCGCTGGTATCTGACGGAGAAGACCAACCTGTATACCCACAGCACCCGTTATCGGCATTGGCTGACTCTGCGTGCATTAGTATTTGCACTCCGCAAGGAGGACGATTGGCTGCCACTGTTACAAGGTCCGTGGCTTCGCCCCACGGGTCGAGATGGCATGCTGCGATTTGGCCGACCAGCGAAACTCCCGCGCTAGACTGATATAACTTTTCCTTGCCCCATTCTTGCTGTGTGATGGCAGTGCCATCACCACGCTGATTGAGCTGTGGCTCATCTCACTTGCGGCACTATTCTCCGCTGACCATTTTGGCGTAATGGAGATTGAATTCTCCTGCCTGAAACCGTTTGACCAATACATGAAGATATCCCAGCAATGACTCGCGGATAACGCCTGCCTCAATAGCCCCGACCCATTCATTAATCACCAGCTGGGCGCCATCGTCGTCGAGGATGGCGACTTTTTCCAGGGCCGCGATTTTTGTCTCTTCGGGTATCCATGATGGAATCTCCGGACCGTAACGGTCTTGTTGTTGAGCATGACTTTTCTGGTAGGTAGTAGTTGGTACTGTAGTAGTAGTTGTTCTTTTTAAGTCAACATCAGTAGTAGGTAATACTTCCGGCTTAACCGGACCCGGTAAAGCCGGATCGGGTTCAGCCGTATCCGGTATATCCGGATGCGACAGTGGTTGTTCATAGAT
>JADLET010000161.1 GCA_020845975.1 Gammaproteobacteria bacterium | reverse complement strand
GCCGGAATCGCGTTCCGCGCGAATGGCATAGGTCGTGAAACGCTCGCCGTTCGCGAGGTTGTAGACCTGGATCTGCTCGAACTCGAGGATACCCGCGGCCTCCAGCAGGGCCTCGTCGATCGCCATCGAGCCCTCGTACTCCAGCTCGGAGTGGGTGACCCGTGCGCGGTGGAGCTTTGCCTTCAATAAGGTGCGTTGCATCTCGCGATTCGCCTTTACTCGATTAACAGCATGAGCTGCATGAAATTCCCGGAGATTTTAGCATCCCCCGGCCGGGTTACAAACTCACAACGGAAAATACCTTTCGACAGCGCGGCTTAGGCCCGCAATGTGATGCCGATGTTATCGATGAGACGGGCCTTGCCGAGACGCGCCGCCGCCAGTACGCGCAGCTCGCGATCCCCTGATTCCGCCGGGGCGAGATCGGCGGCGCGGCGCACGACGAGATACTCGGGCCGGAATCCCGCGGCTTCCAGCCGCCGCTGCGCGGACTCTTCCAAAGAGGAATAATTGCGCCGCCCTTCCAGTATCCCGTCACGCACCCCGCACAGGGCGCGGTACAGTTCCGGCGCCTGACGGCGCTCGGTCGGCGTCAGGTAGCGGTTGCGAGAGCTGTATGCCAGACCGTCCTCCTCGCGCACGGTCGCCACGCCCAGGATACGGAGCGGAAAATGGAGATCCTCAACCAGGCGCCGGATTATCAGCAACTGCTGGTAATCCTTCTCTCCAAACACGGCCGTATCGGAACGGACCAGGTTGAAGAGCGCCACGACGACGGTCGCCACTCCGGCGAAATGGCCGGGACGAAACTCACCGCACAGGATCGTGGACAGGCCGGGGACCTCGATCCGGGTCGCCTCCGCCATGCCGTGCGGATAAACCACCGCTGCGTCGGGCATGAACAGGGCATCGACGCCGGCCGCCTCCAGCAGGGCACGGTCCTCCTCCGGCGTGCGCGGATAGGCCGCGAGGTCCGCGCCATCATTGAACTGCAGAGGATTGACGAAGACGCTGACGACGACGTGATCGGCCAGCCCGCGCGCCGCGCGCACCAGCTCCAGGTGGCCGACATGCAGATTGCCCATCGTGGGCACGAAGGCGACCGTTTCCCCGGCGCGCCGCCAGCGGCCGGTGATATCCCCGATCTCCTCTCGCGTGACAGGCAGCAGCATCAGGAATATGCGTGCTCGGCGCCGGGGAATTCGCCCGCCTTCACCGCGCGCACATACTCTTCGACGGCCGCCTGCACGCTGGCGCGCCCGGCAAGAAAATCCTTGGAAAAACGCGGCCGCCTGCCGGACGTGACACCCAGCATGTCGTACAGGACAAGCACCTGCCCGTCGCAATCTGCCCCCGCGCCGATGCCGATCACCGGCAGTTCGGTGGCGACGGTGATCCTGGCGGCCAGCGCCGCGGGCACACATTCCAGCAGCAGCACGTCCGCCCCGGCCTGCTCGAGAATCTTCGCATCCTCGAGCAGCTCCGCCGCGGCGCGCTGTTCGCGCCCCTGTACCTGATAGCCGCCCAGCTTGCGCACCGACTGCGGCAGCAGGCCCAGATGGGCACATACCGGCAGTCCGTGCTCGCTCAAAAGTCGCACAGCGTCGGCCATGACACGGCCGCCCTCGATCTTGACGAGATGCGCGCCGCCCTCCTGCATCAGTCGCGCCGCGTTCGTCAGCGCCTGCACCGGGGTGGCGGCGCTCATGAACGGCATGTCGCTCATGATCAGCGCGCGCCGGCGCGCACGGGCGACACAGCGCGTGTGATAGATCATGTCGTCGAGCGTCACCGGCAGGGTCGTATCCTGACCCTGGATGACCATCCCGAGGCTATCACCCACCAGCAACACGTCGACGCCCGCCGCGTCGAGGATGCGGGTGAAGCTCGCGTCATAGGCGGTGAGGCAGGTGAACTTCCCGCCCGTGCGCTTCAAAGCGCGCAGCGTGGCAAGTGTTATCTCGGCAGAATCAGAAGACATGGCTGTCGCGGACGGCTCCGGCCGCGGCCTTACAGCGCCAGCGGCAATGGGTTGAAATAGTGACGCCCGCTGTTGATGCCGCGGATGCGCTCCACCAGCGCCTCGTAATCACGCCCGTTGTTGATCAGATCGATCTCCGCGGCATTCACGATCAGCAGAGGCGACGCGTCGTAATAATGAAAGAGGCGCGCGTAGGCGTCGACCACCTGCCGCAGATAATCCGCCTCGATCAATTGCTCGTGCGCGATCCCGCGCGCGCGGATGCGTCCGCGCAACACCTCCACCGGCGCCTGCAGGTAGATCACGAGATCAGGCACCGGCGCCTCGAACGTCATCTGATTATACACCTGCTCGTAAAGCTTGAGCTCTTCGTCGTCGAGCGTGAGGCTGGCGAACAGACGGTCCTTCTGCAACAGGAAATCGGCGATGCGCACCGGCTGGAAGATATCGCCCTGACGCAGCGCCTGCATCTGGCGCGCGCGCTGAAACAGGAAATACAACTGGGTCGGCAGCGCGGCTTCGCGTGGATTGCGGTAGAAACGCTCGAGAAACGGATTTTCCGCCGCACCTTCCAGCAGCAATTCGCTGCCAAAGGTCTGCGCCAGACGCCTGGCCAGTGAGGTCTTGCCGACGCCGATCGGCCCCTCGACCACTATGTAATTACGGCGCGGCGATTTCATCGCGACTCTCCAAACGTTGCAGCCCGCGCCGCGGACAATGCCGCAAACAGTCGCGCAGGTCTCCGACCCCCGGGATCACGAGGCCGGGATCGATTTCGGACAGAGGATACAAAACGAAATCCCGCCGCTCCATTTCCGGATGGGGCACCGTCAGCCGCGGTTCGCTGTAGCGATGATCCCCGTAGAGCAACAGATCGAGGTCCAGCGTGCGCGGACCCCAGTGTTCATCCGGCCGCCGCACACGTCCCTGCCGCGCCTCGATGGCCAGCAATTCGTCCAGCAAATCGAGCGCGGACAACCGCGTCTCCAGCAGTACGACGGCGTTTATGTAATCCGGTTGCAGCACATCGCCGAGCGCGGGACTGCGGTACAGCGAGGATCGCGCCATGCAACGGCTCTCGCGCAAGTCCGCCAGCGCGGCGAAGGCGCGTTCGACCTGGCGCAGTGGATCATCAAGATTGCTGCCCAGTCCAACACAGGCCCGCACCAACTCGCCGCCGGAAGCCGATCCGGACTCCGTTATTTTCTGGCCGCCCACCCGCGTTCCGCCTGCCGGCAACCGCTCAGGCTGATCGCCGTTCTGTCCGACCGCTTCCGCGCCGGACCGGCGCCGCCCTCTGCGCCGGCGCTTGCGCCGGACTTCGCCGCTCGCCCGCTTGCTGACGGACTGTTCGCACAGGGCCTCACGTCCCGACTCGTCCGTCTCCTGTATGCGCGTCCACCACTCGCACAGCTCGCCCAGATCCTCGCCCGCTTCGCAGCGCAGCAGCAGGAAATCGTAGGCGGCGCGGAAGCGCGGATGCTCCAGCAGACGCAGCGCTTTCTTGCCGGCGTTGCGCTGCAGGCGCGGCTGCATCTGCCAGATCTCGCGCATCGGCAGCGAGAATCGGCGCGGAAGAATGGCATGCTGGCTCTGTTCCTGCATGACCACGCGCGCCGCCTCCTGCAGCGCGGACATCTCGGGCTGCCCCTGCTGCTGCAGCTCCACTGCCTGCTCGCGCATCGAAGTCCACAGAAACGCGGCGTACAGAAAAGCCGGGGTAACCGGCTTGTCCTGCGCGATCCTGGCATCGGTGTTGGCCGCTGCGCGCATGATCATGGCGGGCGCGACACCCTCGCGCGCGGCGCTCATGCAGCGCTCGGCGCCGGGAAACAGGCGCTGAAAGAGATCGTAGTGGCGCAACATCTCCACTGTCTGCTCGGCGTTGCCGGACAGGAACAGCTTCAGCACTTCTTCGTAGAGACGCGCGGGTGATATATCCGCCAGCAGCGGCGCCAGCGCGCGCAACGGCGCCTCGGTCTGCGGATGCAGGCGGAAACCCAGTTTGACGGCGAACCGCACCGCGCGCAGCATGCGCACCGGATCCTCACGATAACGCGTCTCCGGATCGCCGATCAGGCGCAGGATCCCCGCGCGCAGATCGTCGACACCGCCCACGTAATCGACCACGCTGAAATCGTCAATGTTGTAGTACAGCGCGTTGACAGTGAAGTCCCTGCGCCAGGCGTCTTCCTCTATCGTCCCGTAGACGTTGTCGCGGATGATGAGACCGTTCTCGACCAGGCGATCCCCTCCGTCGTCATCGTCTGAAGCGAGCGCGCGGAAGGTCGCGACCTCGATGATCTCGCGCCCGAAGTGCACATGCGCGAGATGGAAGCGACGCCCGATCAGGCGGCAGTTGCGAAACAGCTCCTTGACCTGGTCGGGATGGGCATCGGTGGAAACGTCGAAGTCCTTGGGCTCGCGCCCCAGGAGCATGTCGCGCACGCAGCCGCCAACGAGATAGGCGGCATAGCCCGCCTCCCGAAGCCGGTACAGGACCTTCAACGCGTTCTGATTGATCCCCGCCCGGGATAACGTATGTTCGGAACGGGGAATAACGAGGGGATTACTGATGACGCTGTCCCTTTCTGCTGATTGGTTATTCCTGAACTATTTTCAATGGCTTGTACATTGCCGGAAGACCCGTATAATAGCCGAAATCTGAGGGACAGCCTACTGTCCTGACTTCCCGGCAAATACCACACACGCTCCCTTCGTCTAGCGGCCTAGGACACTGCCCTCTCACGGCGGGAACAGGGGTTCGAAACCCCTAGGGAGCACCAACTTCATTAAATTCAGCAACTTGGCAGGATAGGGCGCGAGTGCGTGACTGGCGTTGGGCCGTCCCGCGGGCAGGACAGGTGGTCCGCCCCGGCCCTCCGGGACGGACCTTGCTGTTTATTCCGAAGGCATCATCTGTGGGGGATGCCACCAGGGGCCGCCCCGCACCAGACGCACGGCGCCTCGGGCGCTCTTTGCATGAGGCTCAGCCTCACCGCCGCCGAAATCCAGCGCGTACGCCTCTTCGGGAATGCCGCGGCGTTCCATGCCGCTCCAGAAGAGCATGTTCGGCGTATCGGGAAACACCGCCTGATTGACCCGCGGGAAAAAGCAGTGGCGCTCAACGATCGAAGCCAGTTCGGGGATCACCGGAGAACGCCAGTCGCTGAAGCCGGCGTATCCCTGCCTGTTGATTCGCTCAACCTCACCCGCCGCCTCCGCCCAGGTGAACTCGAGCGGCTTGCCCTGGCAACCCTTGCCATCCCAGGACTGACCAAGCGCGCAACGCATCCACATCAGACCGGTGTCCTTGTGTATCACCGTACCGTCCTCGTGCAGATCGAAGCTCTCCGTCGGCGTCGATACCGCGATATTGGATCGGCACTGCTGCCCGGCCCATGCCTGCGAGCCCAGCATCGTTGCCGACAACAGCATAACAACAGGGATGAATATCGCTTTCACTGATCCCCTCCCGGCTTCGTTGCGTCGTCTTCGGCTGCCCCATCCCCCACGGGCGGCTAGCCCCCGCCCGTGGGGGGATCGATATGCAGCCGTCAAGCTGTGTAATTCACCTCAGGGCGCACCCAGGTCGGTAACGCCGGACGGTAACTGATAACCTGCACCGCCGGCGACAGGATTCGCCCCATGTTGCTCGTCCTTGCCGAGCGCGATGGGAACGCCGTCATGCATAAAGGTCGCGTAGGCCTCCATCGCGATCATCTTGTCGCTCTCCGTCGGCAGCGCCTTGCCCTCAAGCGGTACCATGATGCACCAGTTGATCATCTCCCGCAGGGTGCCAACCTTACCGAGATTGGTCTGGAACTTCGGCCAGGTATGCGGATTGGACGCGGAGCCGTCAGGATGGCAATTGCCGCAGGCCAGGCCGTTAGTGCCCAGCGAGCCGTCGTGCCAGAGCGCATCGCCCATCAGCACCGCCTTCAGCAGTTCCTGCCGTTCCTGTTCGGCCTGCGCCGGGCTGACCGGCTTCTTCGCCTGGACATCCTGTGGACCGCCCAGCAGCATTACTCCCGCAAGGCTCAGACCCATGACGGAGGTGCCGATTGCATACATGCTTTTATGTTTTTTCATACCGTAATCCTCCTCAGGTTAGAGCTTGATGCCAGCCTGCACGTTGGCAGGGAGCAGATCCGACCATACCTGGTAGTTCAGCGTGCCACCAAGCCCCATGTCGCCCGCCAGAGTGACCTTGTGGCCGCCCAGCCCGTCGTAGATGTCGGCGGGGTCGGCCCGGTTCATCCTGATGCTCGGATAGGGCATTTGAACGTTCGGATACGGCCACGGCCATGATGTCGACAGCAGGCCGGCCGAAGTCATATTGCCCATGGAGTTGTAGACCACCTGATGAACATGCCCGTGGATCGCGATCACCTTGTCGAACTTGCTGAGGATCTGCCGGATCTCCGGGGCGTCCCTGGTCTGGAAATTCCAGCGCGGATAGTAGTCCCACAGCGGCGAGTGGGTCATGATGAAGACCGGAGTATCCGGACTGAGCTTCGCGACATCTTTCTCCAGCCAGTCGAGCTGCTCGGATCCCACACCCCAGGCGCCACAGCGATGCGACTCGAGCTCGGCGCACCAGCCCATCCGCTCATCGGGGGTCAGGCTTCGACCGGTCCAGTAATCGTCGACCAGAATCGAGTTCATCCCGATGAAATGCACGCCCTTGTGATCGAAGGACCAGTGGTCGGTGCCGAAGCGGTCCTTCCAGCCCTTGCCCAGATCCAGATACCAGTCGTGCTCGCCCGGGATGATTCTGTAGGGGACCTTGAGCCTGGTGAGGATGGGCTTGCCCTTGTCGAGCTCGCCCGGCTTCGCCAGCTGGCCGAGGTCGCCGCCATAGAGCACGAAGTCGGGGGCGGGATTCATCTTGTTGATATCATCCACCGCCCGTTCCAGGATGCGGTCGAACTTGTGGTCCTTGATGTCGTGCAGGTGGGCGTCAGTGATTACTGCAAAGGTGAAGGGCGATATCTTCTTGGTGGCCGCCTCGGCGATGCCGGCCAGGCCGAAAAAGCTGTTGGAAGCTGGGGCGAACGTACCGGCAACGAATGTTGCAGCAGTTGCCTTTACGGACATACCTAGAAAGTTTCTTCTTGAAATCTTTTCCACGGCTATCCTCCTCTTGCGCGTCAATGCACGCCTTGGTGTTGTTGGCCAGTTTTTGTTGCCGCCTGAACTTGCTCCTTCTGTTGATCGCTGGTGAAAATGCGGTATCAATAATCCCGGGCCATATCTGGCGGATGCCACGTGTCCTGGGTACCGCGCGTCTTAGCCTGACCACTATTGGAATTCGTCTAAGACTTGATCTAAACCGTACGCGCGCATTTTCACTGTGTCAATAACCCATATGGCTCATCGCACATGCGGTATTGAGGAGGCCTGGTTCCCCGTCGGCCGGGAGATCGAATGTCTTCGCAGGATTCTTAACTTAAAATACTGATAGTCTTCTGGATTTAAAGAGGAATCAGCGACGCGATGTCCACCCCGGCCTCACTGCTCTGCCTGATCCTGGCTGCGAACGCGGCCCCGATCCTGCTCTGGCTGGCGCTGGGAACACGCCTGGGTCGGCCAATTGATAACGGATGCAATCTTCCCGACGGCCGGCCCGTACTCGGTTCCAGCAAGACCTGGCGGGGGGTGATCTCGGCCCCGATCGTCAGCGCCGCGCTCGCGGCGCTGCTCGGACTGCCTCCCGCGCTCGGCGCCGCGGTCGGCCTGGCCGCCATGGCGGGGGACCTGCTCTCGAGCTTCATCAAGCGCAGACTCGGACTGGAATCGAGCCGCCCGGCGCCAGCCCTCGACCAGATCCCTGAATCCCTGTTCCCCGCCCTGCTGGCGGCCGACCCGATGGGCCTGGAAGTTAGCGATGTCCTGCTCGTAGTGATTCTGTTCTTCGTGCTGGAGCTGGCACTGTCGCACCTGCTCTACCGACTCGGCCTGCGCCGTCACCCCTTCTAAGGCGAGCGGATCAGGCGCCCCCTGTCACCTCTTGCTCAGGCGGTGCAGTGTTACCTCGGGGCGATTGTTGAGACGGACATCCACCACGGAGGAACCTGTCCCCGCCGAGGTATAACCTTGCATGCCGTGATAACGCCAGGCGCCGCGGCACACGCGGCGCGGACACCTGGCGTTCAACATCAGCGGCACACCGCCCGGCAGGCAGATCTGCCCACCGTGAGTGTGTCCGCACAGCATGAGATCGAAGCCCGCGTGCGCCGCCTGCCTGTACACCTCGGGACTGTGCGCCAGCAGCAACGAGACAGCATTCGAAGGAATCCCGGCGCGGGCGCGCTCGAAATTGTCGGCGCGGTAATAATGCGGGTCGTCGATGCCGGCCAAATGGAGGCGGGAGTCCCCGCGTCGCAGCACGACGGACTCATTCAGCAGCATGCGCACGCCCATCTCCTCCAGCACCGGCGCCATGCGGATCGAATCGTGGTTTCCCAGAATGCCGTAGACCTCCCCGGCCAGGTTCGCGCGCAGGCGGCGCATGCCGGCGAGGGCGCCCTCGATCGGCCCGGCCGTCAGGTAGCGGAAATCTCCTGTAAGTACACACAGGTCGTACTCCAGGTCACGCACGCGTTCACTGACGATGCCGGGAAACGCCTCATCCATGTCGAGATGCATGTCACTGAGCTGCAGGATGGTAAAACCGTCGAAGGTCTCCGGCAGGCGGGGCAGCATGACCTCGTTGCGCCGCACGTCGATTCTGCGTGCGTTGCGCCGGCCGCGGCCGTGCATGCCCACCAGACGCAGACTGCAGCGGATCAGCGCATGGATCGAATACCAGTTCTCGAGATGGAAGAAGTTGCGGCCCTGGCCGAACACCAGATGTTCACGATCAGCCTCCACGCCGAGCCGCTGATCGATATGCAGGCGCCCCACCCTGGGCTCGAGTAATCGATACAGCTCGGCGCGACCGTGATCCTGCATCACTCTCCCGGTGCCGCGTCTCTAATGGATCCGGCGCATCATGAAGATCGCACCCGCCAGCAGCAGGAGAGTCGGCAGCACCGCGCTCAGCAGCGGATTGAAGTCATAGACCAGGCCGACGTAGCTCACCATCTGATTGAACAGGTAAAAACCGATCCCGACCAGCACGCCGATCAGCATGCGCTGACCCACCCCGACCGAGCGCAATGGACCGAACACGAACGGCAGGGCGGCGAACACCATCACGCAGGTGGCGAACGGCAGCGCGATCTTGGTCCAGAACTCAAGCTCGTAGCGTCCCGAACTCAGCCCGTTCGCCCGCAGGTAGCGTATGTAACGATAGAGGCCGCTGGCGGACAGACTGTCGGGCTTGATCGCAATGACATCCAGCAGATCCGGCTTCAGCTGAGAGCGCCAGGTCAGCTTGGGCAGGCGTTCAATGCTCACGCCTTCCGGGCTGATCACGCTGCGGCTGACCTTCCTGAGACGCCACTCGCCGTTGTCATAGGTCGCGCTCTTCGCGCTCGAAACGCGCCAGAGCGCGTGCGCGGCGTCGAACTCGTAGATATGCACGTCGACCAGATCGCCTCCGGGCAGGACATTGCGCACCTTGACGAAGTCCCGTTTGTCGCGCGTCCAGAAACCGTCTCCGGTGCGCAGCGAATCCTTCCCGGCCAGGGCGGTGGAACGCAGGGTCGTGGCGCTCTGTTCCGCGTCCGCGACAACCCACTCGCCGACCCAGATCGCAAAAATCACCAGCAGCAGGCCAGCCTTGATGGCGGCCCACGAAATACGCGCCAGCGAAACGCCGGAGGCGCGCATGATGACGAGCTCATTGCTGCCCGCGAGCACGCCGAGACCGATCAGACTGCCGATCAGCGCAGCCAGCGGCATCAGCTCGTAGGTCAGCCGCGGCACACTGAGCAGCACATAGCGGGTCGCTTCCCACGCACCGTAATCGCCCCGCCCCACATTGTCGAGTTCGCTGATGAATTCGATGAACGCGAACAGTGACAACAGTACGCACATGACGAGAATGGCGCCACCGATCACGGCCTTCCCGATGTAGAAATCCAGTATCTTCACGCTGTTCTCCGTCCGAACATCGAGCCCAGCACCCAGCGCAGGCCGTACTGGCGCACGAACAACGCCCAGACGCTGAACAGCAGCGCCAGATGGACCCACCACATCCCGATCTCCGGTGCAATCCTGCCGCGCGCCACCCAGGAATTGGACACACCAAGGAGATTGTTGTAGATGAGATAAATCAGCACCGCGACGAACAGCTTGGC
>JADLET010000160.1 GCA_020845975.1 Gammaproteobacteria bacterium | reverse complement strand
TGACCTTGTGGTGTTGCTCGAAGCGCGCCTTCAGCCCCTGCAGGATCCGGAAGGTTTCATCCACGGTCGGTTCGGCGACGTCGATCTTCTGGAAACGGCGAGCCAGAGCGCGATCCTTCTCGAAGATCGTGCGGTATTCCTGATAGGTGGTCGAGCCGATGCAGCGCAACTCACCCGAGGACAGCATCGGCTTGATCAGATTGGAGGCGTCCATGACGCCGCCCGAGGTTGAGCCTGCGCCAATGATGGTGTGGATCTCGTCGATGAACAGGATGGCGCCGGGCTCCTTGCGCAACTGGGCAAGGATGCCCTTCAGACGCTTTTCGAAATCTCCGCGGTATTTGGTGCCGGCGAGCAGGGCGCCCATGTCGAGCGAATACACCGTACACTGCGCCAGTACGTCGGGTACATCGCCGTCGATGATCTTCTTGGCCAGCCCTTCCGCGATGGCGGTTTTGCCGACGCCGGCCTCGCCGACGAGCAGGGGATTGTTCTTGCGGCGGCGGCAGAGGACCTGGGTCATACGCTGCAGTTCCTGATCACGCCCGATCAGAGGATCGATCATGCCCATGCGGGCGCGATGATTGAGGTTGGTCGCGTAGTTCTCGAGCGGGCTGCGGGCAGGAGGGTCTGTTTCCTGCTCGCTCTCGCTCGACAGCATGCCTTCGTTTTCTTCCTCACCCTCCACCTTGGTAATGCCGTGGGAGATGTAGTTGACGATGTCGAGGCGCGTGATGTTCTGCGTGTTCAGGCAATACACCGCCTGCGAATCCTGTTCGCCGAAGATTGCTACCAGCAGGTTCGCCGCGCCGACCTCGCGCTTGCCGGATGACTGTACATGGAAAACCGCGCGTTGCAGCACGCGCTGGAAACCGAGCGTCGGCTGTGTGTCGCGACCGTCATCCTGGAGTATGGGGGTGGTTTCTTCGAGAAAGACGGTCAGGTCGTGTTTCAGGCTGTCAAGATCGGCTCCACAGGAGCGCAGGATAGCCACCGCCGCGGTATTGTCCAGCAGTGCGAGCAGCAGGTGCTCGACGGTGATGAATTCATGATTTTTGTCGCGGGCCTCTTGAAAGGCGACGTTCAGCGTGTATTCGACGTCCTTGCTCAGCATCGTCATCACCTGTCATATTTGGTTGAGTCGGATTAGATCTTTTCCATCGTGCATTTGAGCGGGTGCTGGTGTTCCCGCGAAAACTGGTTGACCATGGCGACCTTGGTTTCCGCGATATCGCGATTGAAGATTCCGCACACGCCCATGCCGCGGGTATGGACATTCAGCATGACTTGCGTCGCCTTCTCATGATCCATGGTGAAGAATTTCTGCAGCACATGGATGACAAAATCCATGGGGGTGTAATCGTCATTCAGCAGAATGACCTTGTACAAGGGCGGACGCTTCAGTTTGGGCTTGGCTTCCTGGAGGGCCAGGCCGTCGCTGGTGTTATGACGCTGTTTGGTCTGTTTCATGATGCCCCGATTATATCCCAGTCAGTGACAAAACTCTTTGTTCGCCAAAGGGTAACATACCGCCATCAAATTGCCTGCCCGGCATCCTCACGGGTTGTTCAGCCTCTACCGCAGTATAGCGTCAACCCAGGTGAAAATGTTTAACCCCCCCCCACGGGCAAGCTGCAAAATGCTTGCCAGATTCCTGCGGCTCGCTGTTCGACGAGCAACTCTACAAATCATAGGGGCTGTTCGCGGAGGTTAAAGGTCAGCGGACGGAATCATAGACCTGTGCGCTGATCGATTTCCCTGATGCAAACATCGAGGGACCTTCATTCATTCCCTGATTGACGCCATTTTCATCAGGCGCTCGGGTTTCACGGATGCAGGTGTGTTCCGGCCGGTAGCCGGCTTGACTCGCCGGGTAAACTTGCGCAAAGTGGGGCGCGATAGAGGGAGTTTTGTCTATTATCCGAATGTCAACATAGCATCGAGAGGGATGGGTATGTTCGGGGGTAATGGTGCGGTTCCCCGCGTTCCTTCCTTGGGTGAAATAATCTTAAGTTCCTATGCGGTGTGGATAGTGGAATCCTGCCGTGCCAGAGCGTTTCCATATCCTGCAGTCCCGAAATCTTCTGGTGCTGTTCAACTCGACATGGCGGTCGGTGTTTTACTGCTCATAACTTGAAGAGGTGGCGGGTAAAATGACCACAGGTATCGTGAAATGGTTCAATAACGCCAAGGGGTTTGGCTTCGTTTCACCCGATGGTGGAGGTGATGATGTGTTCGCCCACTTCTCGGCGATCGAGATGGAGGGCTACAAGAGCCTCAAGCAGGGCCAGAAAGTCGAGTTCGATATATCACAGGGGCCGAAGGGGTTGTTCGCCGAAAGGATCCGCCCAAGCGCGGAGGGTTGACCCCAGCCCAAAAGGCATCCGACCGGAGGAGGCCGGATGCCCGGGCGGGCACCTACATGCGTTCGATGACCGCGCGGCCGAAGCCGGAGCAACTGACCAGAGTCGCGCCCGTCATCAGGCGTTCGAGGTCATAGGTAACCTGTTTCGCCGAGATCGCGCCCATGATGCCTTTAATGACCAGGTCGGCGGCCTCAGCCCACCCCAGGTGGCGCAGCAGCATCTCTCCGGACAGGATCAGCGATCCGGGGTTGACCTTGTCCTGGCCCGCGTACTTCGGCGCCGTTCCGTGCGTGGCCTCGAACAGGGCAACGGAATCCGACAGGTTCGCGCCCGGCGCCATCCCGAGGCCTCCCACCTGGGCGGCGAGCGCATCCGAGATATAGTCGCCGTTGAGATTCAGCGTCGCGATAACGCTATAGTCCTCGGGGCGCAGCAGGATCTGTTGCAGAAAGGCGTCAGCAATGACGTCCTTGATGACGATCGGCTTTCCGGTAACAGGGTTGTTGAAACGGCACCAGGGACCGCCGTCGATCTCGGTTGCGCCGAATTCCCGTCGCGCAAGCTCATATCCCCAGTTCTTGAACGCCCCCTCGGTATATTTCATGATGTTGCCCTTGTGAACCAGGGTCACCGAATCGCGATTGTTATCGATGGCGTAGCGGATCGCCTTGCGCACGAGACGTATGGTCCCTTCCTGGGAGACGGGTTTGATACCGATGCCCGAGCTTTCCGGGAAACGGATCTTTTTCACGCCCATCTCCTGCTGCAGGAACCGGATCATCTTCTGCACTTCGGGCGTTCCGGCTTCCCATTCGATGCCGGCGTAGATGTCCTCGGCGTTTTCGCGGAAGATCACCATGTCAGTCTTTTCAGGATGCTTCAGCGGGCTCGGCGTGCCGGTGAAGTAACGCACCGGACGCAGGCAGACATAGAGGTCGAGTTCCTGGCGCATGGCGACGTTGAGTGAACGAATGCCGCCTCCCACCGGGGTGGTGAGAGGACCTTTGATCGCGACGAGAAATTCGCGGATCGCCTCCAGGGTTTCCCCGGCCAGCCAGGTGTCATTGCCATAGAGACGGGAACATTTTTCGCCGGCGTATATCTCCATCCACGATATCGAGCGCCGGCCACCATAGGCCTTGCTGACGGCGGCATCGATCACCTCGCGCATCACCGGGGTGATGTCCACGCCGATTCCGTCCCCTTCGATGAACGGGATGATGGGATGACTCGGCACCACCAGCTTACCACTAGCATCCAGAGTGATTTTTTGGCCTTCACTGGGTACGACGACCTTAGTTTCCATCAATGTCTCCTAACTTCCGGTTGTTATCTTAGTGTC
>JADLET010000159.1 GCA_020845975.1 Gammaproteobacteria bacterium | reverse complement strand
CCGGGGTGCCTGCCCGCGATATAGCGGCAATAGAGCGCATAATGCTCAGCATTGAATCCGGGCGGCCGCTCTCTGACCAACAGGTCGCTGTTGCGCTCCCAGGCCCTGCGCTGGCTACGCTGAGGCAGGAAATCCTCGACCGGAACGCGGAGCGGAACACATGCCGCGCAGGCGGGACAGGCCGGGCGATAGACCCGGTTTCCGCTGCGCCTGAAACCCAGCGGCGCAAGGCGGCTGTACAGGGCAGTCCCCACCGGCAGACCGGGATCGACCACCACGTTCACGGTATCCAGGCCGGACAGGTAGCCGCATTCATGCGGCACGGTCAGAAAGAACGCGATCGTCTCTTCTCTTATACCTGGCGCAGCCACGATCAGTCAGCAACGGACAGCGGCGGCCCGTCCGGATCGAAGCGCCATAAAATGCGCGATGCCTCCCGCGCGCCATCACGCAACAGGTCCACGAACTCCAAACGCGGGATCTCGGCCGCGCCGAAACGCCTCAAATGCTCGGTATTCATCTGACAATCGATCACACTGAACCCCCAGCGTCGCAACTGGCGCACCAGATGCACAAAAGCGACCTTTGACGCATCCCGGCGCCGGAAAAACATCGACTCACCGAAGAATACCCGCCCCAGCGCGACCCCATAAAGCCCTCCCGCCAAATCTCCGTCGAACCAGGCCTCGACCGAGTGCGCATGACCAAGTTCGTGCAGACACGTATAGGCCTCGATCATGTCCTCCGTGATCCAGGTCCCGCCATCGGCGCTGCGAGGTTCCGAGCAGGCACGGATGACCTGAGCGAAAGCCTGATCGAGGGTCACCGTATAGACGCCCTGCCGGATGAGTTTATCCAGGCTGCGGGAGACCTTCAGTCGCTCGGGGAACAGCACCATGCGCGGATCCGGCGACCACCACATGATCGGCTGTCCGGGGCTGAACCAGGGAAAGATCCCGTCCCGGTAGGCCTCGAGCAGCCAAGCGGGATCGAGACACCCACCGACCGCGAGCAGCCCGTTCGGCTCAGTGAGCGCGCGCGCCACCGGAGGAAAGCGGTTCGTTCTGACATAGGGGTCCAACAGTACGGGATACCGCATCGTCATCATCCGGGACGCCTGAACGGGAACTGACACCGCACCTCGCGCGGGCACTTCTCCATAGACAGCGCCTCACGTGCAAGAAAGTCCATGTTGGTGGAACAACGCCCCCGCGACATATTCGAAATGACTGGCCCGCCTGGATCGGCAGCGAATCCTGGCCCGGTTAAATTACCGACAGTACGCGTACACCGACTGCATAACCGGGCGCCGGGATATCTCCGACCGATGTCTCCAGGCCCGACGCCGGAACGCTGCGCACCACTTCGACCATGGCGCTCATGACGGGTATCGACAGCTGGCCGGGCGCGACGCGCAACTCCAGCATCGCACCGGTCTCCAGCTCCTCCTCCGCTAGGATAAGCATACCGCCCGCGCTGATATTCCTGATCACCGCGGCGCAGACGTCATGCGCCTCGGCGCGACGGTAGCTGGCGCCGCACTCAGTTGTCATGCGCGGATAACATCTGCGCTCCTGCGGTTCAATCACGAATGGCCTCCTTCCCACGTCGCGGGCGGACTAGTGCGCCTCCAGATGGTCCAGGTAACGCTCGGCATCCAGCGCGGCCATGCATCCGGTGCCGGCGGAGGTAACCGCCTGGCGATATACCGAATCCGCCACGTCACCGGCGGCGAATACCCCCGGGACGCTGGTCGCGGTGGCGTTGCCGGTGCTGCCGCTGTTGACGACGATGTAGCCGCTGCGCATTTCGAGCTGACCCTCGAACAGGCGGGTATTGGGCTGATGTCCGATGGCGATGAACACGCCGTGCACATCGATATCGCGCGTCTTGCCGTCCTCCACCCCCTTGATACGCACGCCTGTCACGCCGCTGTCGTCCCCCAGCACCTCATCAAGCACGGCGTTCCAGTGGATGACGACGTTGCCGTGGTCAGCCTTGGCCTGCAGCTTGTCCGACATGATCTTCTCCGCGCGGAATCTGTCCCGCCGGTGGATCACATCGACCCGGGAGGCGATATTCGCGAGATAGAGCGCCTCCTCGACGGCGGTATTGCCACCGCCTATGACGGCGACCGGCTTGTTGCGGTAAAAAAAGCCGTCGCAGGTCGCGCAGGCAGAGACACCGCGCCCCATGAAGGTTTCCTCGGACGGGATGCCCAGATATTTTGCCGATGCGCCGGTCGCAATGATGAGTGCGTCGCAGGTGTAGGTGCCGCTGTCACCCTTCAGCAGGAACGGCCGCCGTTTCAGGTCCACCTCGTTGATGTGATCGATCACGATCTCGGTTTCGAAACGTTCCGCATGCTGACGCATGCGCTCCATCAGCTCCGGCCCCTGCACGCCGGCGGGATCCGCGGGCCAGTTGTCGACATCGGTGGTGGTCATCAATTGCCCGCCCTGCTGCAGGCCTGTAACGAGGACCGGGCGCAGATTTGCGCGCGCCGCGTAGACCGCCGCTGTGTAGCCGGCCGGGCCCGAACCCAGGACCAACAGGCGGCAATGCTTGATTTCGCTCATAATGTCTCCGTACCAAGTGTATTCAGACGACCGGCTTCGCGGCGACTCACAGCATACCGGCGACAGCGGTTTCCCGTTGCGGATGAAGCCGGTCGCGGCGTGATTTACCACGGGAACAGACTGAGAATTGCCCGCAAAACCCAAAGTCCAGTACATTATAGTCCCAACGATTCATCGTGGTTCAACTCATTAACAATTGAGAACCGAGCCTGTCAGGACGACATACCCGCGCATGCGCATCGGCATCCCCCGCGAGATCAAGACCCTGGAAGGCCGCGTCGGCCTGATCCCGGCCGCCGCACGTGAACTGGCGCGCGAGGGCCACGAGGTCCTGGTCGAACGGTCGGCCGGACAACTGAGCGGCTATCCCGATCAATCCTACCGGGATATCGGCGCGCGCATCGTCCCGGATGCCGTCGCGCTGTACGGCGAGGCCGAGCTGATCATCAAGGTCAAGGAACCGATCGGCCCGGAACTGCAATTATTGCGGCGCGATCACCTGCTGTTCAGTTATCTCCATCTCGCCGCGAACCTGCCGCTGCTGAACCGCCTGCGGGAAATCGGGCTCACGGCGGTCGCCTTTGAAACTGTTGAGGACAAGGACGGCCACCTCCCCCTGCTGGCGCCGATGAGCGATATCGCGGGCCGCCTGGCGGCCCAGATCGGCGCCGGACTGCTGCTGCAACCCGCCGGCGGAAAGGGACTGCTCCTGGGCGGTCTGCCGGCGGTGGAACGCGGCCGCGTGGTCATCCTGGGCGGCGGCGTGGTTGGCGGCAGCGCCGCCGAAGTCGCGGCAGGCTACGGCGCGGAGGTCGTGGTCCTCGAGCGGCGGCGCAACCGCCTGGAGGCGTTGCGCGCACTCGGTCACAACGTGACCGCCCTGTATCCCTACACCGATGCGATCGAACGCGAAGTCGCCCGCGCGGACCTGCTGATCGGCGCGGTCCTGATCACCGGCGAACGCGCGCCCCGCCTGGTTTCGGCCGCGATGATCGGCACCATGCAGCCCGGCAGCGTCGTCATCGACGTTGCCGTCGATCAGGGCGGCTGTATCGAAACCACCCGGCCGACGACCTACGCGGACCCAACCTACCTCGTGGACGGCGTCGTGCATTTCGGTGTAACAAACATGCCCGGGGCCGTCCCGAGGAGCGCCTCCCAGGCGCTCTCCGCGGCGCTGCTGCCCTACACCCGCCTGATCGCCCGCGACGGCTGGCACGAGCACCCCGAACTGAGACACGGCATCAATCTGAGCGATGGCGAGATCATCCATCCGGCCTTGCGCCGATATGTGGCATAATCTGCCCTTTACCGAAACCCGACGCCCGCTGTGGGCCGCAGATCCTGAATGGCACAGGCAACACGTAAAAACGCAAGGACGACCTCCGCCATCACGGCATCGCATCATCATGGCCTGAGAGAAGGCGCGCTGTTCGTGCTGGGCGCGATCGCGATCTATACGCTGCTCTCCCTCATCACCTACAGCAACGACGACCCGGGCTGGTCCTACAGCACCAGTCCCGATCATGTCGCCAACGCCGGAGGCTTCGTCGGCGCATGGCTGGCTTCCGTTCTGCTGCATCTGTTCGGTTATTTCGCCTACCTGTTTCCGATCCTGATCGCCTACGGCGGCTGGCTCTCGTATCGCGGATGGCCCGAAGGCGATTCACCGTTCGCCATGCGGCGCTACCTCTTCACCGGCATCGGTTTTATCCTGACCATACTGGCCGGAGACGGCATCGCCGCCCTGCACTTCGGCCTGGGCCATGACCCTCACCCTACAGACTCGGGTCCCGGCGGCATATTGGGCAGCGTATTGAGCGGCAGCCTGATCGCGCCGTTCAGCTTCATCGGCGCCACCCTGTTTCTGCTGGCGCTGTTCATGACCGGCGTCACACTGACCACCGGCCTGTCCTGGTTCACGCTGATGGATCGCGTCGGCGCCGTCACGATGACCCTCGCGGGCCGCGCGCAGGAGCTGGTCAGCCAGTGGCGCGAGCAACGGAGCGCGCGCGAACTTCGCCAGCAGCGCTCCGAGGCTGTCAAGGAAGAAAAGGAACTGAAGAAGACGCGCGTACCACCGCGCATTGAACCGGTGATCCGGCAGATCGAGCCCAGCGAGCGCGTCGAGAAGGAACGTCAGGTGACGCTGTTCACCACGCCGGCCAACGGCGAATTGCCACCCTTGTCGCTGCTCGATCCGGCCGAAGCGTCGCAACACGCGCTTTCCACCGCGACGCTGGAGGCCATGTCGCGCCAGGTTGAGATGAAGCTGCAGGATTTCGGCATCGAGGCCCAGGTGGTCGCGGTCAACCCGGGGCCGGTGATCACGCGCTTCGAGCTGCAGCCCGCCCCCGGCGTGAAGGTAAGCCAGATCAGCAACCTGTCCAAGGACCTGGCGCGCGCGCTCTCCACGGTGAGCGTGCGCATCGTCGATGTCATCCCGGGCAAATCGGTGATCGGCCTCGAGATCCCGAATGAGCATCGCGAGATCGTGCGCCTGAGCGAGATCCTGCAATCCAAGCAGTATGACGATGCGGCGTCGCCGCTCTCCCTCGGTCTCGGCAAGGACATCAGCGGCAATCCGGTGGTGGTCGATCTGGCGAAAATGCCGCACCTGCTCATCGCCGGCACAACCGGCTCGGGCAAATCGGTGGCCGTCAACGCCATGATCCTGAGCATGCTCTACAACGCATCCCCAAGAGAGATGCGCATGATCATGATCGATCCCAAGATGCTGGAACTCTCCATCTATGAAGGCATCCCGCACCTGCTGACGCCGGTGGTCACCGACATGAAGGAAGCGGCCGGAGCCTTGCGCTGGTGCGTGGCGGAGATGGACCGGCGTTACTCCCTGATGGCGCATCTCGGCGTGCGCAACATCGCCAATTACAATCGCAAGGTCGCGGCGGCAATCGAGGAGAAGCAACCGCTGCCGGATCCATTCACCAAAGTGCCGGAGGGCACCGAACCGGCGACCCTGCAGCCCAGTCCCTACATCGTGGTGATGATCGACGAGCTGGCCGACATGATGATGGTCGTAGGCAAGAAGGTCGAACAGCTCATCGCTCGCCTGGCGCAGAAGGCGCGCGCCTCGGGCATCCACCTGGTGCTCGCCACCCAGCGCCCATCGGTGGATGTCATCACGGGTCTGATCAAGGCCAATATCCCCACCCGCATCGCCTTCCAGGTCTCCTCCAAGATCGACTCGCGCACCATCCTCGACCAGATGGGCGCGGAATCCCTGCTCGGCCACGGCGACATGCTCTATCTGCCGCCGGGCACCAGCGTGCCGACGCGCGTCCATGGGGCATTCGTCGACGATCACGAGGTGCACAAGGTTGTCGATTTCCTCAAGAAATCGGGCGAACCCGAGTACATCGATGACCTCCTGCGCACCGGTGATTCCGACGGCGAGAGCGGTGGCGGCTTCGGCGACGATGAAAGCGGCGAGACCGACATCCTCTACGACCAGGCCGTGCGCATCGTCACCGAGACCCGCAAGGCCTCCATCTCGGGCGTCCAGCGCCGGCTCAAGATCGGCTACAACCGCGCCGCGCGCATGGTCGAAGAGATGGAAAAGGCCGGCATCGTGGGACCGCTGGAGTCCAACGGCAGCCGCGAGGTATTCGCCCCGCCGCCGCCCGCAGACTAGCCACGCCGTGACCATGCGAATCCCGCGCATCCCCGCCGTCGCTGCATTCCGGCGCGCACTGGTTTACTACCTGGCGCTCGTCTGTGTGCTTCTGCTCCCTCCCATCGCCGTGGCAGGGCCCGGCCTGGACCGGCTCGACCGGTTCTTCGCCGGATTCAAAGGCCTCGACACCGGCTTCGAACAGACCGTCACCGACAATGCGCAACGGCCGACGCAGCAGACGCGCGGCAGGCTGCAGATCCTGCGTCCGGGCCGTTTCCGCTGGACCTATGAGGAACCGTATCAACAGCTCATCGTCACCGACGGCGCCAGATTGTGGGTATACGACCCCGACCTCACCCAGGTAACGATCACCAGACTCGACACCTCCATCGGCAATACACCCGCCCTGCTGCTTAGCACCGAGCGTCCACTCGACGAGCTGTTCATGATCACCGAACTGCCGTCGCAGGGCGACATCGCCTGGGTGCAGCTCGACCCCAGGCAGGAAGACGCCAATTTCACGCGTGTCCGTCTCGCCTTCGATCGGGAATCGCTGTACGCCATGGAGATCGTCGACGGCTTCGGCCAGACCATGAACATCCGCTTCCTCGGCCTCGATCGCAACCCCGCCCTCGGGCCTGCCGATTTCAGATTCACGCCTCCGGCCGGTGTGGACGTCATCGGTGACGAATAAGGATATCGTCCCGGGTGAGCCCCCGCATGCAAACGCCGCTCCGGACACTGCAATGACGAGCGAGACCATGAAACCGGACATTGGTCTGCAGCCGCTGGCCGACCGCATGCGCCCGGCCTCGGTGGACGACGTGGCCGGGCAGGATCATCTGCTCGCGCCGGGCAAGCCCCTGCGCCGCGCCATCGAGTCCGAACGACTGCACTCCATGATCCTGTGGGGCCCGCCGGGCACAGGCAAGACCACACTCGCGCGCCTGATGGCCGCGCACGCCGGCGCGCCGTTCATTAGCCTGTCGGCGGTGTTCGCCGGCGTCAAGGAGATTCGCGCGGCGGTCACCGAGGCCGAGCGCACGCTGCGTGAGGAAGGCCGGCGCACCGTGCTGTTCATCGACGAGGTGCATCGCTTCAACAAGGCGCAGCAGGACGCCCTGCTCCATCACGTCGAGGACGGCACCTTCATCCTGATCGGCGCCACCACGGAAAATCCCTCGTTCGAGCTCAATAACGCGCTGCTCTCGCGCGCCCGTGTCTACGTGCTGAAAAGTGTCGATGCGACGGCATTGCGCCGCATCATCGACCGGGCGGTGAGCGATGAGACGCGCGGACTCGGCGCGCTGCACATGGAAATAGCGGTCGAACAGCGCGACCGCCTCGCGCTGGCGGCGGACGGCGATGCCCGTCGCGCGCTCAATCTGCTCGAGATACTCTCTGACCTTGCCCCGGAGCATGATGGACACCGGATCGTCACCGATGCGCTGGTGAGCGAAGTGATCGCCGGCGGAACCCGGCGCTTCGACAAGGGCGGAGACATCTTTTACGACCAGATCTCCGCCCTGCACAAATCCGTGCGCGGTTCCGCGCCGGACGCGGCGCTGTACTGGCTGTGCCGCATGCTGGACGGCGGTTGCGATCCACGCTACATTGCCCGGCGCGTGGTGCGCATGGCGACCGAGGACATCGGGAACGCCGACCCGCGCGCGCTCGCGCTGGCGATGAATGCGTGGGACGTGCAGGAGCGGCTCGGCAGTCCCGAGGGCGACCTGGCGCTGGCGCAGGCGGTGGTGTATCTGGCCTGCGCCGCCAAGAGCAACGCGGTCTACGCGGCGTACAACACTGCGCTTAAGGACGCGCAACGGCACGGCTCGCTTGACGTGCCATTGCATTTGCGCAACGCGCCCACCTCCCTGATGAAAAACCTGGAATACGGCAGGCACTACCGCTACGCGCACGATGAGGCGGAAGGCTACGCCGCCGGGGAAAACTATTTTCCGGACGCAATGGGAAAGCCGCGCTATTATTTCCCGGTGCCGCGCGGCCTGGAGACCAAGATCGGAGAAAAGCTGGCGCACTTGCGTGAGCTCGACAAGAAGCATGAAAAGACCTGAAGATCATTCACTGCTGGAGGCATCATGAATCAGGTGCTGGCAATCGCCGCGGGCGGCGCTGTCGGTTCCGTGCTGCGCTACTGGTCCTCACTCGGGGTCCATCACCTCTTCGGGCGCGGTTTTCCCTACGGCACCCTGTCCGTCAACGTGCTGGGTTCGCTGGTGATCGGCGTACTCTATGTGCTGCTGGTGGAACGCAGCAGTCTCGGCGCGGAATGGCGCGCCCTGCTGATCACCGGCTTCCTCGGCGGCTTTACCACCTTCTCCACCTTCTCGCTCGAAACCGCGCTGCTGCTGCAACAGGCCGAGCACCTCAAGGCCGTGCTCAACATCGCCGCCAGCGTGGCCATCTGCCTTGCCGCCACGCTGATCGGACTCTATGCCGGGAGACAGCTATGAAATCGATCGAAGTGACCGTGGTCCGGATCTACCTCACCGAGGCGGAAACGAAACTGAACCCGCTGATCAAGCGCCTGCGCGACCAGGAAAAACTGCGCGGAGTCACGATCTTCCGTGGCATCTCCGGCTTCGGGCCCTCCGGGGTGCTGCACACGGCGTCCCTGCTCGATCTGTCATTGGATCTCCCGGTGGTAGTGGAATTCTTCGACGAACCGGCCCGGGTCGAAACCGTCCTCGAACACCTCAGCGCCCTAGTCGCGCCCGGTCATATCGTGCACTGGCGTGCGCAGATGGTGGATGGCGGGAATGGGTGATGGGTGATGGGTGATGGGTGATGGGTGATGGGTGATGGG
>JADLET010000158.1 GCA_020845975.1 Gammaproteobacteria bacterium | reverse complement strand
CACATGTCACCAATAGGTAAGTCTCAATAAATGGGTTCCGCTGAACCACCCGACTGTCATTCCCGTGCAGACGGGAATCCAGGGTCGTCACTTTTCAGCGGAGTAAAAACTCTGGATCCCCGCCTTCGCGGGGATGACGGTGATCTTTTCTGGCACCGGAGCCTGTCCCGGAATTATTGAGCGTTACATAATCGCCCGCCACTCATGTAGCCCGGATGAAGCGCAGCGGAATCCGGGGAAAGATGTGTTATTCCCCCGGGTTTAGGCCCCGCGGGCCTGCACCCGGGCTACCCAGTCACATGTCACCAATAGGTAAGTCTCAATAAAAGGGTTCCGCTGAACCACCCGACCGTCATTCCCGCGAAGGCGGGAATCCAGGGCCGTCACTTTTCAGCGGAGTAATAACACTGGATTCCCAGCCTGCTCGATGATGACGTTGGGGGGCATGATCTGGCCAGTCATGCCCGGCAGGGGATATCGCCGACGGCAGCGCCGGGCGCACCGCGCGAACTGCGATATAATGCGTCTTCAATTAATTCAACCCGACGAGAACCAGATACATTCATGTCGATTAAAACCCGCATCAGGAATCGCTGGTCGCGGCTCTGGATGAGATTTTCCGGGCAGGGACCGCTGGGACGTGCCGCATGCTGGCTCGCGGGACTCGGGTGGCCCCCGTTCTATGGCCGTCTGCCGCTGGCTGCCCTGGGCAGAGACGGATACATATCATCCTCCGCCACGCTGCATCACTCGAACCTGAAACTGAACGCGCGGGTCTTCATCGGGGATCAGGCGCTGATTTATGAAGATCACGGCGGCGGAGAGATCGAGCTGGGCAGGGGCGTGCATATCCACCGGGACTGCTTCCTGCAAACCGGCCGGCAGGGGAAGATCATCATCGGCGATGAAACCCACATCCAGCCTCGCTGCCAGTTGTCGGCCTATGTTGGCTCGATTCAGATCGGTCGCCGGGTCGAGATCGCGCCGAACTGCTCGTTCTACCCGTACAACCACGGGATGTCATCTGATCAGCCGTTGAGGCAACAGCCGGTGCAGACGAAAGGCGGCATTGTCATCGGTGATGATGCCTGGCTGGGGGTCGGGACCATCGTGCTTGATGGCGTAACGATTGGCGAAGGGGCCGTTGTCGGAGCCGGGAGCGTGGTTTCACGCGACATCCCCGCCATGGCCGTCGCAGTCGGCAATCCTGCGAAGGTAGTCAGGATACGGTCGGCGGCGCCCTGAACAGATCAGCAGGCCGGTTTACCCTGGCCTTCCGCCACTACTGAGCGGCGGCCCAATCCACCACCAGCAGGCGATCCACCTGCGGATTGCGGATTTCCTGCACACGACCATCGGGCCAGCGCACCTCAACCTTGTCGGCCCCGTTCACGCCGCCCAGCCCGTAATACAGGCGGTAGTGTCCCTGCGAATAACGCGAGCCTTCCGCGAAACCCACCTGCTGCATCTGCGCGGACTGCGCCGTTGACACGGTCACCTTTGCGCCGATGGCCGGCCGGTTTCCCGCCGGACCGACAAGCTGCACCTGCAGCCAGTGATTCGGCGCCGGGGACGTGCCGCGAAAATAGGCGGCATCCCAATAATCCTTGAGTCCGCCAAGCCGGTCCTGTATGCCGGCCATGCGGGCATACCATTGCGCCCATTTGCGCTTCTTGATCACGTAGTCCAGGGCTACCACGACATCGCGGATCCCGTCATCATCGGCATCGAACCAGGAAACGCGGGCATCGGTCAGGTCGACCGGAGACACACGATCCCTGATCCGGACATCCGGTCCATCGACGCCGTGAAAGACGCCATTCTCCCGGCGGAAGAGCCCGCCCGGCATGAGATGCAGCTCGACACTCCCGTCGTTATCGACGTCCACCCAGTTGGCCGCCATGCTCTTTCGCGGCAAACCCAGCGGCTTCAGGTCGGCAGGGACATATGCACCGTCCTGGTTGATCAGGAGCGAATTCCCGCCCCGGGCGGCCGCGAAGATATCGATATCGCCATCACCGTCGAAATCGGCGGGCGCCAGATCGGTCGGAATGCGTCGGGCCGGATTGGCGCCGATTTCGCGCGGAGAGAACTGTCCGCCGTCGTTGACATACAGCAGGAACTTGTCGCGACTGGCCCAGAAGAGGTCCATGTCTCCATCGCCATCGGCATCCACCCACTCAATGATGCCTTCAATGGCGATATCGAGACCTACCGCCTGCGCGACGTCGGTGAACGTGCCATCGTCATTCTGGTGGTACAGCTGGTTGAGCTGGCGCTGGAATCCCCTTCCGCAGACGATATAGAGATCCAGGCGGTTATCGTTGTCGAAATCAATCCACGCAGCCTGCCTGCCCGAGCAGCCATGCTTGACCAGCCCCAGCGATTTCCCGGCATCCTCGAATCCTTCCGGACGCCGGATTAACAGTTCGTCCCAGTAATCTCCCGGCATCATCCACATCATGCCGCTCTGTCCGCCGCGCGTGACAAAGACATCGGTGTGCCCATCGCCGTTGTAATCCGCCCACGCCATGCCGTGCCGGTCCCGCATGTCCATGGTGAATTCGTTCGCGGCAGGAGATGCGTATCCCGGGCCAAGATGGATGTCCTGCGGAGGTATCCCGGAATCGATCCGGAATCGGATCGACTGGGCGTGAATGTTCGGCTTGAAGGCAAAGTAGCCGTCGCCATGCCCCGTGAAGCGGATCACCGTGTCGGTGATGCCGTTAGCGCCGGGGACCGACTCAATCGATACATCGAAGTTCTTTTTCTCTTCGATGACCAGCTTTTCCGGATCGAGCAATTGCATCGTCCCCGACACTGCGCCGCCGGAGCGGTCGAGATCGTGCGCGCGCACGACGATCTTCGGACCTCGCCAGTTGATGAAGAGCCCGGGCCGATCTATCGCCGGCTCGTGCGCAACGACCGCCAGACCGGGAAATTTCGCATCCTGATCCAGCTTCAGATTGGAGAATCCGTCGCTGAACACGCCGCCGCCCTGATTCAGCAACATGCTCTGCGGACCGGAATGATTGGAGGTAAAGACATCCAGCCGGTTATCATCGTTGATGTCGGCGATCCCGAGATCGAAGATGCCATAATCGGCAACCGCCAGGGATTCACGGGTGAACCCTTTTCCTCCCTGTTGCGTCGGAGTGCACGCGGATAGCATGACGCTCACCGCTGCCAGTGCCAGTGCCAGTGCCAGTGCCAGTGCCAGCACACTCCACCACGAACGCTGGCCACTCCGCCGTAAGTTACTGGCACATGACGGCCCGGTTTCACACAGAGTGGAGCCGAGGCATCGTAAGCACGGTAATAGGAGAAGGGACCTGCCGGAACCGACATGTTCAATGGATTTCATGGCGCCGTCATTATCCGCTATTTCGCTGATGGCATGCCAGCCCGCGCGCGGGCCGCTGCAGTGTGCACACGGAGTGACCGGGTTTATACTGGCCAGCCATCGGTCATGGGCTGTGCACGGATAAAACCCAATGGCACAGGATTTGCTTCGAGACAAGACCGGCCCGGATCCACCAATTTATGGATAACAACATGAACACCTCCGCACCGATCAAGCCTGTCCTGGTCACCGGCGCCCCGCGTTCAGGCACGACCTGGCTCGGACGCATGCTCACCATCGATCCCGCGCTGTACTACGTGCATGAGCCGTTCAATCCGCTCGTCAAGGCCAGCGAGGAATTGTATGGACTCAGGATCCCCCCTTACTTCATCCATATCTGTGCTGACAATGGCATGGACTACCGCGCAGCGGTGCAACGGCTGATCGACGGACGCTATGACTGGCAACACGGACTGGGCGCCGCACGCTCGCCGGGCGATCTGTCAAAGGTGATACGCAACCTGCTCGCCGTGCGCAAGCTGCGCGGCAATGGCGGACGCCCGCTGATCAAGGACCCGATTGCGTTGATGTCGGCCGAATGGCTGTCCGACCAGTTCGACATGAACTGTATCGTGATGATCCGCCATCCGGCCGCCTTCGTGGCCAGCATGAAACGTCTGGGGTGGGCGTCTCACCCGGAAAAATGGGCCCTGTCCCAACCCCTGCTGATGAGAGATTATCTCGGCCCCTTCGAACAACGTATCAAGGCAATGAGCGGAAGCGAACACGACCTGGTCGAACGGGCATCGCTGGCGTGGACGATGCACCACCACGTCATCTCGCTCTACAGGAAACGGCATCCTGAATGGACCTTCGTGCGACACGAGGATATCTCGCTTGATCCCGTGCAGTCCTTCGCGGACCTGTACAAAAAACTGGGACTACCCTACACGGACAAGGCGCGCTCGGTGATCGCCGAACATACCGGGAAGTCCAACCCGGAGCGGGCGTCTGGCACTGAAAAAACGCTCAAGCTCGACAGCGCGCAGAACATATCCAGCTGGAAACACCGGCTGTCCGGCGAAGAGATCCTGAGAATCCGGGGTTACGTCGAGGATGTCGCCCGCGAGTTTTATTCCGATGCCGATTGGGATTTGGGCCAGTCCGCCACGGCCTGACGGAGCGCACTCATTTTCTGGCGCCGGCTAACCCCATCCCGCGCGCCAGCCGCGCTATGGTGCGGCGCGGCTGGCTGACGGCCTCACCCAGAGCGTGACCCAGCAGGCGCGCATAACTGAGCGGATGACCCAGTGACGGCAGGCCATCCTCGTGATAACGCCAGAATTTCCGGTCACGCAGTTCCCACAGGCTTCGGGCCAGGAATGAATAGTATTTGTTCTCGTAGGCTCGTATCGCGGATTGCAGTTCGGCTTCATTGAGGAACACGGGACCGAACCTCACCAACAGATCAAAGTTGGACCACAGGATTCTGTTCAGCGGCTGGGCCGAGCGGGCGGTCTCTGACGCCTCGTGCACACGGATATATGTAAGCACCTGATGCACAAAACCGAAATCCTGATCACGCAGCAGCTCGTACATCAGCTCGACGTCCGCGTGCATCTTGGCGGGATCGTAGAAATGGGCGCGCGCGCGCACCAGATCCGCCCGGATCATGGTCGAGGACGGCGAGTAGAACGGGTATGCCTTTCCCAATAAGGCCAGACGACCCGCCTCCCGTCCGGGAATCACTGCACCCGGATACGGCAGCCCGTCACAGCGCACCGTGTTCCCGACCAGATTGTACGAGCCGACGATGCCCACCGATCCGTTCGAGGCCGCCACATCCACCATGCGTTCCAGGCATTCCGGAAACAGCCAGTCATCCGCATGAAGAATCTTGCAGTACACGCTTGCGGGATCCATTTTTCCCACGGCGAAATTGTGGTTCTCCACCGCCGACAGCAGCTGCCGGGTGTTGTGGATTTTTATGCGCGGCTCACGCTGAGCGTACTGTTCCGCGATGGCGAGAGTGCCATCCGTGCTGCAATTGTTGACGATGATGTATTCCCAGTTTTGATAGGTCTGCCCGAGCACACTCTCGATGCATTGGGCAAGATAAGCCTCGCCGTTATAGACAGGCGTGACGATGCTGACCAGGGGAAGATTTTGACTCATCATTGTTCCGGAACAGAGATTATCAATATTGACCACTGGCAACCTTGCAGGACTCCGGCATCACGACACCAGGATTCGCCGGGAAAGCAGGCATTCATATAATTCGCGGCGGAGGTTGCGCGCTCGCCGCGAAGGGATCGATAATGGCGCATGGTGTTGTATGGGTTTTCCCGTCCCGTATTAAACTATCGCCCCGGGCAAAGAACAAGCGGCATGCGCATATTTCAAAAGCTTCCATACCCGGTCGGACATCATGGCCTGGCATGGCTGATCCTGGCGTGCTCGATCCAGCACACCGCGCAGGCCGACATTCGGTTCGAGGATGTCTCGCTTCCCGCCGGCATACATTTCACCGGCCCCTCCGCCGGTTCCTCCTGGGGCGATTTCGACAACGACGGGTGGCCGGACCTGTGGGTCTCCAACCACCATGGCATTCAGCCCTCGATCTATGTGAACCGCCACGACGGCACGTTCACGAACCGGGCGGCGGAAATCCTCGTGGACGAGGCCGCGTCCGGCTTTCTCGGTCCCAATGGAAAACTTCTGGCCACCACCTCGGCGCCTGATTTCCACGGCGCGGCCTGGGCCGATTTCGACAACGACGGCGACCAGGATCTGGTTGTCGTGACCGGCGGCGGCGCGGGTCGCGGAATCAGCGCGAAGAGGTTGTTTGTTAACCAGGACGGCAAACTGAGCAATATGGCCGTGAAATACGGCGTCGACTACCCCCTCGGCCGGGGCAGGACACCGCTGTGGCTGGATATCAACCAGGACGGGAAACTCGACCTCCTGCTGATGAACCACACGCGGGCAGAGGCGCCCTCGGCTATTTTCCTGCAAACACCCGGCGGTTTCTCGCTTGCCAACGAGGCACTGGGATTTCCTCGCGCGAAACCCACGTTCCTGTCACAGGCCCTGAACCGCATTAGAGGTTACGCCGAGTCCCTGGGTTATCGTAAGCCGGGATCCATAAAATCGACCGATGAATTCGCGCAACTGGCGGATCTGACGGGCGATGGCCGCCCTGAGCTGGTCGCCTACCTGCGCCCCGCGCGCATCTACACACTGGGCGCCGATGGACTGCAGGATGCGGGAGATGACATATCGCTCCCCGAGACCGGCTCCGTGCAGGACGCCATTCTTGAAGATCTGAACGGCGACGCCCGCCCCGACTGGTTTCTGGTGCGATCCAAACCCTGGGCGACGGACGTGGTCCAGACCGACGCAACCCATCTGCAAGGCAACCTGGCCAACAAACCCGGCGCATCCTCCGCCATCTCTTTCATCTCCGAGGGTTCGATCACCGTCGAGATTCACCGACCCTGGATGGACCCCTCCGATCCTGCCCGGTCAGAACGGCCGAAACTGTATCTAGGCGCGCGGCAACAGGATCTGACCGAGGATAAGCTGACTGTCTCACCCGACGACGAATCGATCACCATCGCGCCTCCGGCGGCCGCAGGCGAGGGCATTTTCATTCAATACGACCGCGATACGCGGACCTGGACGCTCAGGAGCTCCATTCCATCTATCGGCTACATCGTGGCATCGACGGCCAACGTTTCTTCGATTCAGGCTATTGGTTTCACGCCGTCGAAGGGCAGAATGGAGAACAGGCTCCTGCTCAATGACGGAAATACATTCGCCGCAAGAAAAGGCCCCGATGCTGGAAATCCCGCGGCCTGCAGCTCAGTCGCCGCGGGCGACTTCGACAATGACATGGACCTCGACCTGTATCTGGTCTGCTCGGATCCGACGCAGAATCAGCCCAACATACTCCTCGAAAATGACGGGCGCGGGAACTTCACCCCGGTCGAGCAGGCTGGCGGCGCGGCGGGCAGTGATCGGGGACGGGGGAATCAGGCAAGCGTCGCCGATTACGATCGTGACGGTTTCCTGGATTTGTTCGTAACCAACGGCGCGGGCCCTCCGCCATTCGCTGACGGCCCGCATCAACTGTTCCGCAATGTCGGCAATACCAACCACTGGATCGAGATCGACCTCGTCGGCGCCGCCTCCAACCGGAACGGCATCGGGTCGCTGCTCACGCTCGAGGCCGGCGGAAAGACCCAGACAAGGACGCAGGGCGGCGGCATGCACAGCTTCTCGCAGAACCATTCGCGCATTCATTTTGGACTTGGCCCCAACGACAAGATAGATCGACTCCTCATCCGCTGGCCAAGCGGCATCGTGCAGGAACTGAGGGACATCCAGACCAACAGGATAGTCGCGATCACAGAACCGGCCAGATGATCCTGACACCGGAAACAGATACCTCGTGCATGCCGCTTTCGATGGGAGACAGCCGATGAATGAATTGCGCCACTCGTCCCGGGCTAAACGGCTCATGCGATTCTCCATGCTGCTAGGCCTGTTTGCGGCTCAGCCGCTTCAGGCGGCCATTCAGTTCGAGGATGTCAGCCAGCAGGCCGGTATCGATCATGCGGGGCAGAGCTATGGCGCTTCGTGGGGGGATTTCAATGGCGATGGCTGGCCCGATCTTTGGGTCGGCAATCATGACAGCAAACCCACACTGTATCTGAATACCCGCGACGGGAGTTTCGAGAACATAATCGATCGGGTGTGGGCCGCGAACCCGCATGCCGACACCCACGGCGCGGCCTGGGCCGACTTCGACAATGACGGCGACCAGGATCTGGTCGAAGTCGTCGGGGCGCTGCAGAACATAGACGGCACGTTCTGTTTTGGATGCGGCCTCAACCATCT
>JADLET010000157.1 GCA_020845975.1 Gammaproteobacteria bacterium | reverse complement strand
GTCGGCGCCTTCCTCCAGATCGAGCGCCACCTCCCACAAGGCCTCGTCCGAGTTGGCCGGGTCCATCTGGTAGGTATATTTGTCGCCGCCACCGAGATTGGCCGCCGAACCGACAGCGTCGCGGAAGGGGCCGTAAAAACTGGAGGCGTACTTCGCCGAGTAGGCGAGGATGCGCGTGTTGACGTGGCCGGCATCCTCAAGCGCCCGGCGAATCGCCCCAATGCGCCCGTCCATCATGTCCGAAGGTGCGACGATATCGGCGCCCGCCTCAGCGTGCGACAAGGCCTGGCGGACCAGCACCGCGACCGTCTCATCGTTCACCACGTAACCGGCGTCGTCGATCAGGCCATCCTGGCCGTGGGTAGTGAACGGATCGAGCGCGACATCGGTGATGACACCTAGCCCTGGCAGAGCCCGCTTGAGTTCACGCACGGCCCGCTGCGCCAATCCATCCGGATTGTAGGCCTCGCGCGCATCGAGTGATTTGTGTTCTGGCGGGGTTACCGGAAACAGCGCCAGCGCGGGGATGCCCAGCGCGGCGACCGCTTCGGCCTCGCGCAGCAGTTCATCAATGCTGAGTCGCTCGACACCCGGCATCGACGACACCGCCTCACGGCGACGTTCGCCGTCCAGGACAAAGACCGGATAAATGAGATCATCGACGCTCAGCCGCGCCTCGCGCATCAGCCGTCGGCTGAACGCGTTTCGCCGCATACGGCGCGGGCGACGGCCCGGATACCGGCCCGGAAAGTCCCTGGACGATGAATTCATATCTCAGCGGCTGGGCGTGGCCCGGGCCATTACTTGCCTCGCGCCGGGCGTTTGGCCTTGGACTTCTTCTTGATTACGGCCTTTTTCTTCGGGACCGGCTTCTTCTTCGAAACGGTTTTTTTCGCAACGGACCTCTTCTTCACCGGCGCCTTTTTCTTTATCGCAGGTTTTGTACGGGCAACCGGTTTCTTCTTGACCGGCGACTTTTTGCCGGCGGCCGGTTTCTTCTTCGCAACAGGCTTTTTCTTGACCACGGCCTTCTTGCCCGTGGACACCGCCGGTTTCTTCTTCGCGGCGGGCTTCTTCTTGGTCACCGCTTTCTTGGTGGTGGCGGCGGACTTTTTCTTGGCCGTTTCCGTCTTCTTCACGGTTGACGTGACACCCGTTGTCTTTCCGGTCCTCGCCGACGCGGGCGCGGGCGCGGCCACCGTAGCGGGCGCCGCCTTAGCCTTAGCCGCCTGCGTGGCGCGCTGGGCCTCCTGCACTACCTGCTTGATGGCGGCGAAGATATGCGTAATCTCGCCCACACCCTGCACAGTCCTGAGGCGGTTCTGCGCACGATAATATTCAATGAGCGGGGATGTCTGCGCCTCGTAGACCCGCAGACGGTTGCCGATGGTCTCCTCGTTGTCGTCTGCTCTGTGACGCAGGTTGCCACCGCACTTGTCGCACCGGTCTTCCAGCTTGGAAGGCGAACTATAGATATTGTAGGTCTGGCCGCAGGACTCGCAGGTGCGTCGCCCGGTCATGCGCTGCATCAGGATATCGAGGTCGACGTCGATCAGCAGCGCGGCATCAAGCGGCTGCCCCATGCGATCGAGCATCGCATCCAGGGTCTGCGCCTGAGCCAGATTGCGGGGAAATCCATCAAGGATGAATCCGTTATGGGCATCCGGCTGGGAGAGGCGCTCGCGGATCATCGCCAGCACCAGATCGTCCGACACCAGCCGCCCGGCATCCATCGCGGCCTTGGCCTGCAGCCCGAGCGGTGTCTCTGACTTGACGGCGGCGCGCAGGAGATCCCCGGTCGAGATCTGCGGCACCCGGTATTGCTCCGTCAGCAGCTTGGCCTGCGTTCCCTTCCCCGAGCCTGGCGCCCCCAACAATACGATTCTCATATCGTTTACCCCGTCCAATTATTGGTCTTTTTCTGAAAAGATCAACGATTTCAATACATTGTCAACGCAAGGAGCGAAGCGGCCGCATCCATGACGGCGCCTATTCAGGCAGACAGAATGACATGACGTATGCTTATACCGTTTTTTCCCTTCCGTGCAAAGCGTATTTTATGGAGTCAACGCGTCCGCGTTATGTTCGGCGATATCATGACACATGGAGGGATCCCCAATGACCCGGAGCAACGCCTTATACGCACAATCCGGTGGCGTCACCGCCGTCATCAATGCCTCTGCCTGCGGCGTGATCGAGACCGCGCGCCAGCACAGGGACCGGATCGGCCGGGTATACGCCGGCCGCAATGGAATCATCGGCGCCCTGACCGAGGAGCTGATCGACACCAACAAGGAAACCCGCCGCGCGATCGCGGCGCTGCGCCATACACCGTCCGGGGCGTTCGGCTCCTGCCGTTACAAACTCAAGGGGCTTGAACAGAACCGGCGCGAATATGAGCGCCTGATCGAGGTATTCGCGGCGCACGACATCGGTTACTTCTTTTACAACGGCGGCGGTGACTCGGCCGATACCTGTCTCAAGATCTCGCAACTTTCCGCCAGTCTCGGGTATCCCATCCAGGCCATCCACATCCCGAAGACCGTCGATAACGATCTGCCCATCACCGACAATTGTCCGGGCTTCGGCTCAGTAGCCAAGTACGTCGCCGTCTCGACGCGCGAGGCGAGCCTCGATGTCGCATCAATGGCCAGGACTTCCACCAAGGTCTTCGTGCTCGAGGTCATGGGCCGTCATGCCGGCTGGATCGCCGCCGCCGGTGGGCTCGCAGCTGATGCGGACATGGATTTGCCGATTGTCATCCTGTTCCCGGAAATTCCCTTTGATGCGGACAAGTTCCTGGCCAGGGTCGACGGCATGGTGCGCCGGCACGGTTACTGCTCGGTCGTAGTCTCCGAAGGTGTGCGCGGTAATGATGGCAAGTTTCTGTCAGATCAGGGACTGAGCGATGCCTTCGGTCATGCACAACTCGGCGGCGTCGCCCCCGTCGTCGCCCGCCTGATCAAGCAGGGACTCGGTCTCAAATTCCACTGGAGCGTGGCGGACTACCTGCAGCGGGCCGCGCGTCACATCGCCTCCAAAACAGACGTGGACCAGGCCTACGCCGTCGGCAAGGCGGCGGTGCGGTTCGCACTCAAGGGGCATAACGCGGTCATGCCGACCATCGAGCGTCTGTCCAACCGTCCCTACCGATGGAAGGTCGGGCTGGCGCCGCTCGACAAGGTCGCCAACGTGGAAAAGATGATGCCGAGAAATTTCATCAGCCGGGATGGCTTCGGTATCACCACTGCATGCCGCAATTATCTGCTGCCCCTCATCAAGGGCGAGGACTACCCGCCCTACAAGAATGGTCTGCCGGACTATGTGCAGCTCCGGAACATGCCGGTTACAAAGAAACTCAAAACGGATTTCGAGATCAGCTAAGCAGCCATGGTTTATATCCCGGCATTTTGCCCTTCACAAGACCACGCTCGCGTCCCCGCGCATAGAATCCGGGCTCTCCCCCAAAGAGGGTGCGGGGTTGCACGGAAGTCGTGCTAAGGTAAGCCCCACCAACGCCACGAGCGGGATAATCCCGCCATCCTGCCGCCATGCCCGCACATAAGCATCACCATCATCACGAGCACACGACGAATACCCGGAGCACAGTCGACCGGGTCCTGCTGTGGGCCTTTCTGCTCACGCTGGGCTTTGCCCTCATCGAGGCGGCAGGCGGCTGGCTGGCGGATTCGCTGGCGCTGCTCGGGGATGCCGGACACATGTTTTCGGATATGACGGCGCTCGGTCTCGCCGCCCTGGCCGCCTGGGTCGCACGCCAGCCGCCCTCTCTGCGCCATTCTTACGGACTGGTGCGCGCCGAAGCCGTGGCTGCCCTGATCAACGGCTCTCTGATGGTGGTCGTGGTAATCGGCATTACCTGGCATGCCGTGCAGCGCCTGCAGGCGCCAAACCCCGTCAACAGCGGCATCGTCATGGTGATCGCCACCGCGGGACTGGTTGTCAACCTTATCGTTTTCCGTCTGCTGCACGCTGGCGAGAAGACCCTCAACGTTCGCGCAGCCATGCTCCATGTCCTGGGCGACCTGCTTGGATCGGCGGCCGCGCTGGCCTCCGGAATCGTCATTTACTTCACCGGCTGGAACGCCATTGACCCGATCCTCTCCGTCCTCATCTGCGCGCTGATCCTGATGTCCAGCCTGCGCCTGTTGCGCGAGGTACTGCACGTCATCATGGAAGGCGTGCCCCACTACCTCGACCTGCGCAAGGTCGGCGCCGCCATGGCGGGCCTGACGGGCGTGAGAGAGGTGCATGATCTGCATATCTGGACGCTGGCAAGCGGCCGGGTGGCGCTCTCGGCGCATGTCGTAATCCACGATATGTCCCAATGGGACAACCAGCTGGCCGCGCTGCAGCACCTGCTGCACGAGCAATACGACATCGAGCATGTCACCCTGCAGCCGGAGCCGGCCATGCGCACGACCCGGCTCCATCGCATGGACGCCGCCGCGGCGACACGGGAAAAGTCCGGCCGATAGCACCCCTGTCCCGCCGTGCAGCGACGCGCTGTTGCGGCTGTTCTGCTAGAATATCCGCCAACATCGGATTACCCCTCATTTTTCAGGAGTTGAACCATGTCCAATCTCGTCAAACCCCACGGCAGTGACACGCTCAGGCCCCTGCTGCTGGAAGGCCCGGCGCTGGCCACCGAACTGACGCGCGCCGCGACCCTGCCCAAGGTGCACATCAGCTCGCGCGAAACCGGCGATCTCATCATGCTGGGTATTGGTGGCTTCACCCCGCTGGACGGATTCATGACCCGGGCGGATTGGGAAGGTGTGTGCGATGGCATGAAGCTGGCCAACGGCCTCTTCTGGCCCATCCCCATCACCCTGTCCACTGACAAGCACACCGCCGACGGCATCAAGACCGGTGGCGAGGTGGCGCTGGTAGACCGGGAGAGCGGCGAGATCATCGCGACCATGCGGGTCACCGAGAAGTACACCATCGACAAGGAACACGAATGCGCCATGGTGTTCAAAACCACTGACCCCGCCCATCCCGGTGTGAAAATGGTGATGGAGCAGGGCGATGTCAATCTGGCCGGCCCGGTCAAGGTGCTGTCGCAGGGGCGTTTCCCGATCGACTTCGCCGACGTCTACATGACCCCGGCCGAGACCCGCAAACTGTTCGAAGCCAAGGGCTGGACCACGGTGGTGGCGTTCCAGACCCGCAATCCGCTGCACCGTTCGCACGAATATCTGGTCAAGATCGCCATCGAGATCTGCGACGGCGTGATGATCCATTCGCTGCTCGGCAAGCTCAAGCCCGGCGATATCCCCTCTGATGTGCGTGTCAAGGCCATCAACGCGCTGGTGGAGAACTACTTCGTGAAGGACACCGTGGTGCAGTCCGGCTATCCGCTCGATATGCGCTATGCGGGGCCGCGCGAGGCGCTGCTCCATGCCCTCTTCCGCCAGAACTACGGCTGCTCGCACCTGATCGTGGGCCGCGACCACGCGGGGGTGGGCGAATACTACGGACCCTTCGATGCGCAGCACATCTTCGACGAGATACCGCACGACGCCCTCGAAACGAAGCCGCTCAAGATCGACTGGACCTTCTGGTGCTTCAAATGCAACGGCATGGCCTCCATGCGCACCTGCCCGCACGAGGGGTCAGATCGCCTGCTCCTTTCCGGCACCAAGCTGCGCAAGGCGCTGTCAGAGAACGACCACGTTCCACCCGAGTTCAGTCGACCGGAAGTGCTGGAGGTCCTGCGTGAATACTACGCCAACCTGAAGGATGAAGATCGGGTCGAGGTAAAGCTGAGCGGACACTCCGCCAAGTAAACGCGCGCGACAGCCGGGTTGAAAACGCCGCCTCCGGGCGGCGTTTTCGTTTATCGGCGCTTGCCGTCCCGCTACTGCAGCGCGATGAACAGCGCCAGCTCTCCGCGCTGAACATTGAGCAGGAGGCGATTGTCGCCGGGATTGACCGCCTGCCGCAGTTCCTCGATCGAGACTATCGGTCGCCGGTTGACCGCCACCACGATATCGCCCGGACGCAGGCCGCTGCGTTGCGCCGCGCTGCTCGCCATGATGTCGGCGACAACCACGCCCTCGACACGGCCATACATCGGCGAACTTTCGTTGAGATCTCCAAAGAGGGCGCCGGCCAGGCGCGGATTCAACGCCTCGCCCGCGATTTGCACCTGAACCGGCGCGGTGATTTCGGCGGCCATCGTGCGGCGCTTGCCGTCACGCACGATCTCGATCTTGATCTTCTCGCCGATCCGCAGCAGACCGATCGCTGTACGCAGCTCGGAACGGGCGCGGATCTCGCGGCCGTTGATGTTGACGATGATATCCCCGCTCTTGATACCTGCTTTGGCCGCGGGAGTATTATCGCCAACCTGGACCACAACCACGCCCTGGCTCAGATCGTGTACCCCGAAGGCCTGGGCAAGCTCCGGCGTGAGATCCTGCGCCGCGATGCCCAGCTGTCCGCGCCTGACCTCGCCGTACTCGACGAGTTGCGCCATGATTTGTGAGGCCATATTGACCGGAATGGCAAAGCCGATACCGACGTTTCCTCCGCCGGGGGCAATAATCGCGGTATTCACCCCGACCAGCTCCCCGCGCAGATTGACCAGCGCACCTCCGGAATTGCCGGGATTAATCGAGGCATCGGTCTGAATGAAGTCCTCGAAGCCCTCGATACCGAGACCGCTGCGCCCCAGCGCGCTGACAATTCCGGAGGTCACCGTCTGACCGAGTCCGAAAGGATTGCCGATAGCGACCACAAAATCACCTACGCGCAAGTGGGATGAATCCGCCAGCGTCAGCGCGGCGAGACCCTCGGCAGGAATCTGTATGACCGCAATATCCGCCTCCGGATCGGCGCCGATCAGCCTCGCAGTCAATTGGCGGCCATCCATCAGCGTGACACGGATTTCCGTAGCCTTGTCCACCACGTGATTGTTGGTGAGGACATACCCTTGCTCCGCGTCGATGATCACGCCGGACCCCAGACTCTGCGCCTGACGCTCCTGCGATCGATCCGGCAGATTGAAGAATCTGCGGAAAAAGGGGTCGTTTAGCAGTGGGTTATTCTGTACCGGCACCCGGCTGAGGGTGGCTATATTCACCACCGCCGGCATCACGTGCTCGAGCATCGGGGCAAGGCTCGGTAGTTGCGCGCCCTGCGAATCGGCGGCGGGCAGCGAGGCGGTTGCTCCGGTGGAAAACGCTGCGCTGCTGCCCAGGGTAAAAATACAAAGCGCCGCCATAAGAACCCTGCGTTTTTCTTTCATGACATCTCCGCTTCTACTTGAATGACTACGACTAATCGCATTCGACCGGACATCCAACGGGTTTGTTCCTACCCTTCCTTGCCCAGGTTCGCCGCCCTGCGATTTTCCCACTGTCCACAGCTTATCCACAGATTATTCAACAGAAACACAACATATTGTGTTTCTGTTCTGAAAGGAGCATCATTCCCCCTCACGCATTCGGGCCAGCGCCCAAGCGCGGCGACATCCGAAGAATGATTCTATCGTGTTGTTTTACATAATAATTATATAATTTCCATATTTTATAATGGAGATTTTTGAGCCCGACATCCCAGTCATTACCCCAGTAAGCGTCAACACAACATGTTGTGTTGACGCTTACTGGGTCATATAAAAAAACGAGACCGATCAATAAGGAGAATCATCAAAGATGGAATCTGTACACCTGCGCGTGGTCGCATCCGATGCCTCCGAAATTCCGCTGCAAGCCGCGTCCCGCGACATCTGGGATAAAAAATACCGCCTGAAGAGCAAAAGCGGCCGTGTACTCGATCAAACCATCGATGATACCTATAAGCGCATCGCCCGCGCGCTGGCGGACGCGGAAAACACCCAGGAAAAACGTGACCAATGGTTTGAGGAATTTCTGTGGGCGCTGCGCAACGGCGCAATCCCGGCCGGGCGCATCGTCTCCAATGCAGGGGCACAGGATCACAAACCGGCGACATCGACCATCAACTGCACGGTTTCCGGCACCATCGAAGACTCGATGGACAATATCCTCGGCAAGGTACACGAGGCCGGGCTCACGCTGAAGGCCGGTTGCGGCATCGGCTATGAATTCTCCACGTTGCGGCCACGCGGTGGCTATGTCTCGGGCGCAGGGGCCTACACCTCCGGCCCGCTGTCGTTCATGGATATATACGACAAGATGTGTTTCACGGTCTCCTCGGCGGGGGGACGGCGCGGAGCACAGATGGGCACTTTCGACATCGGTCATCCGGACGTCATCAATTTCATCCGCGCCAAGCGCGAAGACGGCCGTCTGCGCCAGTTCAATCTGTCGCTGCTGATCACCCAGGAATTCATGGATGCGGTCAAACATGATCGTGCCTGGCAACTGGCGTTCCCGGCATCGCCCTCGATGATCGAGCACGGCGAGCTCGCTCTCGACAACCCGGAACAGGTGGTATGGCGCGAGTGGCCGACCAAGAAAGGCTACATCACCAACGAGTCGGGCCTGGTGGCGTGCAAGATCGAGCGCACGATCAAGGCACGGCACCTGTGGAATCTCATCATGACATCCACCTACGATTATGCCGAGCCCGGTTTCATCCTGGTCGACAAGGTCAATGAGATGAACAACAACTGGTTCTGCGAGAACATCCGCGCCACCAATCCCTGCGGCGAGCAACCGCTGCCGCCGTACGGATCCTGTCTGCTGGGATCGATTAATCTGACCAAATTCGTGCATAGCCCATTTTCCGACCGCGCCTACTTCGACTGGGACAACTATCGCAAGGCGGTCGCGATCTTCACCCGCATGCTCGACAACGTGGTCGAGATCAACGGTCTGCCGCTCGAACAGCAGCGCGAGGAAATTCGGAGCAAACGCCGCCACGGCATGGGCTATCTCGGGCTGGGCTCCACCCTTACCATGTTGCGCATGAAATACGGCGCCAGGGAAGCGCTCGAATTCACCGAGCGAGTCACGCGCGAGATGGCGCTGGTCGGATGGGAAATCGCGCTGGATCTGTCCCTAGAAAAGGGACCGGCCCCGATCCTGGAGCAGGAATTCTCCGTCACCGCGGAAATGCTGCGCAAACGACCCGAAATGACGCGCGACGGCTATCGTCTCGGCGACCGCGTCAAAGGCAAGATCCTGCATACTCGCTACAGCCGCTATATGCAGCGCATTGCCGAGATCGCGCCCGAACTGGTCGATCGCCTGGCCGACATCGGCGCGCGCTTTACCCACCATACATCGATCGCACCGACCGGCACGATCTCGCTTTCACTGGCCAACAACGCCAGCAACGGCATCGAGCCCAGCTTCGCCCATCATTACTTCCGCAACGTCATCCGCGAAGGCCGGAAGACCAAGGAAAAGGTCGATGTCTACTCCTTCGAACTGCTCGCCTACCGCGAACTGATCAACCCTAAAGCCGTACCGGGATCCGACAAGGAAGGGGAACGCCTGCCGGAATATTTCGTCTCAGCCGACGACATCACACCCAAGGAACACGTCGACGTACAGGCTGCCGCGCAAAAATGGGTCGACTCCTCCATTTCCAAGACTGCCAACGTACCAAGCGACTACGACTACGAAAAATTCAAGGACATCTATTTCTACGCCTACGAGCAGGGACTCAAGGGCTGCACCACCTTCCGTTTCAATCCGGAGGCGTTCCAGGGCGTACTGGTCAAGGAAAAGGATCTCGAGAACACTGTCTACCGCTTCAAGCTGCAGGATGGCACCACTGTAGAGGTGAAAGGCAACGAGGAGATCGAATACGACGGCGAAACCCACAGCGCCGCGAACCTGTATGACGCCCTCAAGGAAGGCTACTACGGCAAGTATTGACGGATGACGACATTCAGCTCAGAGAGACCCTGGACATGGCGATAAAGATTGAAAACAAGATCATCGGCTACGAAGTAGTCAAGAACGAGGCAGATGCAGAGGAGAATACCAAGGCCTCGAACATCATTCACATGCATGAAAAGCTCGAGCGGCCGGACATGCTGCTCGGCTCATCCTACAAGGTCAAGACCCCGCTGACCGAGCATGCCCTCTACGTCACAATCAATGACATCGTGCTGAACCCGGGCACGGAGCATGAACTACGGCGCCCGTTCGAGATATTCATCAACTCGAAGAGCATGGATCATTTCCAGTGGATCGTGGCGCTCACTCGTATTATTTCCGCCGTCTTCCGCAAGGGCGGTGACGTCACCTTCCTGGTGGAGGAACTCCATTCGGTGTTCGATCCGCGCGGCGGCTACTTCAAGCGCGGCGGAAAATTCATGCCTTCGCTGGTTGCCGAGATCGGCGACGTCATCGACCACCATCTGCGCCTGATCGGGCTGATCAAAGGCGACCGCCTCGACGAGCACCAGAAGCAATTCGTGGAGGCAAAGCGACGCGAATACGATCGGTCCCCGGAGCAGAAAGCCGGAGATAATACCGAATCGTTTCCCGAAGGGGCCCGGCTCTGCACCAAGTGCCACACCAAGGCGATGATCCAGATGGACGGGTGCCTGACCTGCCTGAATTGCGGAGATTCCAAATGTGGCTGACCACGCCGGCCGGGGCAAACCCCGGCCGCGATTATCAATCGAGATGGTAAGCAGTTGTTTCTACAAGACTAAGCCCTTATTTCGCTTGGTAACTTCCTGATTGTGCTATACTTCGTAGCCGTACATGAACCATAAATATATGTACTCGAGAGAGGAAATATATATGTCAGTGAAGCAGAAAGCGGTTGTCGGCAACTGGTATATGAATATGACGGGCCAGTTGATCAAGGTCTGGGCCGTCGGTTACTCCTCTGGCCGACCTGCCAAGGTGGTGATCGAATACCTGAACGGGAAACGCAAGATCCTCGGCTACGGCGACTGGTGCTCGCTTGATCTGGAGATCCACCTGTACAGGGCCGCGCGCCGACAGAGCGGAAGCGAAGAATCGCACCGCTGAAATTTCAGTAGCACGCCCGCCTCCCCCTGCCTATAGCCACAGCGGGGAAATCAACACCGGGGTCATCAGCGGTGGGGGGGTTCTTTGTTTGAGATCTCGCCCCTAAAACACCGTTACCACGAACCTTATTGCGACCGGCTTGCCTTTCAGTGCACCTCACTTAACTCGCTGATTCGATTTCCCGATCTCTTCATCGCGCGGCTTGACAGGCAAAAACGAAGATCGGCATAATTAACCGCCAAATTTAAGGCAAACATAATATTCGAGTTCGGCCAAGGTATCCGACTGAATCCCGAATCGCATCGCAGCCGTGAACAATGCACTGCGGGCTCCTATAAGATCACTACAACGAAGTCACATCCGTAAGGAGGGAGTATCATCATGAAATTACGTTGGTTGAATCTGACGGCCGCCGCCGCCTTGACCCTGGGTGCAAGCCAAGCCATGGCTGCCGATATGCCGCCGCTGGCCGCTTCTAGCGGTTGCACTGCTTGCCACGCGATCGACAAGAAGGTTGTAGGTCCGGCGTGGGCGGATGTCGCCAAGAAGTACAAGGGCGATGCTGCCGCGAAGGACGCCTTGGTTGGCAAGGTGAAGGCCGGTGGCAAAGGCAACTGGACCGAAGTCACGGGCGGCGTTCCGATGCCCCCCTACTCTCCGCGCGTCTCCGATGCCGACATCGGTACGCTGGTGGACTTCATCCTCGGCCTGTAATCATTCGGCCATCGCTGTACCCGCAAAAGCCGGCCTGTACAGGCCGGCTTTTCTTTTTCCCGCCCTCTGCGGACACATAACCCAGACTCCTCTCACTGCCACCTGCTCGCCCAAACAGGGCCATAATCGTTAGTGAGAATTATTTGCGTTTGAGTCCTGCGCAGACTATACTGCATTCCATGAAGAAGGACATGAGGGGCAGGGCTCGGCCGATCATATCTCAACCAACCACGCGCATGACCCTCCTCACAGCGCGTGCCTCGGGAGCGCGAAATCCGCTCCCTTTTTTATTCATCATCAAGGAACAGAGCCATGCGATGCAGCGATGGCCAAGAAGAGCAAAGCAGGAACGCCAACAGGGACCGCGGACGCCCCGGTCAGATTTCGATCATCTCAAAATCATCCTTGCCGGCTCCGCAATCGGGACAGCGCCAGGTCAAAGGCACATCCTTCCAGAGCGTGCCGGGACGGATCCCGTGATCCGGCAAGCCGACCGCTTCGTCATAGATGAAACCGCAGATAACACACATGTATTTCTTCATGATCAATCTGCCTGATCAGAGCGGATGCATCACGCCTAACATTGCGATTGCGCCAGTTACAATCTCGCGGTTCGCAAGCCCGACCGCAGTCACTTCCACCCCCCCCCGGATCCGCCACTCTCCCCAGACTTTCGCCTCGGCGCCAGCTCCTCCGATCAGCGATCCGCCATCGTCATTGAATCGGTTGATATCATTGATCGTTGTGCTGTACAACACTAGGGAATCCCACATAAAAACCCCACCCTTAACGAAGAGTGTCAGTTTAAGACGATCCAGCGGCCATAACCCGAGTCCTTGTATCGTCATTCCACGAATCTCGGTACGGCCTTCAATCGGGCCCGCATTCCAGATAGAGCCGGCCCCATTGGAATTGCCACTGAGCACCGTATCAGCGAAGCTCAGAAAACCCACCTCCAGGGCAAGATGACGATTCAGACGATAACCCGCATACAGTCGATATGCGGGTCCAGACTTATCGAGACTGGGATTTGATACCGAGCTATCCACCCAGAAGGCCTCATCAATATCAACCGTACCGATACCGGCATCGCCACCGACATACCAGCCTGTCTCCTCGGCATGCGCGGTGGACGATATAGCCGACAGCAAAGCGGACAGCCCCATGATCATCCAGCAATATTGTTTCCAATGCATGATTATCTGCCTTGTAAAAAATACCGGCGTGATACAACCAAGAAACCTTGCAGCCGAATTCAGGCCCGGTCCGCAGACACGGGAGAGCCATCGTATGGCTCGTCCCACAACATCTCCGACGACCTGTGCGCCAGCACTCCTGTTTACCGTAAGCACGCCAGAGATGCCTCACCTAAGACGTCAGCGCGGAAACGGAAGTTCCGCGTGAACCGATGACCCGTATATCATACGCGATACGGCAAACCCGTTTCGATAACGAGGGATGTGAAAGGCTACTCCCTGGTTAACAATCAGGGGCGCTTCTAGCCACCCTGTTCCTCCATCAGCCCGCGCCGGCGCTGTTCCGTTTCCTCCAGCATCGGCGCCACGTCCTGCGCCTGTTTATAGGCGTTTTCCTGTGCCTTCCAGACATGATCAACCGAGCCGTCTCCCGCGCTGCCCTCCGGCCCGCCATCTCCCGAGCAAGCAGATAGAACCAGCAGGCATGCCACATGCACCAGGGACCGATAGAATCTCATCATCCACCTCCCGAAAATCTTGCCTGAATGGGCTACGCTCCTGTATCGGATCCATGCCCGGAGAGCATAAATCCATTCGTTGAAGCGGTATACGGAAAGCAACTCGGGACGAATATGCGATTAGAAAGGACCAGCTCCGGAATGGAAACGGATGCGGTCAACTTCCAGCCGTCCGATCAAACTGCATCCGGGTTCTCCGACAGCCACGCCCAAGGATTGCACCATGACCTCGGCCAGTGCAGCCGTAACCTCGCGCCGGAAGATTCGTGCGATTGCACGGGCGCCAAAACGCCGGTCGTGTCCCTGCCGTGCGAGCCAGTCACGCGCCGCCGGATCGAGCGAAACAGTCCAGCCGGTACGCGACAAACGGGCATTGAGACGGCCAATCTCCAGATCGATGATCGCATCGCTGGTTTCGGGACCAAGACTGTTGAACAGTATCACGCGATCGATACGGTTGATGAACTCGGGATCAAAGCTCCGATGCAATGCCGCATCCGTAATCCGTTGCAGGCGCCGACGGCGTGCCGAATCGGAAACATGCATCAGCCTTCGCCAGCCCCAGCGTAACCCGTCTTCATAATGCTGGAACTCGCGCGCGGCGAGATTACTCGTCATGAAGATCATGGCATTGCGGAAATCTATCGTCCTGGCTCCGGAGGTTAGCGTCAAACGGCCATGATCGAACACATTGAGCAGGGAGCGAACGACCTCTTTCCCCGCCTTCTCGATCTCGTCGAAGAGCACGATGCCAGGCCGTCCGAAGCTGCCCTGAATCAGCTCGAGGTCAAGCAGTGTTGTTCCTTCACGGCTGCCCACATAACCGGGAGGCGCGCCGGTGATCGCGGCCGCGTAATGATCCTGGGCAAGCGTGTTCATGTCGATACGACAGCATGCATCGGCGCTGCCGTGAATGGCCTCGGCAAGCACACGTATGATTTCCGTCTTGCCTACCCCGGTGGGCCCCAGAAACAGCGCCACAGACAGCGGCCGGCGCGGGTCACCAAGATCGGCCTTGACCAGGTTGAGCATGGACTCGACTGCATCCAGCGCCTGGTCCTGTCCGATGATGCGGGCACGCAGACGCGCCATGACCTCCTGGGGAACGAACTGGAACCTAGAAGTCAGGCCGATGGGTGGTTTCGAAACAGGGTCGGGAGGAGCATCATCCCACCCTCGATCCCGATTCAGATCCGCCAGCATGTCGTTGATGAATGGCATTTTCGAGGCTGCCCGCGGCCGCGCTTCCCGTACGCCGTCGCGTTACCTCGCCTGTCAACCCAGCACGGAAGTTTTTTCCTTCTGCTCGCACGGCAGCTCCCCAACCGGACATTCGGCCACGCCGATGGTCGTGCGCGTGAACTTTTCGACGTTCTGCTGTGCCTTTTCTGCATCCATCACCCAAGTGCGGTAAAACTCGAAGGGACACTCGGCCACACCCTTCTCGCCGTCGCCAGAATTGTAGATGCCGGTATAACCGCGGTGAAGAAGCTTGAAGAGATGGTTCTGCGCCTGATCGTTCGCACGAGCATCGCGGATCGAGGAAACGGACAACTGGGCATACTGAATTCCCATCTCTTCCTCGCCGCACTCGCCCAGGGTGCGCCCATCAAAGCCGATGATGGCGGAGTGACCGAAATAGGAGTAGACGCCATCAAAACCCGCGGCATTGGCAACGGCCACGTAGCAATTATTCGCCCATGCCATCGCCTTCGCCATCATCACCTGCTGGTCCTTGGCTGGATACATATAGCCCTGGCAACGCACGATCAGCTCGGCGCCCTTCATCGCGCAGTCGCGCCAGATCTCGGGGTAATTGCCATCGTCGCAGATGATGAGGCTGATCTTCAGGCCCTTTGGTCCCACAGTGACATAGGTTCGATCACCCGGATACCAGCCTTCGATCGGGCACCACGGCAGACACTTGCGATACTTCTGTGCAACCCGGCCCGTGTTGTCGATCAGCACCAGGGTGTTATAGGGCGCCTTGTTCGGGTGATCCTCGTGCCGTTCGCCGGTCAGTGAGAACACACCCCAGGTATTGGCCTTGCGGCAGGCCTCGGCAAAGATCTCGGTCTCATCGCCCGGAACTGTCGCCGCTGTTGCCATCATTTCGCCGGTATCGTACATGATCCCCATGGTGCTGTATTCCGGGAAAATTACCAGATCCATGCCGGGCAAACCCGCCTTCATACCAACGATCATGTCGGCGATGTTGCGTGCGTTGGAAAGCACATCGGCCTTGGTGTGCAACCTCGGCATCTTGTAATTGACCACCGCGACGCCAACGGTATCCCTGCTGCTTGAAATATCACCATGCCTCATGTCTGGCCACTCCTCATACCTGTAGTCCCGTTAAACTATTTAAACCGACGATATGCAACCGGCATTGACTCATCAACCCATCTTCTTACCCGTCGGACTTATCGTCCATTGCGAAGGGAGAACCCGCCACGTCCCTGTGGCGAATGATCCGCATGAGCACAGGAGCAGAATGCATGCCAAGGAAACAATTTCTGTAAACACATGGAGTTGGCCAAGGCCCCGCGTCCGATGCGCGCCCGACATGCACCAGATCGACACACTGCCTGCACCCGGAATGCGCAGCAAGGCGGAAACCATGCAACGCGGGATATCAGAACAATCATCCACCGCGCGTACTGAACCGCCGACATGAACATATGGAATGCTGCCGGGTTTATGCCGGCGGGTAGACTTGTTCTGCCTCGATATCCTCATAGGCAGCCCATTCGAACCGTGGGGTACAGATGGCGAGAAAGATCAGGTCGCTCGCCCCGGTATTGGTAATGCGCTGCGGAAGCAAAGGCGGGATGATCACCACATCGCCCTCACCCACGGTCCGCGGCGGCAATTTACCCAGCTCAACGCTGCCAGATCCCGAGACGATCACATAGCGCTCCGTTATCCCCGACAGACGGTGCCAGCGGGTCGTGTTGCCTGGGGCAACCCTGGCGCGCGCAATGGAGACCGCATCATCAAGCGGGTTGTTCGAGAGCTCCCGGATATAGCAACCCTCGGCGGAAAGATACTCTTCCGCGTCCGCCGCGCACCTGATCGACCCGCTCATGAACCGGTCATCATTCCTGCTGATATTTGCGCGCGATCTCGTGGTAGCGGAAACAGTCCGTGGTGTGGTCGTTGACCAGGCCACAGGCCTGCATATGCGCGTACATGACCGTGCTGCCGACAAAGCGGAATCCGCGCTTCTTGAGATCCCGGCTGAGGGCATCGGATTCGGGCGTAGTCGCCGGAATTTGTTTGAGCGAGCGACGCCGGTTGACTTGCGTCCTGCCGCCGACGAATCCCCAGATATATTCGTCGAAACTGCCGAACTCTTCCTGCACGGCCAGAAAGGCTTGCGCGTTGCTGACGGCGGACTCCACCTTCAGGCGGTTGCGAATGATGCCATCGAACTGCAGCAGACGCTCGATCTTGTCGGGGCTGAAACGCGCAACCTTGCGCGGATCGAATCCGGCAAAGGCCGTGCGGTAACCGGCGCGCCGCTTGAGTACTGTGGCCCAGCTCAGCCCGGCCTGCGCGCCCTCGAGAATCAGAAACTCGAAATGGACGCGGTCATCGTGCACGGGCACGCCCCATTCCTCATCATGGTACTGCTCGTAGGCGGGAAAGGTGTCGCGGGCCCACTGGCAACGGGTGACCTTCATATTCTCCGGCAACATCGTCCGATTTCGATGGAGTATATGGTATCACCCGTGCGATGGCCCGCGCACCGAACCAGACGTCACTCATCGGCATGCGGGTGAGCGACATGACGAAAGATTGCGCTAATAACCACATCACTCGCCCGCGTCGGGCATGAAACTTATTGAGAAACCTCACTCCATCGCAATAACCAGGCGAGATTTGACGGCCGACATCCGGTTGAACGACCTCTACGGGGAACGGCATTTACCGAAAAATCCCCCCACCCCGATTAACCCTACAAATAGCTGAAGTTATCAGCAGGCTTGCCGATATTTTTTTCATGCCATTCAAGCCTTCCATTAACGTCAGCGGCCTTGGTGCCGGTGCTGTAGCGCTGATCTATGCCGCGCTCGCCGGCCTGTGGATCGCCGTCAGTGATAACCTGCTCGGCCTGATTATCACGAATCCGGTCCTGTTCCAGCAGGTCAGCCTGGGCAAGGGATTCATTTTTGTCGCCGTCACTGCCGCGCTGCTCTATCTGCTGCTGCATTATCGGACTTGGGCGGGAAACCTTCCTGAGAAAAACACACCAAGGACCATAACCCGGTTATCCCGCCTGCGCCTGCTGTCGATCTTCATCGCGCTGAGCATGGTGGTACCGCTGGTCGGTTCCGGAATCATCCACCTGCATGGCCCTCAAATACGGCAAACCGCCTATGAGGACTTGCGCGCGGTCGCGGATCTGCAGGCGCGCCAGATGGGATTCTGGCTGAATGAACGGCGCGGAGACGCCGAGACCATCGCGGCCAGCTCGGGCCTGATAGACAACTTCGACGCCATGCTGCACGGTAATGAAGACGCCCGTCGACGAGTGTATATGAAGCTCGACAGTCTCAAACGGAACTACGGCTATGAGATCGATCTCTATGATCCCGCCGGTCACATGGTGTACTCCACATTCCCCCATACCGAGTCTGACGACGCAAAACTGCAGCCATACCTGAAAAATGCGCTGCTCAGTGCCCAGGTGCTGTACAGTGATCTCTACCGGAAGGATTCGGGCCGGATTCACTTCGAGCTTGTCGTTCCCTTGCGGTTGAACCGCGCGGGGAATAACCCGATCTCCATTGGAAATCTGCTGCTGCATGCACCGGTGGATAATTTTCTGTCACAACTCATCGACACCTGGCCAGCCTCCAGCGCGAGCGCCGAGACATTGCTGGTATACCGGGATGGAAACGAGTACAGACGGCTTAGGGATACTCACCATGCACCCGCCTTCAAAACCGCCCTGGCGCCGATCGCGCCCGGCCGTTCGGGTGATAATTTATTGGCGGCGAAGGATTATCGCGACATCGATGTCCTCGCCGTAATCCAGCCAGTCACCGGCACCTCATGGGAGATCGTCGCCAAGATCAATCTGGATGAGGTGATGACACCCCTGCATGATCTGGCGCTGTGGATCTCGGTTGCGGCCTTATTTGCCGTCGCCAGCCTCGGCGCCGTGATCCTCATGCTCTGGCGCCAGCAGTCCCGCACACACCGCGAGGAACTTCAGTCCCAGGCCGCCGAGAAAGACCGGGTACTGAGACAGTTCTATGACCTTTCCCTCTTCGGAATGGCCATCATCCGCCCGGACAATAACCGGGCGAATCATGTCAACGATGAATTGTGCAGAATCACCGGCTACACGCACACCGAGATTGTTGCGACCGACTGGACCACATTACTCCATCCGGACGAACGAGCCGCTGATACTGTGGCGTACCAGCGCCTTCTGAAGGGTGAAACTGACACCTGCTCACGCGATACCAGGATTGTCAGAAAAGACGGGACTGTCATCGACGTCACAATTGTTGCCCAGTGCGTCCGGGATCCCGGCGGCAAGGCGGAGATGATCATTGCCACGATCCGTGATGTCACCGAACGCAAGGCCATGGAATACGCGCTGCGCGAGAGCTCGGACAATCTCAACCGTGCCCAGCACATCGGTCAGATCGGCAGCTGGAATCTCGACATACAGGGCAACATCCTTGCGTGGTCTTCCGAGTGTTACCGCATCTTCGGAATACCGGAAGGTGCTTCATTGACCTATGAGATCTTTCTCGAACACATCCACCCCGAGGATCGCGATTACGTAAATCTGAAATGGAACGATGCCTTGCGGGGATCTCCGTACGACATTGAACACCGCATCCTCGTCGACGGCCAGGTCAAGTGGATCCGCGAACGCGCCGAACTGAGATTTGATGCGTCCGGCGCATTGATCAGCGGCATCGGAACAGCGCAGGATATCACCAAACGCAAGAACACGGAGACGAGGCTGAGGGAAAATGAGGCCATCCTCACCGAGTCACAGCGCATCGCATCGCTGGGCCATTACGTATTCGATGCCGGTACGACGAGCTGGACCAGCTCCGTGGTGCTGGATGAAATCTTCGGCATCAATGCCGACTATGCGAAAACCACCGAGTCCTGGCTCGCGCTCATCCACCCGGAAGACCGGGCGTCGATGGCCGCTTACTTCCATGACCATGTCCTCAGAGATGGAAATACCTTTGACCGGGTATACCGCATCGTGCGCGCCAGGGACAGTGAAATCCGCTGGATGCATGGCCTGGGCCGTCTGGAGGTGGATGCGAGCGGAAAACCTGTCCGCATGCTTGGCACCATCCAGGACATCACCGAGCAGAAACAGATCGAGACGGTGCTGCGGGAAAACCAGGAACGTCTCCGGATTCTGGAGGAGAGGTTCCGAGTCATCTTCGAAGGGGCGATGGATGGCATCCTGCTCGCCGACCCCGAAACCGGAAAATTCCTGATGAGCAACCCCTCACTCAACCGGATGCTTGGCTATGAGAGCGACGAAATCCTGAATCTCGGCATCACCGACATTCATCCCAAGAATGAGCTCCCCAGGATACTTGAGCAGTTCGAGCGTTCACGCCGGGGAGAAATCAGCACGGTAATGGACGTCCCGCTGTTGCACAAGGACGGCTCGGTGACCTATGCCGACATCAGCTCCACCCCGATCCATCTGGATGACCAGTCCTACCTTCTCGGCATCTTCCGCGACGCCACCGAGCGCCGGCTGAATGAAGATCGCCTGCATCTCGCCGCCGCGGTCTTCGACAATACCCGTGAAGGCGTGGTAGTTGCGGACGAGCACAACCGGATCCTGATGGTCAACCGCGCCTTCTGCGAGATCACCGGATATGAAGAACACGAGGCCATTGGCAAAACGACCCAGCTGCTCAAATCCGGCCGTCATGATCGTGATTTCTACATCACGATGTGGCAACAGATCAATGCTATCGGTCACTGGCGCGGGGAGATATGGAACCGCCGCAAGAACGGCGAGATCTATCCGGAGATCCTCAGCATCAGCGCGGTCAGGAACAATGCCGGGAAGGTCGTGCAATACGTGGGTGTATTCACCGACATCTCCAGAATCAAGGCCTCCGAGGAGAAACTGGAATTCCTCGCCTACCACGACGCCCTCACCCAGCTCCCGAACCGCCTGCTGCTGCTTTCCCGCCTTGAGCACAGCATTGATACCGCACGCCGCAACAACAGGCAATTCGCACTGCTCATGCTCGACCTGGATCGTTTCAAGGATGTGAATGACAGCTTTGGTCATCCGGCGGGCGACGAGCTGTTGCAACAGGTGGCCGAGCACCTTGCTAAAAAGCTGCGCGGCTCGGACACTGTGGCCCGGCTGGGTGGAGACGAATTCGCGCTCCTGCTGGAAAACATCACTCATCCGCAGGACGCAAGCCATATTGCGGACGAGATCATTGCCGACCTCAAGAAGCCCTGGCATCTCTCCAACAGTGCCGAGGTCAGGATTGGAGCAAGTGTGGGCATCAGTTTGTACCCTGACCACGGCCAGACTGCGCAGGACCTGCTCCAGCAATCGGATACCGCGCTGCACCTCGCCAAATCAAAGGGCCGCAGCTGCGCCCGGTACTTCTCCGACAGCCTGACCCAGACCGTGCGCATGCGCGTCGAGCTGGAAGCCCGCCTGCGCCACGCTCTCGCACAGAATGAACTCCGCGTCTATTTCCAGCCCCAGATTGACATCGGGTCCGGGCGGATCTCAGGCGCCGAGGCACTCGTCCGCTGGATCGATCCTGTGGATGGATTCATCCCGCCGGGCCGCTTCATTCCCATCGCGGAGGAAACCGGCCTGATCGCCGACATAGGCGAGTGGGTTCTGGAACAGACCTGCCATCAGGGCCGGCGCTGGATGGATCTCGGACTGCCGCCGCTGACGCTCTCCGTCAACCTTGCGCCGC
>JADLET010000156.1 GCA_020845975.1 Gammaproteobacteria bacterium | reverse complement strand
CTATCCGGCGGCGCCGCGGTCAGCGTGGATTCAATAGCGTGAATATGCGGCCGCGCGCCGCCGTATTCAATCACATGGCCGCCAGCGGCGGCCATGTCGATGAATTATCACGAATCTTTTCTGCTGAGTGAAGCCTGCTGCTCGCCGCCCTCGTAGATCAGGATTGGCTCGGAGACCTCGTTGATCACGCCCTCATCCACCACGATCTTGGCGACGTGCTCCTGCGAGGGCAGCTCGTACATGGTCTCGAGCAGCACGTGCTCGAGGATGGAGCGCAGGCCGCGGGCGCCGGTCTTCCGCTCCATCGCCTTGCGCGCGATCGCGGTCAGCGCCTCGGGGCGGAACTCCAGCTCGCAGGATTCCATCTCGAACAGCTTGCTGAACTGCTTGGTGATGGCGTTCTTGGGCTCGGTCAGGATGCGCACCAAGGCGTCCTCGTCCAGCTCGTCGAGTGTCGCGACCACGGGCAGGCGTCCGACAAACTCCGGGATGAGGCCGAACTTGATCAGATCCTCCGGCTCGACGGAATGCAGCCACTCGCCGACGTTCTTGCGATCCTCCTTGCTCTTGACCTCGGCGGAAAAGCCGATGCCGCCCTTCTCGGAACGATCGCGGATGACCTTTTCCAGGCCGGCAAAGGCGCCGCCGCAGATGAACAGGATGTTCGAGGTGTTGACCTGCAGGAACTCCTGCTGCGGATGCTTGCGGCCGCCCTGCGGGGGAACGGAGGCGATTGTCCCCTCGATCAGCTTCAGCAGGGCCTGTTGCACGCCCTCGCCCGACACGTCGCGCGTGATCGACGGGTTGTCCGATTTGCGCGAGATCTTGTCGATCTCATCGATGTACACGATACCGTGCTGCGCCTTCTCGACATCGTAGTCACACTTCTGCAACAGCTTCTGTATGATGTTCTCGACGTCCTCGCCCACATAGCCGGCCTCGGTGAGCGTGGTAGCGTCGGCGATGGTAAACGGCACATTGAGCAGGCGCGCAAGAGTCTCCGCGAGCAGGGTCTTGCCGCAGCCGGTCGGGCCGATCAGCAGGATGTTGCTCTTGGACAGCTCGACCTCATCCTTCTTGACGCCGGCGTCAAGTCGCTTGTAATGGTTGTAGACAGCGACTGAAAGGATCTTCTTGGCGCGCACCTGGCCGACGACATAGTCGTCGAGGATGCGATTGATGTCGCGCGGCACGGGCAGCTTGCTGCCCTTCATGGCAGAGGACTTTTCCTGCACCTCCTCGCGAATGATGTCGTTGCACAGTTCGACGCACTCGTCACAGACGAATACCGACGGACCGGCAATCAGTTTGCGGACTTCATGCTGACTCTTGCCACAGAAGGAACAGTACAGGAGCTTATCGCCGTCACTACCCTTGTTGTGCTTGTCGTCACTCATAGACTACCCCGCTAGTCATGCACCACTGGAAACGTATTTCGTAACCCTCCAGAATCGACGCCGGCCACCCATCCGGGCCCGGCGCATCTTCCGTTTGCAGCCGCTTCAACAGATAGTGCGGGCGTCGTCTGCGAAATCAAACCATCATCATTCGGCAATCTGCCGGCTGGTCAACACCTTGTCTATCAGACTGTATTCGACGGCTTCCGTTCCCGACATGAAAAAGTCGCGATCGGTGTCCACCCGAATGCGATCCATCGGCTGGCCTGTATGCTTTGCCATGATCTCGTTCAGGCGGTCGCGCACGCGCAGGATCTCGCGGGCGTGGATATCGATGTCGGTCGCCTGCCCCTGGAAGCCGCCCAGAGGCTGATGGATCATCATGCGGGAGTGCGGCAGGCAATAGCGCTTTCCCGCCGCTCCGCCGGCCAGCAGCAGGGCCCCCATGCTCGCGGCCTGCCCGATGCACATCGTGCTGACGTCGGGCTTGACGAACTGCATGGTGTCGTAAATCGACATACCGGCGCTCACCGAACCGCCGGGCGAATTGATATAGAAATGGATGTCCTTGTCGGGATTCTCGGATTCCAGAAACAGGATCTGCGCCACGACGAGATTCGCGATATGGTCGTCGACCGGGCCCACAAGGAAAATGACCCTTTCCTTCAACAACCTCGAATAGATATCGTAGGCCCGCTCGCCGCGCGCCGACTGCTCAACCACCATGGGAACCAGATTCATACTTGTCATTCTGCCTTCCTAATTATCTTTCAGCATATCGGTCACAGGGTATGAGCCCTTTAATGCCCTCATATTACCCCTAAAATATCCGGCAAGGCAGGCTTGACATGCAAATTCGCCGCCCAGTGCAGCACCATCAGAGAGTGCGCCGCTCCCTGAGCAGAGAGGCGAAGCTGGTCTGCTCCTCGGTGACCTGGGCCTGTCCCATGATCCAGTCCACGACCTGGTCTTCCAACACCAGCTGTTCGACGGTGGAAAGGCGGTTACGGTCGGCGTAATACCACTGGACAGCCTCGGCCGGATTCTCATAGCTCGAGGCCAGTGATTCCACGCGGGCACGCACCTGCTCCGGCCCGGCTTTGAACCGCTGCTCCCTGACGATCTCGCTGACCAGCAGGCCAATCTGAACTCGTCGCTTCGCCTCAATCTCAAAGGAAGGTTGATTGAGCTTGATCTCGGACTCCGGAACCCCCTGACTGAGCAGGGTCTGGCGCGCCTGATCCATCATGAGAGCGACCTGCTGCTCCACCTGGGCGCGCGGCGCCTCGATGGGATTATTGTCCAGCAGTGCCTCAATTGCACGCGCCTTGGTCTTGGAACGGATGGCCTCCGCCATTTCATCCTGCATGGTGCGCCGCAACTCCTGGCGGAACGACTCCAGCGTGCCGTCCTTGATATCGAAGGACCGGATGAATTCCTCGTTGACCTCGGGAAGCTTGAACTCGGACACAGCCTCCACCTTCAAATCAAAATGCGCAGTCCTGCCCGCCATCAGCCTGATCGGATAATCGTCGGGGAAGCGCAAATCCATGGTGCGTGCGTCACCGCGGTTTATCCCGATCATCGCGTTCTCCAGGTCCGGAAAGACGCCGGCCCCGATCACGATCTCCTTCTGCGCCTCGCCCACGAAAGGCTGGCCGTCGATGCTGCCACTCACCGTCACCCGGTCACCGTCCCGGGCCGCACGTTCAACCGGCACGGCCTCGGCGCGCTGGCGGCGCAGGTTGCCCACCATAGTGTCGACATCCTGCTCGGTGATCTCGGCGCCTGCCCTCATGATCTTCACGCCACTCAAAGGCGCGAGAGCAACCTTCTCCATAACCTCGAAGACCGCGTCATATTCCAGATCGCGACCTGACTCGGCCACGCGCTGCTCAAAACGCGGAAAACCCGCGAGCTTCAGATTCCGGCTGCTAACGGCTTCATAGAAAGTGGAACGGGTGATTTCGTTGAGCACATCGCTGCGCACACTGGGTCCGTAACGACTCTCCATCACCTTGAACGGCACCTTGCCGGGACGGAAGCCTTTCAGCCTTACCGTACGCGACAGGTTCATCAAACGGTTCTGTACCTCGCTCTCGATGCGTTCCGCGGGCACCGATACGGTCATCCGCCGCTCCAGACCCTGCGTCGTTTCTACTGAAACCTGCATGACTCAACCTCGTCGATTATGAGAATTGTATGGTTACTTCACACCAACCGCGGGATGCACGGGGTCGAACCCGCACATTGGAGGAACCCCCCGCCATGAAGCCCGAAATATAATTTCGGAGTAATGTGGCAAATTTTCCCACAGACGACCCGCATGTGGAAAGAACCATCTCTCGTTCCAGGCTCACCCTCTCAATAGCGATACGTTAATCAGGGCGGCCGGGCGGATCACCAGACCTGAGCGGCCATTATACAATGGCCAGAGAACCACGGGGGAATGAAGAAAGCCGCGCCCGTGAGAAAGGTATTGTCGCCGAAGCGGTTGCCAGCTGGGAGCCTGCCCTGTGGCATGAAGTACAACGTATAAACGGGGCGCCCGACCATCCGCAGGAAGCCGGCGCATCCGGGAACCCCGCTGGCCGGAGGGCTATGCGAAGAGGGCTGGGGACAACGCGGACCGCTGGGTTTTCACGGTCAAAAATGAGGTGGGAATCACCCACCAAATTTGGTGGGCCGTGTTGGGATCGAACCAACGACCCGCTGATTAAGAGTCAGCTGCTCTACCAACTGAGCTAACGGCCCTGATAACAACCTCTGGACGGGAAACCGCCGGATACCCGCGCGATACCTGTCACCCATAATTGGGGTGAACGATGGGGATCGAACCCACGACAACCGGAATCACAATCCGGGGCTCTACCGACTGAGCTACGTTCACCATCATTCATTCCGGCGGCGCCATCCAACGACGCAAAAAATGGCGCG
>JADLET010000155.1 GCA_020845975.1 Gammaproteobacteria bacterium | reverse complement strand
CATGTCGAGCCACTGGTGCTCGGGCTGTTTGCCGGCAACGATGACATTCACCAGGTTGCGGCTCTTCAGGCACTGGTCGGTGACCACCAGCAGGGTATTGGCATCCGGCGGCAGATAAACACGGATGATATCGGCCTTCTTGTTCACCACGTGATCGATGAAGCCGGGGTCCTGATGCGAGAATCCATTGTTGTCCTGGCGCCAGACATGCGAGGTGAGCAGGATATTGAGCGAGGCAATGGGACGCCGCCAGGGAATCTCGTTACAGACTTTGAGCCACTTGGCATGCTGGTTGAACATCGAATCGACGATATGAATGAACGCCTCGTAGCAGGCAAACAGGCCATGTCGTCCGGTCAGGAGATAGCCTTCGAGCCAGCCCTGGCAGGCGTGTTCGGAAAGGATTTCCATCACCCGTCCATCGACGGCAAGATGATCATCGTAATCGAAACGCTCAGCGACCCAGGTACGATCGGTTACCTCAAACAGCGCCCCGAGGCGATTGGAAGCAGTCTCGTCCGGGCCGAAAACACGAAAATTGTCCCTGTTCTTTTGCATCACGTCGCGCAAGAAGACGCCCATCGCCCGCGTGGACTCGGCCAGCGTTACGCCGGGCGTGGGGACAGCTACCGCGTAATCGCGGAAATCCGGCAGGCGCAAATCGCGCAACAGCACCCCGCCGTTGGCGTGGGGATTGGCCCCCATACGGCGATCAAAGGTCGGTGCCAGCGCGGCCAGTTCCGGATCAAGCCGGCCATTCGCATCGAACAGCTCGTCCGGCTGGTAGGAGCGCATCCATTCTTCCAGCAGGCTTAAGTGCTCCGGTCGTTCCATATCGCTGAAGGGCACCTGGTGCGAACGCCAATAGTCTTCGGTTTTCTTGCCATCAACCTCCTTCGGTCCGGTCCAACCCTTGGGCGAGCGCAACACGATCATGGGCCAGCACGGGCGGCGGCTATCACCATCCTGCCTCGCCTGACGCTGGATTTCGCGTATTTCGGCAATCACCGTATCGACAGTGGCCGCCATCAACCGGTGCATGGCTTCGGGTTCGTCGCCTTCCACGAAATACGGCTTGTAGCCATAGCCCACCAGCAAACTTTCCAGCTCGGTGCGGCCGATGCGGGCAAGTATGGCCGGGTTGGCAATCTTGTACCCATTGAGGTGCAGGATGGGCAACACCGCGCCGTCCGTGCGCGGATTCAGAAACTTGTTGGAATGCCAGGACGTGGCCAAGGGACCCGTCTCCGCTTCGCCATCGCCCACCACACAGCAGGCGATCAGTTCGGGATTGTCAAACACCGCGCCATACGCGTGGAACAAGGCATAACCCAGCTCGCCGCCCTCGTGGATAGAACCGGGGGTTTCCGGCGCGGTCTGGCTGGGAATGCCGCCCGGGAAGGAAAACTGGCGGAACAGACGCCGCATCCCCTCCTCGTCCTGCGAAATACCGGAGTACAGCTCGCTGTAGCTGCCTTCGAGATAGGTGTTGGCCACCACTGCCGGGCCGCCGTGGCCGGGGCCGGCAATAAAGATCATGCTGAGTTCCTGCTGTAGGATGACCCGGTTCATGTGCACATAGATGAAGTTCAGTCCCGGCGTGGTGCCCCAGTGACCCAGCAGGCGCGGCTTGATGTGCGCCAGCTGCAGCGGTTGTTTCAGCAATGGGTTGTCCAGCAGATAAATCTGCCCCACCGAGAGGTAATTGGCGGCGCGCCAGTAGGCATCCATCTGCTTGAGCTCTTTGGTCTCGAGTACCGTAGTAGCTGAGTGCATGTCATTCTCCTTGAATGATTACCGACGACGTTTCACCTTTCTAAGCATACCGTAGGCGTCAAAGTCGAACAGTTCGGCAGGACACCTAAAGTTGGGGCTTTTGCGCAGTCGCGTATTCAAGTGCCAGACATGGCCTCGCATGCGTACCAAAAAGTCGGCGCTGATGAGACGGCGATGAGTAATACGTATCGTATTTTTTTAGCTCACAAATAACACATATCACCGTGCTAGGCCATCAGCGCAACGGTTTTCACCTGCACCCAGAGGGTTTTCCCGATGGTTATGTGCAGCGCTGCAGCCGCGCGGCGGGTTATGCGCGCCAGTAACTGGCTCGGGCCTACCTGAATACGCACCAGCAATAGCCCGGGGTGAGCATCATCGGCCATGGCGTCCACCCGTCCGCACAATACATTTTGGATGCTGCTTTGCTCGGGGGGCATTGTGGCCAGGCTCACATCGCGCGCCAGCACACGCACGCGCACGGGGCAGCCGATGGGCAAGGCAGGGTCGGGCGTCCATAGGCTCCCGCCGGGAAAATCAACTCGCGTCAGATGCCAGGCTTCGTCAATATCGCCCACGGTGGCGTCCAGTATCGTGCCGATATCGTCCCCCAGTGGCAGAGGAAAATCCAATCGGGTGAGGGTTTCTACCAAGGGGCCTTGGGCGCGCACGCGTCCATTGTCAATGACCACCAGATAATCTGCCAGCCGCGCTACTTCATCCGCCGCATGGCTGACATACAGCACGGGGATATCGAGTGCGCGATGCAGTTGTTGCAGGTAGGGCATGATTTCCTGTTTGCGCGAGTAATCGAGCGCAGCCAGCGGCTCATCCATTAAGAGCAGGCGCGGGCTTAACGCCAACGCACGGGCAATGGCGACACGCTGTCGCTCACCACCGGAGAGCTTCTCAGGCAGTCGATCAAGCAGATTTTTTATGCCCAACAGCTCAATGGCACTATCCAGTGCTACGCTGCTTTTGTCAGCGACACGCCGAGTACCATAGCGCAGAT
>JADLET010000154.1 GCA_020845975.1 Gammaproteobacteria bacterium | reverse complement strand
TCACCGATCTCGGCCAGTGGCTGTGGGAGGAGTTCCAGGTCTCGGTTTCGCCGCAGACGCTGAGCCGCGTGCTGCGCGGCATGGGGCTGCGCAAGCTCTCGGCTCGGCCGAGGCACCACGCCCAGGCCGAGGGTGCCATTGCGGCGTTCAAAAAAAGCTCCCAACCGCGCTGGCAGGCATCGCGCAGGATCAGGGCATCACGCCCGACACCCTCGAGATCTGGTTCGCAGACGAGGCCCGCATAGGCCAGAAGAACAAGATCACCCGGCGCTGGGCGCGGCGCGGCACACGGCCGGCGGCGCCGCAGGACCAGCGCTATGCATCCACCTACATCTTCGGCGCCGTCTGCCCACAGCAGGGCAAGGGCGCCGCCCTCGTGCTGCCCCACTGCAACACCGAGGCGATGAGCCTGCATCTGGCCGAGATCGCCACCATGGTCAGGCCCGGCCACCATGCCGTGCTGCTGCTCGACCAGGCTGGATGGCATCTCTCCGCCGCACTCACCGTGCCGGCCAACATCACCCTGCTGCCGCTGCCGCCGAAGTGCCCCGAACTTAACGTCATGGAGAACGTCTGGCAGTTCATGCGCGACAACTGGTTGTCCAACCGCGTCTTCGCCACCTACGACGATATCGTCGCCCACTGCTGCGAGGCATGGAACAATCTTATCGATCAACCGTGGCGCATCATCTCAATCGGAACGCGCGATTGGGCCAATCGGTACTGACCTGTGAGAGTTGGTATAAACGCGCGGTGCACCATAGGTTTGCCGCGAACTGGCGTGCACGGTTCGCACGCGTTGCAGCAGCGCCGCATCAGCCACGGCGTGTGCCGATGGCACTCGGTGCAGCCACGCATAGAAACCCGCCTTCGACACGCCGAGCACACGCGCCATGGTGGCAACCGGAAAACAGGCCTGGTTCGTGCTCATGAACCCGAAGACCCGGACGGCAGCATTCCGGTCTCGCGGGCAAACCAGGCCGCGGCTTTTGAGAGAATGTCATGCTCCAGCCGGAGTTGCTTGTTCTCGCGGCGCAGCCGCACCAACTCGTCGCGTTCAGGCCCCGCGAGGCCGGTACCCCCCGCCTCGTGTCGGCCATCTTTCTAAATGGATTTGGCAACCCAGGCCCGGATCGATTGACCAGTCGGTTCAAACTCACGCGCAAGCTCGTCGGGATCGCGCCCGGCATGCACCAGATCGACCATCTGGCGACGGAATTCAGGCGAATACGGTGGTCGGGACTTCGGCATCAGCTGCACCTCTGGTGAAAGTCTCAGGGTGTCCACCAAACCGGGTCAATCCCAGGTGCCGCCCCCGCCTGATTGTAGGTAGTTTCCGATCGCTCCCACCAGCGTGTCAGGCCCCGCGAACAGCGTCAGCCTCTGAGTGTTGTAACCCGTGGTGGTCGACCGCAGCGTTGCCCGCATCCGCCCGGCGGTGTCGAAGTAGTTCGCCCATTGCAGCGCCCAGCCCGAGGTCTGGATGATGCAGTGCTAGGTAGGGGATGGGTCGTACTCCATCCGGCGCTACAAGATCCAGCTGCCGTTGTCTTCGGCGACGTCGTTGCCGCGCTTGCCGCAGACCAAACGTATATTGGCTATGAATCTCCAACTATATAGTCGGTTACAATATCTGTTACATCAACATTGTCCAGAGCCTTGCGGCGTTCTACAGCATGCTGGCGAACGTCAGGGTTTTCTTCGATAGCGCGGCCATACCAATATTTAGCCGCCACGAGATTTCCGATTGCCTCGTAGCATTGACCCAGTTTTTCACCCAAATACCCACCATCTAGCGACGAATCTCCATCAGCCATGAAAAGATAGATGCGTATCGCCTTTTCGAACTCACCGCTTGTGGTATATCGCGCCGCAGCAGTCTCTAGAATATTTAAGTCATATCTGGGCATCTTCGTCTCTCTTATGGTTTCAATGGAACATGAATGTTGGGATTCGTGCTTCCAGGAAAGCCCTCTAGGTTAATATGAGGGCTTTGGCCTCGAAGGTACTGGCCAGGCTGAATATCAAAGCGCACAATTGCACCATTCGGAAATATAAATTGAGATGCTCCCTTGGCTGTTGGCTTAACTAAGAGCGTGTTTGAGAAGCGCTAGGTTGCTACATGATGCGCCTGAGCATGGTCGCGGTTGCGGCGATGCGGATGAGGGTCTCGGCGACGTCCGTCCGCTGCTCAAAGTCGCGGACGAGGCGTCGGTTTTTGATCAGCCAGCCAAAGGTGCGCTCAACCACCCATCGGCGCGGCAGCGGCTCAAAGCGCGGCATGGCACGTGGGCGCTTGACGATAGACAGCGCGAGGTTGGTCTTCTCCTTCGCCCATGCGACGAGCTTGCCAGCATAGCCGCCATCGGCGAACACGACTTCGACGAAGTTCCACAGACCTCGAGAAGCCCGCAGTATCGGTTTGGCGCCGTCCCGGTCCTGCATGCTGGCGGTCTGCACCTGCACGCAGAGCAGGCGGCCATCGGTGTCGGTCAGGATGTGCCGCTTGCGCCCCGCGATTTTCTTGCCCGCGTCGTAGCCGCGCGAGCCCCTTTTTGATCGCCCATCCGCACCGACTGGCTGTCGATGATCGCGGCCGTGGGGCTGGCGTCGCGTCCGGCACGCTCGCGATCTGCCGTCAGCACGGCATGGTGGATGCGCTCCCACACGCCCTCGGCCTGCCAGCGTCGCAGGTAGTAGTAGACCGTCTGCCAGGGTGGAAAGTCGTGCGGCAGCAAGCGCCAGGCCTGACCGCCACGCAGCGCGTAGAGGATAGCGTTGACCAGTTCACGCGACGGTGCCCGTCGCGGCCGGCCGCCGGGCTGAGCGTCGGGCACCATATCTGCAATGGCAGCCCATTGGCCGTCAGTCAGGTCAGTCGCGTAAGCTCGGCGGCGGCGGCGTGGCATGGGGCATCGTCCTGTAGGGCGACATCCCATGAATCAGACTTTTCGCCGCGCCGGAATCCCCTTCTCAAACACGCTCTAAGGGAACTCCTCCTCCCATCTCCTCCAACTGGGTTGCAATTCGTTCTGCTGGGCTAGCTGTGGCGGGCGATTCCGCTCCAGCTACCCAATTATAAATTCTACCTGCTGCGCTCGCAACACGAGTCGCTGCTCCGAGCGCTCCGGCGTAAGCACTCACGGCACCAACTTTCTGAGCAACATATCCAGCCGCCATGCCGACTCCCGCGCCTACCCTTTCAGCCGTGTTTCCGTTGTTAATGATATCAAACAGGCCAGAAGGGCTGCCATTCGTTCCAGCAATAAACCCTTGCCCGGCTCCGTACGCGGTAAGCCCACTTGGGTCGACCAGATTCAGCGGGTCGTTTTCGACATACGC
>JADLET010000153.1 GCA_020845975.1 Gammaproteobacteria bacterium | reverse complement strand
GGACCCAGGACGTCCTTGCGGACCTGCAATCCCTTGTCAAACCATTCGCCAGGCATTCTGATCTCCTCGGAAGAAACGTTCGGCAGCGCCGTCACGCATGGCCGGATTTTATTGCGTTCTTCACCAATCTGCCCGTTCTCATCGCCTCGAAGCGGCCTCCGCTACGCAAAGAAAACTTGCCAGCCGGCCAAATACTGTATAAAACTACAGTATACGGATTCCTGCCTCGTCGCTCTGCTTTGTCGCCCCTATGCTCTGGATCGCCCTGCACCTGCCGCAATTGCCCCTGGACACGCTGCTGCGCGGCGCGGTGCTGCCCGATGCCTGTGCAGTCGCCCAGGGGCAGCGTGTGCTGGCTTGCGAGCGCAAAGCACGCCTGCGCGGGGTGCGCTCCGGAATGTCGCTTGCCGCAGCGAGCGCTCTGGCGCCGCAATTGAACACTTTCGCCCGCGACCCGGCGGCCGAAACCGAAGCCCTGCTCGGCATCGCCGCCTGGGCGATGCAATTCACTCCGAACGTCGCCCTGGATTTTCCCGATACGGTGCTGCTGGAAGTTTCGGATAGCCTGAAACTCTTCGGCGGCGAGGAGCCGATCGAGCGGGCGCTGCGAGAAGACGTCGCCGAAATAGGATTCGGCGTCTCGATCGCGGCTGCGCCCACTCCGCTGGCAGCCTGCTGGCTCACACGCGCCGGTATCGAGCGCACCATCATGGATGTCGAGGAGATCGAAGCAGCGCTTGCGCCGCTGCCGCTCGCCGTTTTGCGCAGCGAGCCGGAAACTGTGCAGGGACTGGAGGCGATCGGCGCTGCCACGCTCGGCGATGTCTTCGCGCTGCCACGCGATGGCCTGGCGCGGCGCTTTGGCCAAGTCCTGCTCGATGATCTGGATCGGGCTCTCGGAAAGCTTCCCGATCCGCGCACGTTTTATGCGCCCCCTGCCCGTTTTCATGCCGGCATCGAACTGCCGTCCGAGATGACGCAGCCCGAAGCGCTGCTGTTTGCAGCGAAAAGGCTGCTTGCGCAGCTGGCGGGTTTTCTCGCCGCGCGCTCAGGCGGCATCCAGCGCTGTCTGCTCAGGCTCAGGCACCGCGACGCCGGCATCACCGAAATTGCCATCGGTCTGGTGGCGCCGTCTCGCGATGCCGCGCATTTCACGCTGCTCGCCCGGGAGCGGCTGGGACGAGTGGTACTGCGCGAACCGGTGCGCGCCATATCCATCGAGGCCGACGACGTGCTGCCGCTGGCCGGCGACAACCTGGGCCTGTTCCCGGAGGAAAGCGGAACGCTCGGAAACTGGCAGCGCCTGATCGAGCGCCTGCGCGCCCGGCTAGGCGCCGAGGCGGTGCAAGGCCAGGCCTTGAAAGCCGAGCACCGTCCCGGTCGCATCGGCATGACCGGCGAACCCGACACGAAACAGCTTGCGCTCGATTTCGGCGAGAGGCCTTTCTGGCTTCTGAACCATCCGCGCCCGATCGAGGAAATCGGCTCGGTTCCGCACTACCGGGGGCCGCTCGAACTGCTCGCGGGACCTGAACGCATCGAGTCGGGCTGGTGGGACGGCGACGACATCCGGCGCGACTATTTCATCGCCCGCACCGCGGGCAACGCCATGGTGTGGGTGTTTCGCGAACGCGGAGCGCAGGCGAAATGGTATTTGCATGGGTTGTTTGCGTAATATAGGTATAAGAGCGGACATGGCTCATACGGCCGAGCTACGAGTCATAACGTTATGGATCCGAGGAGATCGTCTTGCCTGAATTGAGCCGTTTCTTTGGGATTGTCGTGGCGATGTTCTATAAAGAACATCTACCGCCGCATTTCCACGCTAAGTACGAAGGGAACCAAGTGTCCATTCGGATAGATAATGGCGAGATCCTCGACGGCAAACTCAGTACCCGCGCCTTACGTTTGATCGAAGAATGGCGATTCCTTCATCAAACAGAATTGCTTGAAGACTGGGATCGCGCTCAAACTCGCCAGCCATTGAATCGAATTGCGCCATTGGAGTAGACCATGATTCCTAGAATCGTCGAAATCAAGCCCCTGGAAGGTTATCGCCTATGGGTGCGTTTCCACGACGGCACATCCGGTACCGTGGACTTGTCCGATGACCTTTGGGGGCCGATGTTCGAACCGCTGAAGGACCCGCAATTATTCGCTCAGGCCAGGATCGATCCCGAGCTTGAAACGGTTACCTGGCCGAACGGTGCAGACCTTGCACCGGAATTTCTCTATCAAAACGCCAACGCTTCCCATTCGAAAGATGCGCCAAGAATGGCACACCGTTGACTGAAGGAAACACAGAGGTTTTCCGATCGCAGCGACCTGCACGGACGGCTGCCCGCCGCTGCGCGCAATTTTCATTGACTCCCCACGCCTCTCTCGCGGATCATTGGCGCCTTGCCGTCACACCTCGAAGAACAAGCAATGACGGCCACCTCCAAGGAGATTGCCATGGCGAGCGTTCCGACCGTCGGACTCATCGTTCCCCCGGCCGCGGGCCTGGTGCCCGAAGAAGGGCCGCGCATGTACGGCTCCAGCGTCAACTTCATCGCGGCTGGCCTGGCCCTGGGATTCATGACGCCCGAAGGTTACGAGTCGGTGCTCGACCGCATCACGGTCCTGGCGC
>JADLET010000152.1 GCA_020845975.1 Gammaproteobacteria bacterium | reverse complement strand
GCCCAACAATGCGTTTCCGCACGGCCTGGCCTATTCGCCGCTCACCGGCAAGCTCTACAATCTCAACAACGGTTACGGCAATGTGGCGGTGATCGATCCCGCCAGCAACCAGATCGAGACCCGCTTCCCGTTCAAGGGACACAGCAACCTGTTCATGGCGCCGGGCGGGCGCTACATCATCGGGCGCGGCGCCGACCGCAAGTCCGATCCGAATCATGTGATCGCCAGGCTGACCGTGCTCGATGTCACCGACAACCGCATCGTGGACAAGCTCGATCTGCCAGACATCTACATCAGCAAGTATTACTTTAATCCCGAGGGCACCAAGCTGTACCTGACCACCTCCAGCTCCGGCAGTCCGGAGCAGCAGGCCAACATCAAGGCCGATGCGCTGGTGGTGCTTGATCTGACCGCGCTGCCGAAACTCAGGCTGACGCGCGAGCTGCGCCTCGGCACCTCGTCGGGCGCGCTCGATTTCCATAAGGTCAATGGCTCGGCCGCGCTGGTGTTTTCCTCCCATGGCGAGGACGGGACGGTGGCGGTCATCGACGCCACGCGCGACGAAAAAATCGAGACCATCGCTGTCTCCGGCGGCATGAGCCATTCACGGGTGTGGGCTATCTGAATACCTGGGGACGGATTTCAAATCCGTCCCCACTCATTGCTGATGGGACAGATTCTATATCCGTCCCCAAAGTCTGACTGGAAGCGCGCCGCTTTCAAAGCCGAATGTTCCCGGGGATAGACCCCTGGTCTCCCCCATCCTGCTGATATGTTGTTTATCCCCGCCGCATCCCGATCAGCAGACGCCGGTCCCGTTTGTTAGGCCGACGCTGCGGCGCCGGCGCGCTGCCGGCGGTGAGGCGGCGCTGGCTGGCCGCCAGCGCGCGCCGCGTGATGCTGTCTTCCGTCTCCTGGTACAGCCGCTGCGCCTCCGGCGCCGGTCCGCGCCGCTCGCTTAGTCCGAGTACCGTGACCGTGTATTCGATCTCCTCGCGGGTGATAACCAGCGTATCGCCCTGGCGCAGCATGCGCGAGGGTTTGGCGCGCTGGCCGTTGACATGCACCTTGCCGCCGTTGACGGCCGTACTCGCTATCGAGCGCGTCTTGAAAAAGCGGGCAGCCCACAACCATTTGTCGATACGTACCGGATCGGCGGCTTCTTCCACGGCGGCGGGCTCTCTCATGCGGGTCGGTACAATGTAACATGCGCGGGCAATCGCGTTACAATAGCCCGCGGATACGAGACGGGGCGTGCGGTGGCGGACATTCTTCCCTTCAGGAAACCGGACCTGAAACAGAAGGCAAAGGGCAAGACCCTCTGCTCCAACGGCCTGCACAAATGGCGCATCGTGCAGGAAAAGCAGTTCGATGTCCGCCAGGGCCGCCTCGTCACCGTGTATCGCTGTACCCGCTGCAACGCCGAAAAGAGCGAGGCGCGCTAACCCGCGCCAGAAATTCGCCGTCGGGGACAGATTTATTTAATGCATGCGGCCGGGGACAATAAATAAATCTGTCCCCAACGTTAAAAACCGTCGCCCAACTGATACAAGGACCAGAGCCATGACCACTGTCGACACCCTGACCCGGCGTTTTTCCTCCGGCCGCCAGCTTAGCTTTCGTGACGTGAACGGGCTGATCGTCGCCGACATCGACACACCGCTGGCCAGCGCCGCCTTGTGTCTGCAGGGCGCGCACCTGATGACCTGGCGGCCGAAGGCGCAGGCTGAGCCAGTGGTATGGCTGTCGAAGCTGGCAAAACTTGCTCCTGGCAAGTCAATCCGCGGCGGGATTCCGGTATGCTGGCCGTGGTTCGGTCCGCACGCGAACGATGCCAAACTGCCCGCCCACGGTTTTGCCCGCACTGTGCCGTGGGAGCTGACGGAGGCGCGCGTTACCGGCGACGGCGTGGTTGAAGTCACGCTGACGCTTTCCGGCAATGAACAAACCCGGGTGTTATGGCCGCACAGCGCCCGGGCCGAGCTGCGTCTTTCCATCGGCGCGACCTTGCGGGCCGGGCTCACAACCGTCAACGAAGGCGATCAGGCCATCGTCATTGGCGAGGCGCTGCACACCTATTTTCACATTGGCGACATTGGCGCCGTGCGCGTGCTCGGCCTCGAGGATTGCGCCTATCTCGACAAGGTGGACGGCGGCTCGCGCAAGCGGCAGGAGGGCGCCATCAGCTTCGTCGGCGAGACCGACCGCATCTATCTGGATACCACATCCGAGTGCGTCATTGAGGATGCGCGCCTGCACAGGCGTATCCATGTCGCGAAGACCGGCAGTCGTTCGACCGTGGTGTGGACCCCGTGGACCGAGAAGGCCGACAAGATGGGCGACTTCGGCCCGGATGGCTGGCGCGGCATGGTGTGCGTGGAGAGCGCGAACGCGGGTGAGAATGTCGTGACAATCAAACCCGGCGAACGCCACACGCTCTCGGTAGAATACCGGACGGAGAATCAGTGACACTCACCGTGGCGGACTCGTGCCGCAGGCATCCCCGGAAAGCAGAATGCCGATGAGAAGAGCCAGGACGGGAAAGCTCCATACCCGCATCGACAAGCTATATAACGGCCGCGATCGACAGGCGAACGCCTTCCGTTGGGGGCTGCTCGCGTTTGATGTCGTCACCATCCTGTATTTTGTCGCCGCTTCGTTTTTTCATCACGCCGACAAGTTCCACAGCCTGGAGGTGACGATCGGCGTCATCTACCTTCTCGACTATGCCGCTCGTGTCTATGTCAGCAAGACACGTCTGCGCGAGGCCTTCAGCGTGCTGGGGCTTGCGGACCTCATTATCATCATCTCGCTGATAACAGCGGCGCTGATCGAGAACTTCGTCGCGTTGCGCCTGCTGCGCGCCCTGCGGCTGCTGCGTTCCTACCGTATGGTGATCATGCTGCGACGGGAGTCACGCTTCGTGCGCATGCACGAAGACATAATCTTCAGCGTCATTAACCTGCTGGTGTTTCTCTTCCTTGTGACCGCCGTCGTCTACGTCACCCAGGTGGAGCACAACCCCGCCATACATAATTATGTGGATGCGCTGTATTTCACCGTGACCGCCCTGACCACCACCGGGTTTGGCGACATCACGCTGCAGGGCGTGGGCGGCCACCTGCTTGCGGTCCTCATCATGATCTTCGGGTTGTCGCTGTTCCTGCGCCTGGTGCAGACCATTTTCCGGCCGGAGAAGGTGCGCTATGAATGTCCGGATTGCGGTTTGAAGCGCCACGATCAGGATGCCGTTCATTGCAAGCACTGCGGGCGTGTGCTGCACATCTCAAACGAAGGAGATGGCTGAGGTTCGGGGTATCCCGGGATGTTCCGGGGAGGCGGAGGTTCAGTTGTCTTTGCGCAGCCTTCTGACGATTTCGCAGAGGTCCGCGGGTTTGTAGACGATGGGCCAATGGCTTCTCTCGGCGGCGCGGATGAATTCCGGCGAGGTGTCTCCCGTGAGCAGGACGGCGTTGACCGGTCCTGAGCGTAATGCGCTGATGCGATCCAGGCACTGGATTCCGGTGAGCGTTCCCGCCAGCATGTGATCCACGATATAACAGTCCGTTTTGTC
>JADLET010000151.1 GCA_020845975.1 Gammaproteobacteria bacterium | reverse complement strand
TCGCGGTGAGGCGTCCGAGCGAGGCGAGTTTGAGTTGTTGCGCCTGCTGGGTCAACGCCGCCATGTCCTCGAGAAAGATCAGCGTGCCGGCGGAGGGATCGCTGCCGAGGCGGGCGAGTTTTGGCAGGATCTCCGGCGCGGATTCCGAGGGACGGAAGCTTTGCGGTTCGTAGATTTCATTGTTCCACCATTCGCGCAACTGGCGGTCGAGTTCGGCGGAAGCCTGCTTGATCGGTCTGTCTTCAGCTTTTGAGGTGAGTTCGAGCAGGCGTGCGGCCGAAGCATTGATCAGGCGGATGGAAAAGTTGTTGTCGACCACCAGGATCCCGGTTTGCATGCGCTGGATGACATACTCGGTGAGTTGCGCCATGTTGGCAAGGTCCACCCCGCGGCGTTCCGCCAGCGCCTGGCTATCACGCAGCCGGCGCGCGAGCACGTGGGCCAGGATCGCCGTGGCGAAGAAGCTGGCGCCGAGGAGTCCGGCGTGGGTGTAGTTGGGGGCCAGTGCCGTGCCTTCCAGCCAGGAGTAGGCCTGTTCTATCAATACGGCGAGGCTCGCGATCGCGGCAAACAGCCGTGAGGTGCGTCCCGCCATGATCAGGCTGCCGCCGGCGATGGAGATGATCAGCAGCATGCCGAGCCCGCTGCGCACCCCGCCGCTTGCGTGCATCAGCAGGGTGATCGCCAGGATGTCCGCCATGACCTGCAGGTAGGCCTGCGTGTTGAACCCGGGTCGCCGCCACTTGATGGTGAACAGGGCACAGACCGCGAGCAGCGCGTAGGCCATGCTGGTGGTCGAAAATAACGCGCTGCCATATTCGCCCGCCGGCAGCCGCGGCCGGTCGATCAGGCTCAGCAATACGAACACGCCGGCCAGGCACACCCGGAAATAATTCAGATACAGGAGTTGCTTCCATTCCATGTCGCCGGCGTGCTGCCGGATCGCGCTATCGTTCGAGCGGGCAGTGCGATTCGGGAGCCGGGCCGGGTTGTTGGTGGAAGCCTTCATATGGGGGTCATTGCGTGATGGGTGAATCGCGGTGTTATCCGACATGTATTCGGTCGAATGAGGGTGAAGTTTAGGAATGACTTGCTCGACCCCACCGCAGGTGCGGGTGAAGTTGGAGTCAATATTCCGGCTGGCGGACGCCCGGATTGCTGGCAAACCCAGGCTATGTGCATGCTCGAAATCAGGTCATTACTCCTGAAATAATTTTTCATGAGGTACGTTGGGCTTGGATCTTTGTGTAGTCTTTACATATGGTTATGTAGACTCTCGACGTTGATTCCGGATTCCAGGGCGGGCGTCGGATCAGGCTACAGGTGTGTGGGGCGGGGGTTGTCGGGATATTGACAGGGGCGTAGAATCCCCAATGCGTTGCCTGTATTTGCAACGGGCTAATCATCTAATGCCACAGGATGTGGGAAGAGGCTAGGGGCTATTAGACATGAACGGGCTGAAAGACAATTCCAGACGAGATTTCCTCAAGAAGACGACGTATGTCGTGCCGGTAGTTCTGACCTTGAGCGCCACCCCCGCACTGGCGGGCCAAGGCTCCCATCACAAGAACAAATGCAACAACGGGGTTGGTAACGGCCCTGACTGTCTGCCGCCTGGCATTGACAAGAACGGCAAGCACTACCTTGATAACGACGACAAATGGGGTAAGCCTGGCAAGCCTCAGAATCGGGGCGGTTTCAGATAACTTAAGGCGACATCCAATCATTCAGAGGGCCCCTTCGAGGGGCCCTCGTTTTTTTCGGGGCCTGGCAGTAGTTATTGTTTGCCTTGGTACTAATGTAATACAGTCTCGGCTGCGCCGAGATGGCATCTATCCTGGGATTTCAGCCGCTGCGCGTATGCTTATGCCGTTGAATGGCGACACCCGTCACGGGCATGAACTGCAACACGCATCGAGTACCGTACCGCTCACCTTGCCAAGGACAACCGCTGGTCAAACGCCTGATGGCCATCCAAGTGCGGGCGAAGCAGCGCAACACAAAGGCGGAGTGACTTGCGTCATTCGCTAGTGCTGTGCCAGGTGGTACATCGGCTGCCGCAAGTCACTGGCGCGGATCCGTGCAGGCTGGTCGCAGGCAATTTCAGGGATGGGCGCAGCGGGTTTTCTGCAACAGGGTACTACTGCACTGCGCGAGATCGGACGGCTGTGGTGAAGCGAGCCGATCGCGACCTGATGACCCAGCTTGAGGAGGTGCGTGACCTCCGCGGTTCGCGGCCCCGTCGACACCGTGCCGAGATTGTGCCACTGGCCGCGGCCGGCGTCAGCAACTATGACCTTGCCTTGTGGCTGTGTCAGCACAAGCACATCAAGGTGCATACCACCACCGTATGGCGTGTCCTCAGGCGGTGGTCTCTGCCGCTGTTATATCAATTTATTGTCTTGCCGCCCAGTACCGGTAACACTAAGCCGCTGATGTAGCTCGACATAGAGGGCGCAGCCAGAAACACGAAGGAGGGCGCGATCTCCTCAGGTTGAGCGGGTCGCATCATGGGCACCTGACTGCCAAAGTCCTCGATGTCGTCAGCCGGTTGATCGGCAGGATTGAGCGGTGTCCAGACCGGCCCGGGTGCAACGGCATTGACCCGGATGCCTTTCTTGATCAGGTTCTGCGCGAGCGACTTTGTGAACGCATGGATGCCCCCTTTGGTGGTCGAATAGTCGATCAATTCCGCGCTTCCATTCATGCCGGTCACAGATCCGGTATTGATAATGGAGCCCCCTTCGGACAGAAAGGGCAGTGCCGCCTTGGCCATGTAAAAATAACCATACAGGTTAGTCTTCATGGTCTGGTCGAAATCATCTTCCGTGATCACTTCTATATCAGAAGCGTGCTCTTGGTAAGCGGCGTTGTTGACCAGTATATCGAGACGGCCAAATTCATCTATCGTGCGGGCGATGGCTTCGTGGCAGAACTTGATATCTGTGACATCACCTGAAATGAGGACGGCCCGCCGGCCTTCCGCCTCAATAGCGCGGCACGTCTCCTCGGCATCAGAATCCTCATTCAGATAGACGATGGCAATATCAGCGCCTTCGCGCGCGAACAGTACCGCCACGGCACGACCGATTCCCGAGTCTCCGCCTGTGATCAGGGCGACATTGCCGAGTAGCTTTTCCGAACCTTTGTAGGTCGGAGCCTCATATTGAGGGCGCGGATCGAGTCTGGATTCCAGGCCGGGTTTATTCTGGTGCTGTGGTGGCAGCGGTGGCGTTGGTCGCACGCGATCGCGCGCTTGCATTGAGCTAATTTCATCGGCCGGCTTCTGATCAGCTTTCTCTTCAGGGACATGTCCAGTATTGTGCAGCCGATCATCCTGGCTATAAGCCTGCGTTTTTCCATTCGCAGTTAATTGTCTGTTTTGCTGACGGGTCAATTTTTCCTTCATCTTTCTGCTCCTTTCTACCGGAAGAGGATCCTCAGAGGCTATCGCGAGTGCCCGGATCGATTATCAGAATCCGTGTTATCCTGTCCATGAGGTTTCTGGTCATCGGTACTCCGGGAGGGTGGGGGCAGGGGTTCGTGCTCGGCGAATTTGCGATTACTTACGCATATCTGTACATATTCATCTCTTTCGCTGAGCGCGATCTCGTCCTGAACTGCTTGAGCCAGGCATTTATCCTTCTGCAAGTCACTATCCGAGCCCGCGGCCATTAGCGCAGGACTGCATGTCAGGCAGGCCGTGATAATGATGCCGTGAGGGTAGTTAATCGACATCCTTGTCGACCGTATCAAATTCATTTTCAAAATTGGCCATATCTTCTTCTACCCGCAGATTTTCCACCGTTGAATTGTCCGACATGGCGCGACTGCGCTCAGCTCGATTAATGCGGCATCAGCTGCTGGATGAAATCACGCGCCGATTGACGGATGATCCCGCGTCTGTCAACGTCTCCTTTCAGAAGCGCCTGCATGAAGTGCTTTGCCTGGTTGATGCTGATGTGCGGCGGCAGTGGTGGCACGTTGGGGTCAGTGCACGCCTCCAGTACCACAGGACAATCGGAGCGCAGCGCCTCTTCCCAGGCTGGGACGAGCTGCTCGGGCCGGTCGACGCGTATGCCGCGGAGACCGACCAGCTCAGCATATTTAGCATAAGAAAAATCGGGCAGCGACTGCGAGTTTACCCACTTCGGATCGCCGCCCAGAACGCGTTGTTCCCAGGTAACCTGATTCAAGTCGCGGTTGTTAAGAATCCCTATCACGAGCGCCGGATTGCTCCATTCGCGCCAGTATTTCGCCAGTGTGATCAGTTCGGCGTTACCGTTCATCTGCATTGCGCCGTCGCCGACCATCGCGATCACCGGACGTTCGGGGAAGGCGAACTTGGCGGAGATGGCGTATGGCAGCGCCGGTCCCATGGTGGCAAGATTGCCCGACAGTGACGCCATCATACCGCGGCGGATACAAATATCGCGCGCCCACCAGTTAGCTGCCGAACCAGAGTCGGCGGTGAGGATGCAATTGTCAGGCAGGCGTTTGGACAATTCCCAGAATACTCGCTGCGGATTGATCGGATCCGCATCCTGAAGGGCTCGTGCCTCCAGTGTTCGCCACCAGTTCCGGACATTGGCCTCGATCTTGCGCCGCCAACCGTCTTCCTTCTGTCGAAGCAGCGGAAGCAACGCTCGCAGCGTTTCCGCGCTGTCCCCGACTAAGGCAACCTCCATGGGATAGCGCAGGTTCAGCATGCGGCCGTCGATATCGATTTGCACACCGCGCGCAGCGCCTTCCTTCGGCAACCATTCAGAATAAGGGAAGCTCGAGCCTACCATCAGCAGGGCATCGCATTCTTTGATCATATCGTAGGTTGGCTTGGTGCCCAGTAGTCCGATCAATCCCGTCACGTTGGGTAGATCGTCCGGTACTGCCGCCTTGCCGAGCAAGGCTTTCGCAATGCCGCTGCCTAGACGATCGGCCACCGCGATAACCTCGTCCGTCGCAGTGAGTGCGCCAGCCCCGACCAGCACTGCGACACGTTCGCAATCGTTCAGGACTGCGGCGGCGCGCGCCAGGTCGTCATCACGCGGGATGACACGCGGGGTCGTGTAGTCGATTCCGCTGTGGATGGTGCCATGCGCGCGCGGAGGTTTCGGTATGGCGCGCATTTCCTGTATGTCGTTCGGCACGATGATGCAAGTAACGGTACGCTGAGATCTGGCAATGCGCAACGCGCGGTCCACCACGTGTCGAGTCTGTGATGGTGTGCTGATCATCTGCACATACTCGCTCGCAACATCCTTGAATAACGATACCAGGTCAACCTCTTGCTGATAGTGTCCGCCAAGGGCGTCGCGTGACTGCTGGCCTACAATGGCGACCACCGGCTGATGGTCCATCTTCGCATCGTAAAGGCCGTTGAGGAGATGGATGGCTCCAGGCCCGGAAGTGGCGAGGCAGACTCCTGGCAGTCCGGTGAACTTGGCATGCGCGCAGGCCATGAAGGCCGCCATTTCTTCGTGCCGTACCTGGACAAACTTGAGTTGGTCGTCAATGCGGTCGAACGCGCCCATGATGCCATTGATGCCGTCGCCAGGATAGCCGTAGACACGAGTAATGCCCCATTGCATGAGACGCTGGAGCAGGAATGCCGCAGTGTTCGCGGTCATATTGCCATCCTCTGATTTACAGTCTGCGGCACGCCGCTGCTGCATAGGATGAAATAGTAAGATGAGGCCATGCTCCTGTAATTGATATTTTTAAATCACTCACCACGGCGCCGGCACCATCGTGCGCGTCAGGTCGTCGACCAGTGTCAAACCGACAGCGGTGCGATCCAGAAAAATGCGACAACACTGAACAGTTGAGTTAATGGACTGCTGTTCCGGAAGTTGCATGAAGAACAGCATTGCAAGGGCTGCCTTCATTGCTGCGATTGAAAGATTGCATGCCAGGCGCCAGTGGCCTAACGGATGTGCTGCGCGGGCGACGGTTAGGCCAGAGCGGCATCATGAGGCAGTGCGATGAATCTTAATATTCACTACCACATGTTGTTCATCAATGGCGTGTATTTCGACCGCCCCGACGGGACGCCCCGGTTTCGATGGGTCAGGGAGTCGCCCTCTCGGGAGAAAGGTATCGGTGAAAGACCGCTGGACTTCCTATACTTCTGCGATTGAATGAACGGTGTCATAGACGCCGAAGGTTTGCCCCATGCTGTCGGCAGTGGGCGGGTCGTAATATAGCGCGCGCAGATTCATATCATGAGGTGGTGTAAGGGCGGAACCTTCGAACACGGTATGGTAGGACCGGCCGCCGAGAAAGCGATGTGCCTGCGTAAGGTAGAGCCGGTCGAGGACTCGATCTTTCACAAGGGTTGCGAGCACGCGGGGACCAGCGACGGAATAAATGCGCCGGAAACCCAGATCCGTAATAGCCTGTACCAAGGGTCGGCCTTGCGCGCCCTGGCCATCGCCGACGAACAGTACGCGCGCGCCCAGGCGCTCAAGCGCGCTGACATCCGAATCCCTGGCCTGACGTCCTGTCGCGATATAGATCTCCTGTCCATGCCTCTCACGGAAGATTGACGGTGGAATATCCAGGTCGGTGGAAAGGATGGTGAGTGCAGGCCTTGCGCACAATTCCAGAGTCTTGCGCCAGACGTACAAGTAATGCTTCTCCGGGACATCTCCCATGTGGAAGATGTCCCGATTCGTTCCCGCCGCCAATTCGCGCATGTAGCGCGCGCTGACGAGCAGCATGTCGGCTTGCGCTATCAGTTCTTCGAATAAATACCAGTCCCTGGCGTTGGCGATGGCCAACGGGAGGCACGGCCGTCCGCCGTCGGCTGCCACCGCTACCCGTCCGTCCAGGCTGGCCACGAAATTTGAATAGACTATTGGTCGCACACCTGTCGGTTCCACACGAGATTCGGCGCGAAGATACAGGCCCTTGAGTGCGAATTGCCGGCAAGGTTTTGGATAGAGTCGGGTGACCTGGGTACGATGGAGCTCTGCCCCGGAAATGCAGTGATGCGGTTGTGCGATCATGAGGTACCCACGATCGCCGTCAGTGGAAGATGATCGGAGGCGATGCTGGAGATCTGGGTCCGGTGGGGGCAGATATGGAGTAGACGCATCCGCGGATGGATCCAGATACGATCGAGGGCAAAAAGGGGAAAGGTGGAGGGAAAGGTTCGATAGGTCGGAGTTGGAGAAAATTTCCGGTGGAGCCATCGCAATGGCCGTCCCCATAGAAACCACTCGTTGAGATCGCCCATGAGCACATCGATATCGGCGCTGTTGGTGTTGAACAACTGCAGCAGCCTGCGCATCTGCTGGCGGCGTTCTCGCGGTCGCAGGCCAAGGTGGGTGGCGACCAGGTGCAGCCTGATGCCATGCCAGTCCAAGGTGAGATCGATTGCACCACGGGATTCATGTCCTGGCACGGATAGATCGATTCGCCGTATCCCGGTTACCGGAAGCCTCGTCAGCACGGCATTTCCATAGCTGGATTCAAGGGTATGTAGAGTGAGACCAGCAACCGGCGTTAATCCGGTCTGACTTGCGAAATACTCGAGCATATTGAGTTCAGGTCTGTTGTGAGACGCCAGTTCCTGAAGCGCGACAATATCTGGATTCATCTCATTAATAACATCCAGGATGCGGTCCGGTGATGCCAAGCCGTCTGTTCCGACGGCGCTGTGGATGTTATAAGTGGCCAACTTCATAGTCTTGGCAGGCGCGTATGGCAACTGTGTTACTCCTGTGTCATGCATTTGGCATGCTGTTCCACTCGTTCTCGGTGCGTCGTTTGAGCCAGCGATTGAGGAAGAAGATTGCGGATAATATGACTGCAATGATGGCGGCCAAAGTCGCAAGATTCACCGCGTCCGGTGATTGTATGCTCTCTATGACACGATCAGTGAAGAGACTGATAATGATGATGCCCGGCGCCATGCCGATGATGGTTCCAATCATGAATTCATGCAGACGGATGTGGGAAGCGCCAGCGACCATGTTTACGATGGTAAACGGAGCGATCGGAATGATTCGTATGACGATGATAGTCAGCAGGCCGTGACGTTCTAGGCGACGCTTCAATTTGTGAAGCTTCCGACCTGCCAGACGTCGCACGGTGTCAGCATTGATCAGATATCCCAGACCATAACTGCCGAGCGCTCCTAGTGCGGTGCCAACGAAGGCGTAGAAAACACCGGGCCAGGTGTCGAAGGTTAGTATGGTGACGATGATCAACATCGTGACGGGGAAAGCGACCGCGCTGCCGATTAAATAGACAGCGATAATGATCAGTGGGCTCAGCGGTGCATCCTTGAGCCAGGTCATGGCAGCCGTTAGCGCTTCGATATTGAGCCATTCATTCAGCGGTGTCCAACGCCAGGCGAACGACAACGCCAGGGCCGCCAGCAACAAACCTGCCCACCATCCTATCCGGCGTCGGGCCGTAGGTCGTTCCTCCTCGCGGACAAATTGGGCCATCAACCTGTCCGGGGAGACAGGTTTCTCAGGATCGACCAGTTCGGCGCTCGATACGAGAGAATCAGTATCGGAGACTGGCGACGATGGCAGCGGGTTCAATGTGCGCAGCTGGCCGCGCAGTGCCTCGATGCTTGCGATGAAAGATTGATTGCTCTCTGTGGCGCGCGCTACCTGAAGAGTGGAGACACCCAGGTGTTCTCCCAGCAGGCGGTTCCGGATATTGGCTATGGATATTTTGATGCGAGATTCTCCTGCCGCCTCGACGGCCAGATCACATTCGCTATCGAGCCACATAGACCGGTTATTCAGGTTGGCTGAACCAACTCGAACCAATTCATCGTCAATGATCAGGATCTTGGCATGAAGATTGATGGCCTGGTCGCTGCCTTCAATATGAGGATAGTACACGGCCAGCCGGCCATGGCGGTCTGCCTGCCGCAGATCACGGATGAGATTCTTCCGCAGTACGTCCATCGTGCTTTGCGACAGCCATCCGTCAGTCTCAAGTGGTAGCAGCAGGACGATTTCGGGTCCGTCGGGCTCCTCCAGGCGTGCGGCCAGGGCTCGTGCTATGCGGCCAGCTGTGAAGTACTGATTCTCGATATATATAAGGCGGCACGCAGCAGCAATGGCATCCAGATACAGCGCCTCTACCTCACGTACTTCTGGATAATGAAGATAGGCCGGTTCAGTACGTATGATCGCCACGGGGACATCAGTCATGTCGGCAATCAGCTCGGTCGGCCAGGGAACACTATTCGAATCGGATTGCCGTATACGGTGCCGGGTGGCGCGCGAAAATCGTCGTCGGACCAGAGCTCCCAGCGCTGCCGCCGCCGGACCTGAGACGGCCATTTGCACGTCGTGGTACGGGCGCATCATCTTATAGAAACCGTTGTCGCGACGAGGGTCGTCAGGGCAATGCTCCTGGGTGTCCCAGCGTCCTCTGGTGATATCCAATCCGCCAGAGAATGCCACGGTATCGTCGATTACGACCACCTTCTGGTGATGCGAGCCTCCCCATGGATGAATGTTGTCCATGCAAAAACGTAGTCTCCAGTGCGTGTTCAGTTCGAATTTGTAATTGGGGAGGAATTCGCGGCTGGCGGCGAAAAACAGTGAATAATCCCAATTGAGTATAAAGACACGCAGTGCGGGGTTCTTCTTTATGGCGTAGTTCAGGAGTTCGCCAAGACGGGTGGGGCAGGTCTTATCCTCTGCGCCTCGGATCAGTTCGATCCGGCTATCGATGTCCCAGGCGAGTATCTGAATGCAATGCCGCGCATGGGCTATTGCGCTATGCAGAGCGCGAAAGTAATTTTCGCCGTCTATCAAAAACGAAACACGATCGGCCTGATCAATACGCCAGCAATTTCGTCCAGGGACGAGAAGTCGATTCATGCCATGTGTATGATGTTCTGAACCGGTCAGTGATTATATTTAGCTATTTTGGTGGGCAAGACATTTAAATTGGTAAAAGACGATGGAGCAACCGATGGCTGTAAAGTGGGACGCTCGGAAACTATCTATGTGGCGGGATTGTCGCAGCATTGTCTGGCGGAAAACGTACGCCCATTGAACGGAAGTGAGCACCAGAAGATCGTATAAGGCGGCAGTTCCAAGCCGGGGTTGGCTCAAATACACGAAGTGAATTCGATGTGTGCGAATCGCACTTGTACGTTTTCTGCAGCGCTGGCCTGTCTGCCCTATGGATCGAGGTCAACAACACAAGAGACACTCGATGAAAGCGGCGCCCCCACCTGACTCGGCGGGATCGTCCATATGGCGAACAGCGCGTGCGTTTTTATATCGGAAGCTACATGGCACTCGAAGGCCTGCTCGCCCTACGTTCCCAGCAGTTGCTATGGCGGCCGGCCACCCGCCGGCGATATATCATATTGGATACTGGTCCTATCAGTGATTAGTCGTCGGGACAGACGACCATTCTTTCATCGCCTGGTCGCCGGGACGATTGATCTTGACCTTGCCACCATCAACTGACTGCACCCAGCTCACGGGAATATAGTGATGCTGACCGGTGTTGTCCTTTTTTAGCTTAATGGTGTCACGCCCTTCGAGATGATCGACAATAGCGAATTGCCCGTCTTCTGAACAGACGACAGGCATGCCAGGCTTGATTTGGGCTGTATTGATCATAGTTCGACTCCTGTGCTGTAAGTGTGGAATTCTAACGTACGATCACCTGTTTGAAATTAACCGATCTCAATGCGCGACCATTAGCAGTCTTGTCTGCGCTGCTTCTCTAGCGCCGCCCACACCGTCTGTTGGGGGCGCGGGTGTGATATGCAGCATGAGAAAGATACGCTTCTCTTCGGACCACGCATAGGCGAACCAGAAACGCGGGTAATTCACAATCTTTGGGAAACGGCACGTAGTTCAGTCTGCGTCGCATTTTCCGGCTATTTGGCCTTTTTTATTCACATAGCGCCGGACGACCCAATCTTCCAGAGGCTTCAACATCAGCACGACCAAGGTCAACACGACTGCGGAAATCACCAGGCTCCATTCGCCGAGACCGCAGGCGATCCCGAGGGCAGCAGTCACCCAGACGGTAGCGGCCGTCGTAAGGCCCTTCACCTCCGCCTTCTGGTAGATGATGACGCCTGCCCCGATGAAGCCGATGCCGGTGAGGACGCCCTGAAAAACGCCCTGGATGACACGGCTGCGGGCATCCGGGTGCGGGGCAATGATCTGGTCTCCCACAGCGACCAGGGCGACAATGGCTGCGCCCAATGCGACCAGGGCCAACGTGCGTGTACCCATCGGCTTGCCGACGACGTCGCGGTTGAGCCCAATGGCCGCACCGACGGCTGTCGCCGCCAGCAAACGCCCCAGCACGCCCCATTCAAAGTTCTGCCAATCCATGCCAATCTCGCTCACAAGTACGGAAAGCATAAGCACGCTGTTCTATTCTGGTCAACGGCTGATTAACCGGCATTTCATCGACAGCCGCATGGCGGAGTATCTTGCGCGCAGAGTAATCGATGCAGCGAAGATGCGGTCTATCAAGCCGCAGGCCAGCAATGTCTCAATGTCGATATTGAAAACGTTCTTAAAGCGCCGCGTCATGCTCTTGGACCACGCTGATCGAGGAGGACTAACAGTTGATTCGGAGAGTTGCGCCAGTCTCACCTGCCCGGCCTTCACGAGGTGACTTGTGCATGGGGCATTCTGTCGGGCTCTATTGTGATGTGGAATTGCATTTGGTCTGCACGTTGTCAGGCACAGAATAATATACGCTCCGCTGTCGTGATCCAAGGAGCCTTGGGCGTGTAAGCAAGGTGTCGCCGTGCTCAGGATGTGCGAGGGGACATCCCAGTCAACCCTCGCACCTTGCGCTGGCGACAGCCATCTTTGTCCCGGCTCGCCTGTGTTCGGCGGCACTGCGCGCCGCCTACCACGCTGGCGCTACGCCATGATGTTCGCTCCTTACTCACTACTTCCGTTCGTCCCTCGCTCACGCGTCTACCGGGGGCTTCTCGCCCTTGCTTCGCTCTCCATGACTCATCGGAAGCATATTAGCCAAGGTAATGCATCCCCTGGTTACTCAAATATCCAACTCAGAATAACTTACGGAAGACATGCCTGAATTGTTCAAGGAAATTACCATGGCTTTGCCGCCTGCGAGTTTCTCTGGAGCCATGCTTGTCTCCATGACGAGAACGATGAGGAGAACCTGTGCTCGCCAAAGTTGGGGCCATCTTTAAGGTCATTATTACCGGAACGACATACACCGTCTTTTTCAGAAAATCGCGCTTTGATTTATCTATTGGCATATTCATTGTTATCTCCCTCGTTCGTAGCCCTAAATAACAAAGAAACTTATCCAGGATTTATAAGACTCATACACCGACCACTACTGATTCAGTACTGCATTATCCTTGCCATATTTTATATACTTGATTTGATATAGATCCTATTTCTAATGCATAAATGCCCGGTAATTAATGAGTGGAAAACACTGTTTGCATGGGGTATATCCCCCAATTGCCAGCTGCCGGTGGACCATTGGAAAATCCTTGGCCACTGCTATCCCGATGCCTTTTCGGTCGGTGTAATATTCCCGGCCGTCCTGTCTGAGTACGTCGTTAGATCGCACCCATCAGCAGCAGAACAATCAGCACCAGCAGGACCACGCCGACACCGCCACTCGGGTAATAACCCCATTCACGGCTATGCGGCCACGTCGGCAAAGCACCAATCAGCACCAGGAGGAGGACGATTATCAGTAGGGTCGTAAGCATGGCGTTTATCCTCGGTTTTCTCTTCAGGTCATGATCACGTATCCGTAGTCGGCGCGCCTCTGCCTCTAATTGCCATATGGCTCAGACGGAACTGTCAACGACCATCATGTTCTTCACATCACGCACGCCCTTCACATCGTTGACGAGTTTGGTGACCAGATCGATCTCGGCCGGGCTTCGGGCCTTGCCAGTCAGGCTCACGATACCATCCTGCGTCTCGACCTTGGTACGGAAGGCGCTGGTTGATCTGTGGCCCAGTAACATCATCTTGACCTGGGCAGTGATGGAAGCATCGTCGATCTTGTCGCGTATGGTTTCCGTCCGGCTCTGAGCCGACCCGCTCTTCACGGTCATCCGGTTGTCGACATCGCGAACGCCCTCTATATCCCTGGCATATTCTGTGGTCAGGTCCTTCTGAGCCTGGCTATCCGCATCGCCGCGCAGGCTCACCATGCCGTCTTTCACGGTGACGTCAGTCGTAGCGCTCACGTTCTTGTGAAACAACAGAGTTGTCTTCACCTTGGCAAGGAGCCAGGCATCTGAGCTCGCCGCTGGCTGCGTGCCCGTGATCTCCAGTCTGTTGTCTACGCCCTTGACATCTGGCACGCTGGCGGCCGTGTCCTCGGCCAGCGCCTTGTGCGTCTCATCTGTCACCTTTCCGCTCAGGACAACGACGCCATCATCGGCGTCGACGTCGATGTCGTCATCATTCAGATACGTCTTGAACACATACGAATTCGTGATCGAGTCTTCGATGCGATCATCCATGGCGGTGGCAAACGCGATCGAACTGGACATCCAGGGGATAACCAAAACTACCAGCATGGAATAGGTGAGTTTCATGATGCGATCTCCTTGTTAGTGCTTTTGATCGACGAACTCATTCCTACCTGTTTTATGCTAGTACATACATTACAGGGATATCATTGAAAAACGCCAATCACCCCCGGCATCATGAGACAGACCATATCCCACTCGGGAAATGACCATTATTATGTGCTTTATCCCCCACCTTCTCCTCCCATTGGTAAAAGCATGCAAACGTATTTGCCTATAATATTTTGAAATTTTATACGTGGCATCTAATCTGCAGTGAAATCGTTCGAATGATTTACTACGGGAATGGGGAAAGTAGTTTTTCACCGTGCTCGCGAGACCGACTGAGGCAACACGGAGATAACGACATGTCTTCAAGGAAAGCTAAAAACGAACACTTTGATAATCTGATACTGGACTCGGAAGATCTTCTTGAGCCCACGGCCGGTCAAGGCGACGCAAAGCTTGCGACCCTGCACGCGCGCTTGCGTAAAAAAGCGCATCAACTGCATGACAAGATCGATGCTGTCGGGGATGTCGTCAAGAACAAGGCCGGAAACGCCGCCAGGTCTACGGATCGCTTGATCCGACGGAGGCCATGGCAATCACTCGCGGTCGCCGCCGGGGTGGGACTCGTACTCGGTATGTTTGCCAAGCGGCGCTAGGCAATCGATTTGTATCCGGCAGCCATAAGGATATCTATTGGCGGCAGGTTAGAGTCAAGTCGCATAGTCGACGATATCGATTATGGAGGCAACAGAAGCTGAAACCAGCGGTTATTACCTCGGAGATAAAACCAATGATAGAGATGATGATCGAATCTGTGCTCATGGCCTTCATGCTCGGCGGCGTCGTCGGTGCGGTGATTGTTCTCGGTGCATCGAGCGCGATACGTTATCGGGCGCCAGAGATCCTTCAGCCGCAACGCGCAGCTGGAACGTGGCGCCCCCCCACGCCGCGCAGGGATCAGTCTGAAGGAGGCTCGCAGTAGGACTGCAAAGGAAAGTTACCGCCCACTAGAAGCCTGATTCCGGCGGCTTCAGAATAGGAGCTCGACTATGTCAAGACATACATCCGAATCACTGTTTTCAACGTCAAAAACGTCCGGCGCCAACGGTTCAGGCGCTCGCGCGTCCACATTGAGAGAAGTCAGCGCGGAACAACGCGAGCAAATGATTGCAGAGGCGGCGTATTATCTGGCCAAGCGTCGCCACTTCCAGGGCGGTGATCCACTTCAGGACTGGATGGAGGCGCAGGCAGAAATCGATACCCGCTTCAGGCTGCGAGACAATGGCCAGGATTAATGGCTTCGTATAGCCTGGAACAGCGAGCCACCTGCGGCGATCAGGCATTTGAACCGTAGAATGCGTAACGGTTTTTCCCCTGCTGCTTGTTGAGGGTGGTGGTCTCTGCTTCCGTACGGGAGACGAAACTGCCACGGTCCATTTCAACCGCGATCGCCCGGGCCCAGGTTTCCGCCCGCCGCACGCGCATCAAGGTTCGGGTTTGCAGCGGTAGTCCCTTTTCGGATCTGGGCCTGCCATTGGTAAGAGCCGCGTTTTCTGAAGGACGCCATTGCCAGACTCCTCGAATTCGTGAGCGAGCGTGACAACGCTGTGACAAATAATCACTTTGGAACCCCATTAGGACTCCGGAGAGGTTTCAAGTGATTGATTTGATTTGGTCGGGGTGACACGATTCGAACGTGCGACACCTGCCTCCCGAACGCGTTTTCACACCCGTTCTGTTACAGGGAGTTGCAGCATATCACAAGTTAGAACAGTCACATAGCGTTCTGATGGATCACGGCTGATCACGCTGAATCTTGCTCGCGGTGTGACAAAAGTGTGACAAGTTTTTTGTCGCGCGGTCGTCGGTTTCGTTCACCTGGCGATGTGGCCGCGCCAGGGCTCAGTCTGGTCCAATCAAGGCCGATATGGCATCATGAACAGCTAGCAGGAGGTAAGGCGATGAGTGGAGCCAAAAAGGCGGTGCAGAAGTTTGACAGAAGCGCTGCCGCGAGCACGGAAATCAAGGACATGAAGCGCTTCGCTAAAACGCTGACGCCTGAGTCAGCCAAGCGATTCCTGGAGCAGGCGGGGATCGTGACCAAGAAAGGCAACCTCACCAGTAAATATCGCTGATTGAATGCCGCGTCGGGTTACTTCCACCCTGCCGTCTTTTGTCCTTGGATACCATGGATGCGACAAGCGCGCCGCCGAGAAAATTCTCGCCGGTGACGATGACTTAAAGCCCAGCGACAACAAGTACGATTGGCTGGGCGCGGGCATCTACTTCTGGGAAAACGACCCCTCCCGCGCACTGAACTTCGCGACTCATCTTCGCGACCATCCCAAAAGGGGCCTGCGAAAGATCACCGAACCGTTTGTCATCGGCGCGGTGATTGATCTCGGAAACTGCCTCAATCTCCTGGAATACGAGTCTCTGCAACTGTTGAAGATGGGCTACGAGCTGTTGTGCGAGATGCACAAGGAGTCCGGCCTGGAGCTTCCTCAGAACAAGCCAGGACTGAACGCGGATGGAGATTTGTTGCTCAGGCATCTTGATCGTGCGGTGATCGAAACCATTCATCGTTTCAACGAGGAATCGGACAAGACGCCTTACGATTCGGTCCGAGCCGCTTTCTGGGAGGGCGCCGAGTTGTATCCCAATGCCGGGTTCAGGGAGAAAAACCATATACAGGTCTGCGTCAGGGATCCCGCGTGTATTCGAGGCTATTTTCGCCCAATTTACTAAGGCCGATTCATTCGATTAAATTTCCCCGTATCTGCAAGTAACGTTTTCCATAGTTGTCGTTCACACTGCGTGATTATCCTGTGTCGCCTTCAAGAGATCGAAGGCCCGACACAGGAGTCTCAACGTGACGAAAGAACATGCCGCTGATGAAGCCGGCTATTACACGGATGCCGACATTGCCCGGCTGCTCGGCATCTCGCTCGGTCGCTTGCGCAACAAGCTGACGGCCGGGAACCCGCTGCCGCCGCGCATAGAACCACCGGGGTGTCGGCACCGGCTGTGGCCGTGCAAGGCGGTGCATGCGTGGCTGGATCAGTACAAGGTCACGACCCGGGAATCGTCATTGTTGCACGTGTCACCCCGGCGCCGAGGCCGGCCCACCAAGCAGGAGACGCGCAACCAGCGTCCATGAGTATCGCTGCGATGAATTGGGCCTGGAGGCAAGAGCTTGCTCCCACTCCCAAGCTGGTCCTGCTGTCGCTGGCCGATGCCGCCGATGATCACGGCGTGTGTTGGCCCAGTGTGCCGACGGTGGCGCGCAAGTGCCGTATCTCCCCCCGTACCGTGCGGCGCATCATCCTCATGTTGGTTGCCCTTGGCTTGTTGTTCATCGAGACGCGCTTGCGCCCAAACGAGTCCCGTACTTCTAACCGGTATGTCCTGGCGATGAGGGGTGACACAGTGTCAAGGGCCCCGGTCACGGATGACAGCACCCCCGGTCAACGGTGTCAGGGGGCCCCTGACACCCACGACAGGCCCAGAACCACCAAGAGAACCGTAACAGAACCACCACCACAGGACCCGGAGTCGATGTCGCTTGCGCCAGTGATCGTGACATCAGCCGATCCTGGTGGTGGTGATCTCCATGATCTGGTGTACCCCAAAGACCTGATCGATGCTGAACGGGCGGCAGTGAAGACAATGCTGGACGGACTGCCGTCTGAATTGGCACAGCAGCTCCTCGATGAACTTGCCGGTCGGATGGCGTCGGGCAAGATTCATGGTTCACCGCTCGCCTACCTGCGTGGATTGATCAAGCGCGCCCGTCGCGGCACGTTCACGCCGGAGGCGGCGCTGCGTGTGGCCGAGATCCGGCACCGCCGGCAGAACACCGAGTCGATACGGACTCAGGCCGCCGCGATACCCGGTCCCCTCCCGTTGATCGATGCCAAGTCCGATGACAACCCGCTCGTCCGTCGTCTGGCCGAGATCTGGCGTCGATCCCGCAAGGATGGCGGGGACGGCCAATGACCGTGGCGCGCTGTCCGCCTTGTGCCACGTGGCACATCGGTTGCCGCAAGCCGCTGGCGCAGATCCATGCAGGCCGGCCGCGGGCACGCCCGCGCTCTGTGAGGCCTTCGCCCCACCGAGCGCGGGCTTGTTGCGGCAGGCAATTTCCGGGATGGGCGCAGCAGATCCTCTGCAATGGGGTTTTGCAATGCGCGAGATCGGACGGCTAAGGTGAAGCGGTGGCCGATCGCGACCTTATAACCCAGCTTGAGCAGGTACGTGCCCTCCGCCGGATCGCGCGTCGCCGATCCCCGGCACGCTCGCGGCTCGACCGCCACCGCGCCGAGATCGAGGCTCTGGCCGCGGCCGGCGCCAGCAGCTATGACCTTGCCTTGTGGCTGCGCCAGCACAAACGCACCAAGGTGCATCCCACCACTGTGTGGCGCGCCCTTAAGCGATGGCGTCTGCCGCAGACCTGATATGACCCGATTCGGCCAGGGCAAGGCAATGGAGGTGCAAGCACTCGCCGTACTGAAAGCGTTTCTGAGTCTGACCAGCCGGCACGCGGCCAAACAGACGAGCGGCGCGAAAGGCAGCCAGACTACCGGCAAGATCCACAGCCTGGCGACCTTCAACAAATACGTGACAGCCCTGAAACAGGCTGGCGAGTGGGCGCGCGAATGTGCCGGTCTGCGTCACTTGAAGGAAATAACCCCTGAGCTGGCCCAGCAGTATCTCAGTGATCGCACCGCGCAGGGCATCGGTCAGAAACAGCTCGACGCGGATCGCAATGCCTTGGAGTTTATCACCGGCAAAGGGAGCCTGGATCGTGAAACGGCGTTAGTCAAAGCCGACTTACACAGTCGTGCCTACACCCCCGAGCAAATCCGCAGGATTGCCGCGCACCAAAGCGACAGGAACGCCCTGGCCACCGAGCTGGCCTGGCGCGCGGGTCTGCGTGCCCATGAATTGCTCACCCTGCAGCACCGCAACGTGGCGCAGGCATCGGCTCACCGGCCGTGGAGCCGGGAACGGTTTCTGGGTCGCGACGGCGAGCGGTATATCGTCACCGGCAAAGGCGGCCTGCGCCGTGAGGTCCTGATCCCCAGTCGCCTTGCCTCCCGGCTGGAGGCTTGTCGCTTATCCGAAGTACGGACGGTCAGCGATCGCGGCATCCGCTACCGCCAGCACTACTCGCTTGGCGGCGGCAATGCCTGGAGCAAATCATTCAGCGAGGCCTCAAGCCGCGCGCTCGGTTGGTCGCAAGGCGCCCATGGTCTGCGTCACAGCTACGCCCAGGAACGCATGCGCGAACTGCAAGGGGAGGGCAAGCCCTACACTCAGGCGCGCGAGCTCCTCAGTCAGGAACTCGGACACTTCCGGGGCGAGATCGTCGAGGTGTATCTACGCTGATAGAAAAGCACTCTCATCGGAGAGTGGCTGCGCTCACGCCCGCAGGCGATCACGACTGGCAGATGATGTGCTGCTCATCCACAAAGGGCTGACCCAGGGTCAGTAGGGCACGGCTTGAGTGAGAGCGAAGCCGTAGAACGCTCATGAAAAAGGTGCGGCCTGATGCACACCAAAGAGTAGGTGATTGATGATTTAGAATCAAACGCGAAAGCGCCCTGCGCGCAGCTGGGTATCGCGGCAACACTGGGGATCGGGTGAGGATGTCAATGTTTCGTTCTCGCAGCGCATTTTTGATGGCACTGCCATCAAAACCTGGAACAACATGAAAGCATCCCTGAGGGAACGACAACCACGTCGATTCTGATGGCATACATGGACGCCCACTTGTTTGCCAAGCTCTCAATTGATGATGTTGAGCAAGTATAGATTGCAGTCATACATCCGGACTTTGTGTGAAGCATTTTGCTTCTGTCCCTGATGGAATCCGCTGAGCGGCACCTTATCAGTGTCGCGCACTCAAAGTGCTGTGCCATCTCAGGTTACGCCGCTCACGGTCTGACCTGTCTCGCCATCATGTCTTGATCGCCTGCGCAATCGGTGGATCTCCTTCCGTAACGTGCTGTACTCGGTTTTAGTTGATCACCCTGACTACACTGCAGCACCCGCGGCGGCTGGCGAGTAATCGGGCCGGAAAGTACGCTCGTGCGCGAGTAACGCCCAGACGATGCGCGCGTTCTTATTCGCCAGGGCGACCGCCGCCACGTTTTTGTTTCGCCGCGCCATCAGCGTGCGCAGCCAGCCCTCTTCATGCGACTTGCTTTCCGCAAACCGGATAACCGCGCGTGCGCCATGGATCATCAGCGTGCGCAAGTCGGTATCACCGCGCCTGCTGATGCCCAGCAAGTTCTGCTTCCCTCCGCTCGAATGCTGCTTAGGCACCAATCCCATCCATGCCGGCCCAATACCCGGAATGGCTTCCAGCTTCCGGCTCGCCTCGTTGTCCCGGTGCCACATCAGGATCTGTTTCTCCAGTTCCTTCGCCTGACGATCCATCTCCTTCAGATTCGGCGCCGCCGCAGGCTTCCATGCCAATCAAACACGGTTCCAGGTTCGCAGCGTCCATTCCATTAGTGCCATCACTGCCGGTAAAGCTCCACGTTCCCAACCGTAGTGCGCGGGATATCGCGAGTGACCTACGATATTTCGTGTAAGCCGCCGGCGTCCATTGAGTGGGAGTGATTAGGTGCCTTTCGCGGTCTATCGGCGTCCCGCGAAGTACGAACCTAACTCACTGAAATAAAACAAATAAACTCTCCGGATCGTTCGCCGTCTATCGGCACCAAGCGGGGCAGTCTGACGGTAAAACTGACGGTATGGGTTTCTGGCACGTCAAAATGACCTGAGTTTTACCGTCATACGGTCGGCGGTAAGGCGAACAAAGAAACCGCAGAATGTCATGGGAAAAATGGCAGAAACCCCTGGTTTTC